>CAMYNX010000390.1 GCA_947259875.1 uncultured Gammaproteobacteria bacterium | reverse complement strand
GACAAGGCGCTTGCCGGCGGATCGGCGGACGTGCTTGAGGCCATCAAACAAAAGGTGTTGATTTCCGTTAACGCCCACAACTCAAAAACCGTGGCCGTAATAGGCCACCACGACTGCGCGGCAAATCCGGTTTCTGAGGCGCAGCACAAACAGGATATTAGGGAAGCTGTAGCTTCCGCACAATCGTGGGATTTGCCGGTACAGGTTATCGGTCTGTGGGTAAATTCAGAGTGGCAGGTGGAGGTGGTCTCCCCAATTCAGAGTGAGTAACACATCTTTGTCTGGTTATTACATCAAGTAAAACGGTTTCGAACAGAAAGTCCTCAACCCTAGTCAAGTTGCTGAGTCGCCAGGCGCTCCGGTTTGACCGTGGCATCGGGTGCCCGCACGGGCGCGGTGACCCTGATCCAGCGTTACGGCTCGGCGCTCAACCTCACATCCACCTGCACATGCTGTTCCTGGACGGCGCCTACGCCTTCAGCGGCAAGCGCGCACAGGAGTTCATCGAGGAGTATTACTACGGAGCCGTGTGCAGCCAGGATCTGTGCCGCGTGACGGGGGTCGGGGTTCGGACCTTGCAGCGTAACTTTCGGGAGTATTTCGGCCTCACGATTTCGAAGTATCTCAAGACCGTGCGGCTGGACGCGGCGCGCCGTGAGCTGGCTACTGCACACGCCTCGCAGGTTTCCGTCGCTGAGATCGCCGCCCTGCGGCACGGATTCAACCACCTCGGACGGTTTTCCATACAGTTCCACGAACGGTTCGGGGATTCGCCAAGGGAAACGCTCGCGATGCGAGCGGGAAATCCAAGTCGATTGACGTAATGTGGATAGACGATCGGGTATCTCCCGACGCATGATCTAGCCTGCTGTGGCCTTCGTGAGGCGTGTATTCAGGCCAACCGTGTCATATGCGGACCTTATGCGGGTCTATCTCGCATTGAGTCAGGTAGGCTTGAAAGAGCTCAATAGCCTGATCCGGCACGACGTTGTGCCGGCATTCGGCTCCACACGTATTTCACATAGCGCCCGCGGACATACAGTTCACGGTGACTTAGCGTGTTACGCGCCGCGGTTACTAACGCAACAGCCATGTGGATTTTATTGCGATGTAATGAAAAAACTTAAGGAGACCAAGAATTATGACAATTTTTAAATCCAAGAAGATTGTTGTGAGCGCAACGGCTCTGTTACTGGCGTCGGGAGCGTTCGCCGTGCAGGCGGACGACGACACAGGCTGGTACTTAGGCGCTGGTGTTACCCGTCTGGACGCCAACTTCAAGGATATAGACGATCTGGACTTCGACGACAGCGATAACGCGTTCTTCATCAAGGGCGGTTACATGTTCAACGACATTATCGGTCTCGAGGGCGGCTGGCTCGATCTGGGCGACTACGAGGGCGGCAGCGGCATCAAGGTCGACGCCGACGCCTTCTGGTTGGCGGGCGTGGCCAACTGGAGCGTGGCGGAGCAATTCGACCTGTATGCGAAACTGGGTGCATTCTTCGTCAATGCAACGTCAGACCAGTTCATTCCGGGCATCGGGCAAATCAGCGATGATGACGATAAAACAGAACTGGGCGGTGGCATCGGCGCGGAATGGGATCTCGGAAACTGGAACATCTTTTTAGAGTATAACCGCATCGATACGAGTGTGACTGATCTCAGGGTCGATGCCATCGGGCTCGGAGTAAAGTACGAATTTTCGCGATAGATCCCGCGTTACGGAAACAGCGCTTGTGAGCCCTCGTGGACGTGATTCATATTGTTGTCGTCCACCACCTCGATTATTAACCCCAACCAAGGAGATATTCGAATGTTAATGACCAAAAATGCAGCGCGTTCTTTGATTTTGGCTGCCATGTTGGCCGTGGCAACCAACGCTGTCGCGGAAGACGCCAAGAAACCGTCGGGGACAGTTTCTATAGATGAAACGCAATTTGGATTCATCATCGGTGGCAGCAGAGGTGGAGGCGTACTGACCTTCAACGGCAAAAAGCACGATTTCAAGATCGGCGGCCTCAGCCTCGGAACGGTCGGGGTATCCAAAGTAGCTGCCGAGGGTGAGGTTTACGACCTGAAGGACATCTCCAAGTTTGAAGGAACCTACACCAAGTTGGAGGCCAGTATTACTTTGGCGGGTGGTGTCGGTGGTTTG
>CAMYNX010000389.1 GCA_947259875.1 uncultured Gammaproteobacteria bacterium | reverse complement strand
TCCGAATAGATCCAGAAGCGCCTGCAAATGATGCAACTAGCTCTGCATCACCGTCAGAAACGGGAGGGTCAATTATGCACAGTTGTAACCGGCGTAATGGGTGAGCCCTGCGGGATGCCACATCGGCTGTCCTTAGACACCGTAGTCCGAGTATTCCGTCCTCGTCTGTCGGTTTCTTCAACGGGGCATTCCAGCCATTGCTTAATCAGATGTAACACGCGTCGATCAATGATGCGGCGCGCCACTGACTTCAGCAGTTCGGCATGGGGGATGCTCCCGAAATAGTCCGAGAGGTCGGCGTCAACGACGTCCGGGTGACTTCGGCTTCGAAGATCGGTTCCAGCACCAGCATGGCTGCTGTCATGCAGACCCGATCCCGCAAGGTTGAGATGCCCAGCGGCCTGAGTTTGCCATTGGCCTTCGGGATAAACACACGTCTGATAGAGTCCGGTTGATAAGTCTCCTCTCTGAGCGCAAGCGCCAGTTCACCTAGCCACCGTTCGACCCCATACGCTTCGACGTCGGAGAAGTCCTGCCGGTCCACACCCGGTGCGCCCTTATTTGAGCGGCACTTAGCATAGGCATGCATCAGAATATCTTCCCGATAAATCTTGTCGTACAAGGCATAGAAACGGAAGCCAGGCGCTGCCTTCGCTTTCGCGTGTAACGCCCTCTGTAGTCTCTGAACACGAATCGGAGTTGATAGGTTGCCCAATCTCCTGTCCTTTTCTACTTGTTGCGTTTGTCTTGAACTAAGGTTCCTTCCCTCCATCGGCATTACCCGACTTCCTCGGTACTACGAACCTCTCCGCCACCCCAAGGCGCCCGGCCTGTCCCTCACGGGCGTCCGGTTGGTTATTCCTGCACCACGCCAAAGGGCTTCCCGTGTTGCGTGCGTTTCCCTCTTGTGTACATGCTGTCCCTCTGTCATATCAGCCTTCCCCGAATTGGCGGTCGGGTCGGCCTGCGCAATGGCCTTTTCGAGGCTTGCTCAGCGTTCACTCACGTTACGGCCTGCACGCACGCTAGATCACCTTTAGTGATCCGTTACATCGAAGGCTTCAGCCACTTCGTTACCTCCATGACTGCTCCGATTGCTTCCGGCTGGAGCAAAATTGCCGGGTGGGATTTGCACCCACTGAGAAACGCCGCCTTTGCACGGCGCACGCCAACACCAGCCAATGAGTCACCTACAGCTATTCAAGTGAGTCTAAAGAGTTGCCCCGTCCATGGGCCAACTCCACTGCGTTCCTCGACAACCATTTTAGGCCTCGGCCGTCCTCGTCACCTACGCTAGCGCTTCGGCTCTCAAGTGACTGACGAGACTAGTAGCGACTGCCCACTTTCTGCGAAGGTGGTCACGTCTCTCTGGCCCCTACCGAGGGCTTGTGATACCTCGCTCGCTATTCGCATAGCTCTCCATGTATCACTGCGTGCGAGTTCACCCTGATAACAGCCATTGTTGCGAAGAATATTATGAGGTAGCCGCTGCAGAAAGCCGACATTCAATATTCGTGGTTATAGTTTCCTCAGCCTAAGTGCGCTGTCACCCTAACTGACGGGTGCGACAAGGGCGTGTTTGCGGTGTAAGCTGACATTGGTCAGTTATTGGTGGGCCGTGCCCACCCGGCTACACGGTTCAAGCACCGATGTCCATATTAGGAGTTTCTGAATCAGCTTTGCGAGAAAACTCGATATCAGCAACCCCTCCAGTGTCCTTTTCAAAGGCAGTGGAAAACATATGAAAATGGTAATCATCATCTTTCTTTAGCAATTGTAAATACTCAATGAGCTTGTCTATATCGGTTGTGTCTAAACGTATTTTCATTCCATACCAACCGGTTTCAAAATCTTCTATTGACGATCTCATCACTCCCGGCCGGTGGTCTTCCAGTCACCGCCTGGGCCTGTCTCCCGGGACGTTACCGGCCCCGAGGTTCTCGGGCGCAGCCCGACTTGCGGCCCGGCTGGGACGCTATGATTGCCGGGGCGACGGACAGCCCACGACTCGAGGAGACTTCCATGGCGATCACCCTCTACGACAACGACTCCGGCGCCGCGATCGGCGACATCTCGGAGAGCGACCTCGAGTTCCTGATCGACAACCTGGAGGAGGAGACCTCCGACGACCAGGACTACTACCTGCGGCCGGAGACGGTGGCGATGCTCGGCGAGCGCGGCGGCAGCGAGGCCCTGATGGCCCTGCTCAGGACCGCCCTGGGCGAGCGCGCGGGCGTCGAGATCCGCTGGCAGAAGACCGACTGACGGCCCGGCCGGGGCGCCTAATCGTAGATCTCGTTCAACATCCCGGCGAGGCGCAGCCCGCCGAGGTAGAGGCGCTGCTTGACGGTGCCGATGTGGTCGT
>CAMYNX010000388.1 GCA_947259875.1 uncultured Gammaproteobacteria bacterium | reverse complement strand
TACCATCGATATTATGACCCGAGTTCGGGACGATACCTGAGAAGCGACCCGATTGGGTTGGACGGTGGGCTTAATACCTATCTTTACGCTGTTGCTAACCCGATTCGATTCGTGGATCCCGATGGACTCCAACACCGGACGGGGCAATGGAAGGATTGCGGTGGCGGTTGCCGAATTCGCATCGACTATGACCATCAAGGCGGTGGACGCCATTTGCACTGGGAATGTCGCGGCACTGGAAGTGGAGAAATGGGAGAACTCGGTGGCACGTCACACGGAGGTACCTACACGGACGCGCCACGTAGGGTGCTCGATTGCGCCAGACGGCACGGCTTTCAACCAGAGCCGAACGCGAACAACGCGGAGCGCACTTTTTGTGAAGCCTGCCCTGTAGGCGCAGCGTTGATCGGCGGCGTATGCGTGGTGGGCTGCATCTTGCAGCCTGAACTGTGTCCATTGATATTGATGGGTGGTGCGGCGTTCCGCGCTGCTCAGTGAGGAACCGAACGTGGCAACGAGTTTGGAGGACTTGGTCTGGCATGATGGAGTTATCGAGTCAGTCTCCGTGCTGCCCGGATTTACGATCGGCGGCACCGGCGAGATGACGTTCGAGGTATCGTTATATCCCATTCCGGAAGCATCTAAGCGAAACAGATATCGAATTGTTCTGAAGAATGTTATTGACACGCAAGTCAATGTAGATTTCGAAGACCTTGCCGACAATCAACGTGCGGGCAACATTAGTAATGGCGGGGCAAAAGACTGCGGGGCGAGTGCAACGCTATTAAGGATATATCTTGTACACGGCTATATCGAGGCAAGGTTCTCTGGAACCCCCGAAATCTCCCATCTTGACGCCCACATAAAGGCATAGATGTGTACGTCTGAAGGGGGATAACGGGGTCGTAGCCGTTGGATTCAAAGCTCACTCTACCTTCCAGTTGCATAAAACGACGGCGACATTGGACGTAGACACTGCGATACAAGGCGTTTCGATGCACTTAGACGCTGTCGGTTAACCTCACCCCTGGTGACGTTAACCGACAGCGTCACTGCGAGGGCTTACGGTGCTACGCGAACCGTTTGTTTGGCAGCGCAGGTCGCTAGAAAAAGCGAAGTAGTGGTCTCCTTATTGGTACAATGCAAGTGCTAACCAGCGCGTACCAGATGCAAAGGAGACCACTACGGTGAAACGTAGCAAAAGCGAAGTGCGAGGTAAAGCGAGAGATGCATTGGAGGTGAGGTGCGCTTCGAGGCGCAGCAGCTGACTTCGTTCTCGGGACTCATCATCTTCCAGCGCTTGTTCACGAAGCTCGAACTGAAGGAGCGGCTGCGGCAGTGCTTTCGTCACCTCACAGGCAGCCGCATCTATGGTCACCACGTCGTGGTGATGATGTTGATCGTGCACCTGGTGCTTGGATACCGCGAGCTTCGCGATGTGCGTTACTACCACGATGACGAGATGGTCAAGCGACTGCTCGGGCTCAAGCACCTGCCGGAGATCTCCACCGTAAGCCGGGCGCTCGCGAGCGCCGATGATCGCAGCGTAGAGAACCTTCGCGAGGAGAACCGCCAGTTCGTGCTCAAGCGCCTGGGAGAGTTGGGTCTCGCTCGAGTCACGGCCGACTTCGATGGCTCGGTGCAGAGTACTGGCAGGCACGCCGAAGGTACGGCCGTGGGTTTCAACAAAAAGAAGAAAGGTGCGCGTAGTTACTATCCGCTGTTTAGCACCATCGCCCAGACCGGCCAGGTGCTCGATGTGCATCACCGGCCGGGCAACGTGCATGACTCCAACGGTGCGCAGGACTTCGTGGAGCAGTGTGTTGACGAGATCCGCGACACGCTGCCCAAGGCTCGGATCGAGACCCGTGTAGACAGCGCGTTCTTCAGTGAGGCCATCGTGACGGCACTGCACGATGCGGGCGTGGAGTTCACCGCCTCGGTACCCTTCGAGCGTTTTGCGGTGCTCAAGCGGATAGTTGAGGGGCGTCGACGCTGGCGGCGCATCAACGAGGAGTTGAGTTTCCTCGAGAGCCAGTGGAAGCCCGACAGTTGGAGCAAGACCTACCGCTTCCTGTTTATGCGAAAGCGGGTGCGGCTTCAGAACAAGGAGCCGATTCAGCTCGACCTCTTCGTGCCACACGAGGAAGGCTACGAATTCAAGGTCATCGTGACCAACAAGCGGGTGCGGGCAAAGCGAGTGGTGACCTTCCACGAAGGACGTGGTTCTCAGGAAGGGATTTTCGCGGAGCTGAAGTCACATTGTCACGGGGACTACGTTGCGGTGAACTCTCGAGTCGGCAACCAGATCTACTTGCTCTCGGCGATGCTCGCCCACAACCTGACTCGAGAGCTACAGATGATCGCACACACCGCGCAACGCGGCACCACCGCGAAACGCACGGCACTGTGGGCGTTTCAGCAGCTCGACACGCTCCGGCGCAATCTCATCCAGCGCGCAGGCCGGCTCATTCGTCCGCAAGGAAAGCTTGTGCTCTCCATGAACGACAACGCCGCCGTCGAAACAGAGTTGTTGCATTACCTCGATGCCCTTGAAGTGGCCGCCTGAGGGCCGAATTTCTGCAACGCTGGGGTCTATCCAGACAGCGGGTGGGAACATCCGTGGATCGGCGGTAGCCATACCTTTACGCGCAATGGCGCACGTCTGATTGATGCGCGAGCGCGCTTCCACATGTATGCCA
>CAMYNX010000387.1 GCA_947259875.1 uncultured Gammaproteobacteria bacterium | reverse complement strand
CACTTTGCACTTTCAGCATCGCGCCTGTAGCTCAGTTGGATAGAGTACCTGGCTTCGAACCAGGTGGTCGGGGGTTCGAGTCCCTCCGGGCGCGCCAATTCTTCAACGACTTAGCAATCACTCGGAAGTCCCCCATTTCAACTGGCCCGTATTTGGCCCTTACGCCGTGGCCCGCACGAGGTAAAACCTCGGCTTGTGCACCAGGTTAACGAGCTTTTCCACCTGTTCGAGCATATACCCGATCTCCGTCACGCTGTAATGCGTGGTGATATCACCGTTGTAGTGATTCAAGATCGCTTGGCGGTCTTCCCTGGACACGCCGGCTTCCCGCAGCCACGTACTGCAGGTCACGCGTAGATCGTGCACACGAAAGTGCCGCGGCATCTTGCTCGTGGTTTCCCCAAATACGTTTTCCAGGCCCGCCTTTCGCCTGGCAGTTTTCCATGCGGTAATATTCATCTTCGAGATACGGTGTCCGGCATAGGTGAACACGTACTCGGGATGGTTGCCACGCTGGCGGTTGACCTGTGCGTCTCGAATTCCTAATTCTGCCGCGAAAGCAGCTGATAACACAATATTGCCGCTACTGGATATCCTGCGCTAATCTCCTTGTATATGAAGGATGCATTGCTACTCATTGCCCACCTGTTAATCACCGCCGCCAAAGTTCTTGGACCTGGCGGCATCAGGGCGGTAATTGCTGAGAACCTTCTGCTCAAACATCAGCTACAAATCATCGGGCGCTCTCGCCAGCGGGCCCCTAATCTAGTTGCGGCCGATCGGTTCTTCTTGGGATTCTGGTCGTTGTTCCTTCGACCCAGCCGGATTCGTAAATCGTCCGTCATATTGCGCCCATCAACGCTGCTTCGATTTCACCAATATCTCGTTCATCGGAAGTATCGGCTCTTATTCTCTCCCAGAACCCGAACAAAACCTGGGCCGAAAGGTCCCTCTGAGCAACTCATTCTCGCCATCGTCGAAATCAAACGCCGAAATCCAGACTTTGGCTGCCCGCGAATCGCTTTGATTATCTCGAAGACTTTTGGCGTTGAAATCGACAAGAACGTCGTGCGTCGCGTCCTCGCCCAGTATTACCATCCTGAATGCGGTGGGAATGGCCCTTCTTGGTTGACTTTCCTCGGGCATACGAAAGACAGTTTGTGGAGCTTGGATCTTTTCCGGTGCGAATCTATTACACTCAAAAGTCACTGGGTGTTGGTCGTGATGGATCAGTTCACGCGCCGACTTATCGGATTTGCGGTTCACGCCGGCGACGTCAATGGCATGGTCCTTTGCCGGATGTTCAATAAAGTCATTACTGGCATCCCACCACCGAAATACTTGAGTTCGGACAACGATCCTCTATTTGAGTATCACCGGTGGCAGGCGAACCTGCGTGTCTTTAACATTGACGAAATCAAGACGGTCCCCGGTATTCCTTGATCGCATTCTTTTCTGGAATACGGTTGATCTGGAAAGAAAGCTCCGAGAATTCCAGTATTATTACAACCAGGAACGTGTTCACGCTTCGCTAGATGGCAAAACACCGGCCGAACTCAGCGGTGAATCCAGTAGAGAGCGAGCCACACTCGACGAGTTTCGTTGGGAAACGCATTGTCGCGGACTCGCCCAGCTGCCAATGGCCGCGTGATTAGGAATCCGAGACCCAAACCATTGTGCGTCTAGAATCCCGGCCCGGAATTTCCAGAGCAGCTTAGCCCGATAACTACGTCTCATACGCGCGCCGATAAAAACCAAGTTCCGACACCAACCGCTAAAACTACTCAGATATGCGAACCGCAGAAATCGGCAGACCACTACACCATTTTAAGCTGCCAATTTCAATTGTGCATCTATCTCGTCCCAAGGAACGAAGACCTTCTTATCTTTTCGCTCAATCAGGCCGAGCTCCATTAATTCCGTCACATCCGTATGGACATTCTTATAATCCCTATTTAACTTTTTCGCTAGAGAGTAAATAGACATTTCTCCCTGCTGCCGCAAATAAGCGAGCATCTCCCAGCGTTTCGGCGTGAGCGCGTTCAGCCAGGTCATCCAGTTTTCAAAAGTCAAAGAATATTTCGGCATCACTTTCTCTTTGCGCTCGAGCCGCTTCCAAGTATCTTTAAACTCTTTGAAGTCAGCATCGGTAGCACCGATCCGGATCACTAGCTTTCTTTTAGCCATTTCTCTGCCTCACGCTCTGTATGTCGTCCTTAAAATCGGCCAACAATTTCTCTACATTCTCAAACTTGTATGGGAATTCCTTTCCCAGAAAATGGCGGTGATCGCCTTTCCCTGTTTCATTGTCGTATCCGACCAACCGCTGACCCTCCTTACCATAATACAGCCTGTACTTTATTCCGTGCGGCCGGTTTTTCGTCGTCTCCGACAACTGCCAAATCACCATTTCTCGAATCGCTCCGTCTTCGAATTTTGTCTTTTTATGTAAGACCTTCCGTGCTTTCATTATATGGTTTTATATACCATATAATATGTATGGTGTCAAAGACCATATTAGTCGTGGAGGTGGTTTCTTGTGTCGCATCAACGGTTGATTTGCTGAATACTCACAGCGGATTATGGCGGCAGGCTCGCCTTGATGGGGAACGTGAAACCTACGTGAAACCCGGTAGTCACTTCCTGTGTATTTCCTGTCCCTTCCAGTCACCGTTTCGCGCGGGGAAGGCGTGCAACGTTGTCCCTCCTGAATATTCGTCCGCGGTGATTCTATTGCGTTTTTCTAGAGACTCCGGCTAGTCTGGAGCCCATGTTCAAATGGTTGAGAATACTGCTCGGCGCGCTGCGTTCAGCCATCCGCCCACGCCACGAGTTAGTTCTAGAGAATCTGGCGTTACGTCAACAGCT
>CAMYNX010000386.1 GCA_947259875.1 uncultured Gammaproteobacteria bacterium | reverse complement strand
AACGCCGTCGACATCGGTGTAGATTCGACACTCGTCGGCACCCATCGCCGCCGCCATCGCGACCGCCGTGGTATCGGAACCGCCCCGTCCCAGGGTGGTGATGTTTCGTTCCTGATCGACGCCTTGAAAGCCCGCCACCACCACCACGCAGCCGTTGGCAATGTCATTGCGTACCCGCGCGTCGTCGATTTCCAGGATACGCGCCCGGCCGTGCACACTGTCGGTACGGATATGGACCTGGCTGCCGGTATACGAACGCGCATCAACACCGCGCCGATGCAACGCCATCGACAGCAGCGCGATCGTCACTTGCTCGCCGGTAGACAACAACACGTCCACCTCGCGGGCTGGCGCCAAGGGATTAATCTCCCCCGCAAGTTCCGAAAGGCGGTTCGTTTCTCCGCTCATGGCGGAGACCACCACCACCATGTCGTTGCCATCGGCACGGGATTTCGCCACCTTGTCCGCCACCGCATTGATGCGCCCAAGATCGCCCACCGAGGTACCACCGTATTTTTCTACTATTAAGCCCAAAGAAAGTTCTCATCGTCAGCGTTAAAAAGCGAGGCGGATTAAAGCGGTTTTTCTTGCCGGCGTAAACCGTGCACCGGATGCATCAAGTCACCGGTTACAACTGTTCCTTCACCCACGCAAGCACCGCATCCAGGCTCTGATCCAGTTTTTCCGCGCTCGGCAGCCCGCCTTCGGCCATATCCGGGCGCCCCCCGCCCTTGCCCCCGCCGACGGCGGAAACATGCTGGATGAGCTTGCCGGCATGCACGCGTTTGCTCAACGCCTTGGACACCCCCGCCGCCAATCGGGCCTTGCCATCTTCCGCGGCGCCCAACACGACCACCGCCTCGCCCAGCCGGTCCCTGAACCGGTCGATGGTGGCCCGCATCGCCGCGCTGTCGGCGCCGTCAAGGCGCGCGGCGAGGATCTTGATGTCCCCAACTTCCTGTACTTGTTCGGCTAGATCGGACCCGGCACCCGTCGCCAGCCGCGCCTGTAGCTGCTGCTTTTCCTTCTCCAACCGCTTGATGCGCTCCAGGGCTTGTTTCACCTTATCTTCCAGATCGTCGCGTGAGCTCTTCAACAACTGCGCCGACCGGTCGAGGATATCCAACTGATTGCTGACGTACGCGTACGCACCGTCTCCGGTGACCGCCTCGATGCGCCGCACCCCCGCCGCGATGCCGGTCTCGGAGGTGATCTTGAACAAACCGATGTCACCGGTGCGCTGCACATGCGTGCCGCCGCACAGTTCGAGCGAGAACTCGCCCATGCCCACCACGCGTACATTCTCATCGTATTTTTCGCCGAACAATGCCGCGGCCCCGGCGGCCTTGGCCTCTTCCAATTGCATCACCCGGGTCTCCACCGCGCGATTGGTGAGGATTTGTTCATTAACCAGCCGTTCGATGAGTTGCTCGGCACTGACCACCTCGTTGTGCGAGAAGTCAAAGCGCAGCCGCGGCGCCTCGACCAGCGAGCCCTTTTGCTGCACGTGGGCACCCAATACGGCTTTCAATGCCGCGTGCAGCAAGTGGGTGGCCGAGTGATTACGCGCCGTGGCGGCGCGTGATGTGCCGTCAACGTCCGCGTGCACCGTGTCGTTGACACCAAGCCGTCCCATACGCACCCGCCCAACATGACCGATGACCATATTCGGCAGCTTTTGGGTATCAGTGACATCGAATACGGTGTCGCCATGACGCAGCCGGCCACTGTCGCCGACCTGCCCGCCGCTTTCGGCATAGAACGGCGTTTGATCCAGGACGATGATGGCCTCGGCGCCGGCTTCGACGGCCTGCACCTGGACGCCGTCCTGGACGATGGCCTGTACTACCGCAGTATCGCCCAAGGTCGCATAGCCGGTGAATTCGGTGCACTCGGCGCCCTGCACCTTGATCGTCTCGGCCGCGGCAAACTGGCTCGCGGCCCGCCCGCGGTCGCGCTGCTCGGCCATCGCCGTCTCGAATCCGTCCATGTCTACCGACAGGCCGCGCTCTCGTGCCACATCCGCGGTGAGATCGGCCGGGAATCCGTAGGTATCATACAATCGGAACACTACCTCGCCGGGAATGACCTTGCCGCTCATGGCCGCGACCTCCTGGTCCAGGATGCGCATGCCCTGCTCCAGGGTTTCCGCGAACCGTTGCTCTTCTGTATTAATCACGCTGACGACTTGCTCTTCCGCCGCGGCCAATTCTGGATAGGCAGCCCCCATCTCGAGGACCAAAGGCCGCACCAGATCGCAGAAAAACGGTGTCTCGCCGCCCAGGCGATAACCGTGGCGAATCGCACGGCGCATGATTCGGCGCAGCACATAGCCGCGGCCCTCGTTGCTGGGCATCACGCCGTCGGTGATGAGAAACGCCGTGGACCTGATGTGGTCGGCCAACACCAGCAACGACTTGTCGTGGATATCCGCAGCGCCGGTGATGTCCTGCGCCGCACGCACTAGATTCTTGAACAAATCGATATCGTAATTACTGTGCACCCCCTGTAACACGGTGGCCAATCTTTCCAGTCCCAGCCCGGTGTCCACCGAGGGCTTGGGT
>CAMYNX010000385.1 GCA_947259875.1 uncultured Gammaproteobacteria bacterium | reverse complement strand
CATCCGCGGCATGTACCCGTGATGATCCGCCCCCCACACATCGATCAAGCGATCAAAACCACGCTCTAGCTTGTTGAGATGATAGGCGATGTCGGAAGCGAAATAGGTCGGTGCGCCGTTTTCTCGCACCACCACCCGATCCTTTTCATCCCCAAAGGCGGTGGAGCGAAACCACAGTGCGCCATCCCGTTCGAATACGGTGCCGCTCTTCGCCAGCGCCTGGAGTGCGGTGTCGAGGTGATGATCGTCTATTAACGAGCGTTCTGAAAACCAGCGGTCGTAGTTGACGTTGAACTGCTCGAGATCACCGCGAATGTCAGCGGTCAGCGCATTCAATCCCACGCCGAGCACATACCGATAGCCCTCTTGTCCCAATAGCGTCTTGGCGCGCTGGATCAGTGAATCCAATTGTGACTCGAGGTCTTGGCCGTCAATGTCCGCGCACACCTTGTCGCTTGGGTGGCGGTAACGGTCGCCATGTTCGCGATGGACGGTGGCAGGGAAACGCGATCTGTTCTCCGCACAGCTCCAGATATCGCAGCCACACGCTGACCGCCAGGATATCCATCTGCCGGCCCGCGTCGTTGACATAATATTCCGTGACCACCGCGAAACCGGTGGCCGCCAGCAGACGCGCCAGTGAGTCACCGAATGCGGCGCCGCGGCCGTGTCCCACGTGCAGCGGACCGGTGGGATTGGCGGAGACGAACTCGATGACCACCTTTTGCCCGGCGCCCAATGTGCTACGGCCGTAACCCTTGCCGGCGTCGCGGATTGCGCCGACTACCTGAGACTGGGAATCGGCGGCGAGAAACACGTTGATGAACCCCGGCCCCGCGATCTCGACCTTGACGATCTCGGGCGCAGCGGGCAACGCATCGATGATCAATTGCGCGAGTTCCCGGGGCGCCCGCCCGCAGGTTTTCGCCAGTGACAGTGCCATGTTAGTAGCGAAGTCGCCATGCTGTTTTTGGCGTGCGCGTTCGAATCGAACCGCCACCTGTTGATCCGGCGCCAGCACACCGTCACGCTTCAGCCTCTCGACGGCGGCAGCAAACAGTTCTTGTAGTTGTTGTTTCAAGATTAGTTCTGGTCTGGGACGGGTCGTGATTCTACCCACCGCTTGTTCCCAGTAGAAGCGGAGAATCGCGCCGGCGTGCCTTGGTCAATACAAATCCACCGGATCGACGTCGAGCGACCAGCGCACCTTCCGCGATCGCGGCGATTGCTCGAGCTGCTGCAACCACGATGTGAGCACGCGGTGCAGCGGCCGCCGATGGGTGGCGCTGACCAGCAATTGGGCGCGGTAGCGGCCGGCACGTTTCTCCATCGGCGCCGGTACCGGGTCCATGATGACCACCCCCTTGGACCGCGTCTGTTGCGTTACTTGCAGCGCTTGCTCACGGGCAAAGTCGAGAAACCCGATCGCCGCCCGGTCGTGGGGCGATTCCGCGCGCAACAGGGCGAAATAAGAATAGGGTGGATAGTGTGCCTCGCGGCGCTCGGTCAGCATGGCCTCGGCAAAGCCTTGGTAATCGTGCGCGAGCAGCGACTCAAAATACGGATGCGTGGGGTACCAGGTTTGGATCAGCACATCGCCCGGTTTGTCGGCACGCCCGGCACGGCCCGCCACCTGGATGATCTGCTGGAACAGATGCTCGGCGGCACGAAAGTCAACGCTGTACAAGCCTTGGTCGGCATTGATCACCCCGACCAGGGTGACGTTGGGAAAGTCGTGGCCTTTGGCGAGTAATTGCGTGCCGACGAGGATGTCCGCCTCGCCCTTGTGGACCCGTTGCAGCGTCTCCTCGAGATGGCCTTTGCGCCGGGTGGCGTCCCGGTCGATGCGCAGTATCGTCGCCCGCGGGAACAGGGTGCTCAGCGATTCCTCGATGCGCTGCGTGCCCTCCCCGAGGTTGATCAGTGGTGCATGGCCACAATTAGGACAACTGGGCGGCGCCTGTGCCTCGTGCCCACAGTGGTGGCAACGCAAGTGATCTCGGCGTTTGTGATAGGTGAGCTTGGCGTCGCACCGCGGACAC
>CAMYNX010000384.1 GCA_947259875.1 uncultured Gammaproteobacteria bacterium | reverse complement strand
GGCGGTGTAAACGTTCTTGATGCCGAGCCGGCTTGCCGCTTGACGGCCCAGTACCCCTGCTTTGGTCGAGTGTGTGTGCAGCAAGTCGGGTTTTTCTCGCTGCAGTATGGTCACCAGCCGTCGATAAGCTTGCCGATCACGCAGTGGCGACGGTAACCGAATTAACTCTGGCAGATAGTAGGTCTTTATTCCGAGACGGGCCGCCTGATCCACCAAGTATCCTTCCTCACCACAGGCTAATGACATCTGATAGCGGTCATTCATGTTCGCCAGCAACGCCTGCACGTGCGCCTGCGCCCCTCCCTTTCTCGCGTGTGTGATTAACTGAAAGATGTGCGGACGGCTCATGTCTGTTTTATTGAAAGAGTTGCGGCACGGCTGGAGCTAGAAACAGGCTTGCTGGATAGACAAATGGGCGATAAATCAGAATTTATTCCACCATTCGAGGATCATTAACGATAGCACGATTTTGCAATCATGACGCAGAAACATATGCTTTGAGGCGCGCCAAGGCTCGTCTTTTCGCTCGTAGGTCGCTGAATTTGGAAATGCCGACATCTGGCAATCATGGATTCATCCAACGAGTAGTGTGGTGACGATTACGTTTGGTCGCGCCGGCTCATACCTACTGCGACTCCGATAACCAGGCGTTGGTAGTATTTACACAGGGCATGATTAGTCGACCCCAGAACATATAAAGAGTAATTTGGAATCGGTCAAAGTTTTTGAATGATTTGCGGTCACTGAAACAATCACTCAGATTATGACAAAAAGTACTCCAAGGCAGATAAAAGCACTCAAGACCGGTATGAATTACCTTCACCTGCGGTTGGTTCAAGTCACGGAATATCGTATACTTTCGTCACCCGCTTCAAGAAAACGGGTATTCCAAAAATAAGTTCTTTATAAAGGTCTGATGCTGAATATCCAAGCGCAGTCATTGGGTCACGCCCAGCGAAACAAAAATTTTGACGCTTCCAACAGGAGGCGTATTCTGCTTAATGCCGCCCCGTTAACAACAATCTATACTGGCGTTCAAAGATACACGCGAACACTTTATCAAACGATCCTTGAACAACAGTTGGCGGATGTCACACGGTCGTGTCCTGAATTACATGCCTGATCAGGGGACGCGGGTAGCAGGCCAACATTTGCCGTCCTGGATCCGTCAAATCGCCCGGCAGGTGCGACAGACAGCGGTAGAGACCCGGCTCAACTGGTTGGCCAACCCTGATCTCGCAGAGATATATCACGAGACGGGGCCGTTTCAGCTACTGCAGAATCGCTCCATACCATCCGTAATTACTATTTACGATCTATCTCTAATCACGCATAAACACTGCCATCCGCAGGATCGAGTGCACCACTTCGAGCGACACTTTTTTAATCGTCTTCGGCACATCGATCACATTATCACGATCTCCGATTTCGTTAGAGATGAAATAATAGATATCCTTCAAGTACCTGCTGACCAAGTGACGGCGATACCCCTGGCAGCCTCCAGTAATTTTTTTAGACGATCTTCCACAGAAATCGACGGTTATTTGCAGAGAAGGCAAATTCCTAAAAAGTATGTCTTGTTCGTAGGGACGCATGAGCCAAGGAAAAACCTCGTTGGATTGGCCAAAGCTATGACCCAGGTTTCATCCGATATCGTGTTGGTCTGCGCGGGTTGGTCAGGGTGGTTGAATAAAGAGTTCAAAGAGGCGATCACCAAAATGAGGCTCAAAGATCGTATTATGCTGCTTGGACACGTTTCCGATGAGGAATTGGCGCGATTGTACGGAGGCGCGCGCGCCCTAGTTTATCCGAGCCTGTATGAAGGATTCGGGTTGCCTATCCTGGAGGCAATGGCGTGTGGTTGTCCCGTAATCTGCAGCGATCGATCGAGCATGCCCGAAGTGGCTGGGAATGCAGCGATCCAGATATCGCCCAATGACCCCGTTGCTATTGCTGATGCCATATCTCGCGTTGTCGACGACGATACACTTCGTCAGCGTCTGATCAAGGCAGGTTACCTTCGTTGCAAGGACTTTAACTGGAAATCCACTGCGGAAAGAACAGTCGAAGTTTTCGCTGAAGTGTGCCATTGATCCATACCTACTAGCCGCACATTGCACCCAGGGTCCGGGATGAAGGCGAAGGGATTCGTGCTGCGCGTAGTTCCCCTGCTGTGCGGGGACAAGCGCAGGGTCGGGCGGCTGGAAGCTCCGCTGGAGCGATGAAAAAATAGGGGTCGGAGTCTGTGACTCCGACCCCTATTTTTCTCCAAACTCCATGGCCGACGCCTCCAATCGTTTGGTCTACTAAATTTCCGATCTCGAGCCTCATCTCAGGCACGCGCCGGCCGATCAGCGCCAGCTCTAAAGTGCGTTGTTCGCCTGAGGTATAGCGCCGGTTTTGCTGCAGCGCGATGATCACCCTGGTGGCAGGTCAAACGCAATGGGTTTCCGCCATTGCATGAAGACAGATTCAAGGCCGAACACCCTCGCGTTGCAGGCAATGCCAACACTTGACATGGTTTATCTGTGAGCGTTATAGTTCGTTATCCCACCCCAGGAGGGGTGGGATAATACTGAATATAACAAACAGGAGCAACGAGATGATTAGGTTAAAGGTTACCGGCATGACTTGTGGGCACTGCGAGCAGGCCGTGAACAAGGCGCTTGCGGCGGTGCCCGGTGTCGAGCGCGTCGTTGAGGTGGATCGGAGCAAAGAACTTGCGGTAGTCGAGGGACAG
>CAMYNX010000383.1 GCA_947259875.1 uncultured Gammaproteobacteria bacterium | reverse complement strand
CTTTTCCAAGAAGCTAACCAATCACATCGGTGCGATCAAATATTTTCTCTCACAATATAACCTCGAACTCGCCAAAGCATGATAAGGAACACACTACCCCCAGAAGAGCATGACCGAAATTGAATCCCTTATCAGCAATTTCCCGCGGTATCGTCTCGCTCGGGCGCATCGCCAAAAACGCACACTGTTGCTTGCGCTCTTTTGCGAGTCCGAGCGCAAAACAAGGTGTGTCAGCCGCCATAAACTCATGAACGAATTGGCTATTCATAGTGAGTTTTGGCAGAAAATGGTGAACATTGCTAACGCTCATTGTGCTGCCTATCTTTCGGTTTAATTATGCATTAAACACGTCCAATACCTTAAATCAGCGAAGTCATCGGCAGGGAGGAGGATTGTGCCGCCAAAGGGCATGGCCGCTTTCGAGAAGGCCGAATAAATGGTACTTGGAGCGCATAAAAAAGTGGGGGGGGGATTCTGAATTTGAGTTCAGAACCCACCTGCTTTCCTAATGTTTTACAGGTACATAGGCCACAGTGGATACCGCTATACTGACCTTTGCCCTCCCACTTTTTTTGCTGTCCTAGTACGGAAAAGCAGGCGTGAGCATTAATCCGCCAGGCACAACCAAAGCTTCAGCCGTTGAACAAATCGTCAATTCGATCCACTGTCAGTACGCGCTCGCTCCATCGCAGTAACGTGTCTGCATCGGCCTCCTCCAGCCGGCGCCGATGCGGCTCCGATAACGGACCGAATTTGTGCTCGAGCAGTCTTAACAATATCAAGACCTCACCTTCTTTCCGTCCCTCCTCCAGACCCTCTTGCCGTCCCTCTTGCCGTCCCTCTTGCCGTCCCTCTTGCCGTCCTTGCCAACATCGTCTTCACCTCTTGCAAATCAGTCAGCTCTGGAAATTGCTGCGCCGGCATCCGCCGCGGCAATAGCACGCGCTGCAACCACACCGTAAAGGCGCGGCGCAGACCGGCTTGTTCCGGTGCCTGCAGCCAATCATTGAGGGCCGTAAGCACCTGCACGATATCGCCCGGTGTGCGGCTGTTCTCCAGGCGAAACACCGCCGCGACCAGATTCCTCAACGGCGCAAGCTCCTCGTCCTCGTAGCGACCCTCATCGAGCAGCAAATAACGCAACTGCGGCCGATGGATCTGTCAAATCTGAGTCTCGCCCGAGTAGATAGGGCCTGCTATCATTACTCTTCACAGTCGGTTCGATCAAGGAGACCCCAGGTGAATTGCCCACACTGTCAATCTACTCGTACCCGCATGTTATCAGGTCTAACATCGCTTGGTTACCAACGGTATGCCTGTCGCGAGTGCCACTGTCAATTTAATGAACGAACCGGTACTGCTTTGAATTATATCGAATTTCGCACTGAAGTGGTCATGCTGGTAGTGTATCATTAGGTATTCATCTTAGCCATCAAACGGTACACAACTGGGTACACACCTTTGGAGTTGAGTTAGGGATAAAATTGCGTGAATCTCGCCGAGGGACGATGGGAAAGAAGTGGCATATCGATTCGACAGAGATCAAAGTTCAAGGGCGTCGATGCTACTTCTATAGATGTATAGACAAAGAAGGCAATCTCATCGACGTTTATCTTAGTGATGTTAAAAACCAAGATGCTGCTGAGAAATGTTTTTATCAATGCCGTGACGTTGCTGGATTTTATCCCGAGATGCTAACGACTGATAAAGAAGCCGCTTTTTATCCGGCAAAGGAAACTGTTTTTGGCGATTGCACTGAGCATCGCGATGTGAAATATAAAAACAACAGGCTAGAGCAAGACCATCGAGGTACGAAGTCGAGGGTTAAGGTCATGAAGGGATTTAAAGATGAATTTTCAGCGTTACGATTTCGTCGTGATACCATTCCGTCTAAAATTCAACAATACTATGATTTATGGCAACAAGCGGCATAAGTTGAAGTCCATTAAATTAGATTGTCGTTTAAATAAGCTAAGTTTTGACAGATCCCCTTGTCGTTCCCACTCCTCCAGAAGCAATCGCGAGAGCAGCTCTACTTGGTTACACTGTAACGCGTCTGTCAGGTAATCTATCTTAATGGCAACCTCCAGCGACAGTACGAGCTGTAAACGACGCCGCTCGCCGCTTTTGATCCGTTTGCGGTATTTCCTTTGACGTTCGGCACTTGACATCGACATCGTGGTGCATCCCTAGCGGGTCGTTACAGCGTAACGTGTGAGTTACAGTATAAGGTCCCAAGCGGCGGAAAACACATGCAGATTGAATCAGAATTCGGGATGGCTACGAGCGCTAGAACAACGCAATAGGCCAATGCGAAACTGTTTGCGCTGAATTCGGGCAGTAGGGAAAGGAGTTGACCAAGATCCTTTTCCCTACTGCCCAAGCCGTGTTCTAGCGTGCTAGCGTGACCACCCCGAACGGGTGTTCAACATGGCCCGGAATACGCAATTACTAGTTCGCCAGGCAACACGAAGAATATCAATATAGATCCTTGCGGGATATCTCATATTTGATATAATCACTACCAATGAAGCAATTAATCTGGGTCGGCAACAGTTTCAAAGTGCTTACCGCGTTTCCGAAGGCGGTCAAACAGGCTGCCGGCTTTCAGCTTCATCTCATCCAGCAGGGGAAAGACCCCGACGACTGGAAACCCATGCCAAGCATCGGCGCAGGTGTGCGGGAAGTCCGGTTTCACGTGAACGGAGAGCGCCGGATCATCTATCTGGCGAAGTATGAGGAAGGTGTCTATATCCTCCATGCTTTCCAGAAGAAGACCCAGAAGACCGCCAAAAAGGATTTGGATATTGCCAAGGATCGACTTCGTGAAGTGATCCAACACAGGAGAAGCCAATGACCATCGAACATATCACCCCGGCAGGTGCCAACATCTTCGAAGAGTTGGGCTTGCCTGATGCGGAAAATCTCAAGCTGCGGGCGCAGCTCATGGTGGAAGTGCGCCAGTACGTCGAAGAAAGCGGCTTGACCCAGGCCGCCGCCGCTAAGGCCCTGAAAACGACGCAACCGCGCCTTAACGAGGTACTGAAAGGTAAGATCGAGAAATGCACCATCGACCGGCTAGTTCAGATGCTTGCCGAGGTCGGGCGGCACGTGTCCATTACAGTGTCAAAGGCGGCGTGAGTATTAATTCGCCAGGCAGAGGTTGCGGAAAGACGCCTCTTTAAAAATTTGTACAACTGCCTTGTTCACGTAAAGTATAAGTAGAATAATGATTGCGTCGCGGCCCTCGGTATACATTTCGGGACATCCGAGTCGACCCAAACGGCCTCGGTCTCGCGACGACTAATTCCTTTCTCCTGGATACATCCTGCGTCCAGGACGCTTCGCCCCAAAACCCAGGCTACGCAGTCCTTCCCACACTGACTTGACGGTGTGGGCACGGCTCGTTCGCGCAAACCCCACGCTCCCTCGTCGGCGACACCTATCCAGGGTTCCTCGCCTTCGCTTCGCTTATGTGGACCCCCCTCTGTCAACAACGAAATGATTAAAATATAGAATTAATGCGTGCTTATGTACGAGCTCTAATTTGAG
>CAMYNX010000382.1 GCA_947259875.1 uncultured Gammaproteobacteria bacterium | reverse complement strand
AGCGCTCGAAAACCGTGTAACTATCCCCGCGTCCCGCTGACCTACGATGGGGGAAGTTGACCTGGCCACAGGTGGGGGAGTTTGATGTGGCCGCCAGGGTTATAAGAAATACTTTTCAATTTTGCGAAGCTTCTCCGCAACATAATATCGTGATCTTAATTAAGGTGTTCTTGATCTAGGTCAATTCAAAATCAATTGACTTTATGTTGACTGGTCTGATTACCATATCGCGAAATCTTCAATGCGAGTGGTACCGCGACTGTGCACACGGCGCAAACTACTATGTCACAAGCAACCTAGTTTCTTAGTGGGTTGACGTGGTCAGGTCTTGCAAGCAACCGCGTAGCGTATTCCCAGGCAGGAATCACGACAACCAGCGCAAACAATCTAACAGTCACGCCGGACACTTCTGTTGCGTCATTGAAGTGCTTCGACAATGAAGAAATAGGAATCGAGAATGCGATGAGGCATCCGTACACAACACCCAGGAAAAGTATAAATGCGCCGCGTAACGATCGATCCGAATGTGTCTTGTGGGGAACCCAAATGACAGACACAATTCCAATGCCTAGCATTCACACCGCTAACGAGAAACTCATTGCTTCATTTTCGCCATAGTGCCATTGGTAACAGGAAAGTTGGCGCGGTTACTTGCACATGTAGACCAACCTTACGCAACTACGAGGAATGACGATATAGCACGTATGCTCAGTTACGCCGAAGATGCTGAATACGAGGTCGTGGACTTTGCGGGGCGGAAAGTAAAAATAAACTCCGTGGCTACCAAGTCTACTCGATTCAGTTCACCAAAGCCGGTCGTAAGCTAAGGCGTCTTATCGCTATGGAGAGGGTGTCGGGATACACATCTATTGTGGAAGAAAAGTTTGGAGGTGATATTTCAGCGAACGTTACCTGATCACGGGTTCCAGCTAACACCAAAAACGTCGCGCTGGGTTTGCGGTGACGTGAAGCGAAGCTAGCCGTTAATGACCGCTTCCGATCATTTTACAGATCCACCGACGAAACAGACGAAGGACGGCAACGGGTCGCGAGCCGTCTATTAAGAAATGCTTATGCTCCCCGTTCTTTATCGTTATTAGAGCGACCGCTTCAAGATCTATAATGCGCGTCACTGCGGACGCGAGTCAGTAGTGACGCGCGTTGGGAAGTCCACGAAAAGCGCTAAGCGCTGCGCATCTTTGCGCGGCGCCGATACGGTTCATTTGGAGTGAACCACTAAAAGGTTGACCGGATTTGGCCGCATCGTAAAATCACGACAGTTTTGCAAATGTCCCTGACTCGCTGAAAGGGGACCAGAGACGCCAAGCGTCTCGAGCGGGATCTGCTTCATTCATTTAGTCGTGGGACCAAGCGCCCGCGGCATGTTTGTCAACATAGCGAACCAGCGCACGGCGTTGCCGTGAAGCGCCGGCCTGCTCGCACCTCTAAAACCTTCTGCCCGAGGCGACAGCGCCATATCGGGTGGCGGGTTCCCATTGAGATTCAATCATCCCTTAGGGGTGTTGGATCAGGTTGTCTGGCCTACGCATCGGCCTGCGCACACGACAAACCGTATCTGACCAAGATCGTTTGCCGTCGCCTGATTAGGCGCCGTCGGGGGCTACGTGCCCGACGCAAATGTTCCACCTCGCCCCTCTATTCGAGGGGCTGTGATGCCCGCCAGGTCATCACAGATCCGTGGAAACACACTAACCGTTGATCACACGTAGAGAGGACCCGCCGGTAACGGCGGGAAGGTTGAACAAACAGACTGGAGACATGGTTGTGACCCCGCTTGCATGGGAAATAACGAAAGTATTGAGCGCGAACCGGGACGGTTCGCACACCACCCAGTATCAGCGACGGATGATCCTGATTCGGTTTGCCAAGGACCTCAAGGCCCTGGGCCATCGGGGCCTGCGTCTGAATGGCCTGGGCAACCGACATGTTAGTAACGTGGTGAGGTTTTGGAAACAACAGAATCTCACCGATGCCACCATCATGAATCGGCTATCGGCGCTGCGATGGTTGGGACCCAAGATAGACAAACCCAATCTGGGCTACGACAGCAATCAAGTATTCAGACTCAGCGGCCGAACCCCGCCCACCGTCAATAAGGCCAGTACCTTAACTGTTGCTGTCACCCAACACATCTCGGATCCCCACGTCCGTTGTGGCCTAAAACTTCAAGCGGCGTTCGGATTGAGACGCGAAGAGGCGATGAAGCTCAGGCCGACGTGGGCAGACCGGGGCACGAAGCTGACCCTCAAAGGTAGCTGGACAAAGGGCGGAAGACCCAGAGAGATTCCGATTAACACGCCCTATCAGCGCGGTGTCCTCGAGGAAGCGAAGCGGATTGCCGGAAGCGGCTCCATGATCCCGGCACACAAGACTTACAAGCAACACTTGCAGCGCAAAGTCGATATCGAGAGTTGACGGGATGGAAATCTCCGCACCAAGGCGGTCCGGCCAGAGATGAACTTAGGGGTGAAATGCGGCAGCAAGATATCGAAGCCCGCCACCGGATTGCCGAAGAGCTCGGGCACCGCCGGATCACGATTACTTACGTGTACTTAGGTCGATGAGGGGGTCGTGATGAATGCAATAAAGATGTGTGAATGCCCCAGATTTGGGAAATGTTCCGCGCCCATCTGTCCACTCGATGACGAATGGCGTAACCGAACATATCGCAAGGGCGAGCCGATTTGTTTTTATCTGCGCGAATACATCAAACCCGGAGGCAAAGCCCGATTTCAGGGGTGCATAGCGATGCAAATCTACGAAGTCATTCAAGAACACCTCGAAGCACTGTGTCACCGGTATGCACCCCTTCACAGAGCCTTAGAGCGCGCAAAACGGACCGGTTCCAGAACGAAACCGCAACGAAAAGCGCATGTCGGTCCGATTCTCGGGGTAAGGGGATGTGCCGTCGAACAAAAACAGGCAAGCCGTAGCGTGGCGAAGCATCGATAGACAGATGGTGGGCAAGCAAGCAATGGCTGTCCAGATCGTGCCGAGATTGCTGCGACTGCGCTATGCGCCCGGCTATCTGGGCATGGATCGGAACCGATTTAACGCAGACGTGCGGCCTTTCGTCACCGAAATTTCTATCGGCAGTCAGGGCATTGCCTTTGACCGACTTGATCTGGACGCCTGGGCGGATCAGTATAAGACCCGCAACGAGCGTCCCGGTCAACGAATAGGAGACCAACTATGGGACGCAAAGTACCGCCGGGCCTCTATCTGC
>CAMYNX010000381.1 GCA_947259875.1 uncultured Gammaproteobacteria bacterium | reverse complement strand
GATCACCAGGCCAAGGACGCGAAAGCCGAGCCTCAACAGGCTGGCGTCCAGGCCCTTCTCGGAAATGCGCGGCGAGCTGATGATGGTTTCCGCAATCACGCCACTAAAGCTCACCACTGCCCAGGACCCAGCCACGAAAAGAACCACCTCGAGCCCCGCCCGAACAATCTGTAGCACATTACCGGTGAGGTTGAGTGGGCCCTCCACAAACGCGCGGACGCCCAGGGCAACGAGCATCACACTCACCGGCACGAGAAACCGTTTCCACGTCCGACCCAAAACCGGGCCGTCCGTGTGTCGTCGCCAACGATCGACCCACAACGGCACCAGCGCAGCCAACAATACTGAGAGTACCAACCCAATCCATTGCCAAACGGCCTGCCTCATAAGTTCGGCTTGTGCCCAGTTCGGCAACGCCTTGGTCCACTCGAACCACCGCGGTGGAAACAGCCCTGGGCTGGAAGTGATGAACTCGTAGAATCCCTCCGTCGCCCCGGCACGGTACGGCAGCTTTCGTACTCTTTGGTAGAACTCTTTGCTACGAGCGACAGTCGCTGGGGTAAATAGATACTCTCCTTGGCGGGGACCTTCTTCGACCCTGGCGATGGTAATCTCGGTGCCCGGTATGATCCAACGCGAGACACCAGTATCGGTCGCAGACTCTGATTCTTCGGCTTTAATTACCGTTGCATCCGGGATAGCGTCGACGGGCGGAAGCGGGATGCGGTCGAGCACTCCTTTAACAGCAACGCTCTCTCCAGCCCCACATTCGCTCGGAGTGCCCGGGCAATTTCACCAAGGTTAAGCGTACGCACGGCGCGTTCAAGCAGCTCCTTGGTGCGTTCCTCTACCTCGCGTGCCGAATCGGGCGGGAACAGGCTGGGCTCGGCCAGGTACGAAGCGTATGCAGGCATCAACACGTCATAGGCTTCGCGGACGTTGTCGAGTAAGCTCTGCAACGTGGCACGTGGGCTTGAGGTGTCCGGCGGGGCGAGCGGATTTTTGTAGCGTTCCTCTGCCGCTGCGGTCCCAATGCATAGGGACAGCACCAGTGCCCAACATATAAGTTTGAGTGGCGACTCAACCCTGATGCGAAAGTAGTTGGGTTGAGTGAATATCCGGGTCACGCTGTCATTACGCATCTGCGATTACCTTGTCCGTCTTATCTCGTGAGTGGTCTGTTTGGTACCGAACCTTTGCCTGTCCGGGGTGATGGATCTACGGGATTCGCTGACATCATATCGGCGAATAGCGCGTGGTAACTGTTTGTTAGAATCCGGGCGGTGCCTTCCTCCACGGATAGCCGTTTTTGGCCATCTCATAACCGCGTTCGAATAGCGCGCTCATATAAACAGGATCGAAACCTTCGGCCGGCTTCTGGGTGAAGTCGGACGGTATAAAGGCCAGATTGAAGTCGTTGCCATCGCGCACACACAGGCTTTTGATCTGATAAAGATCACCAATCCCCTGGGTGCGGATCAGTGAGACGATCGAGCGCGACGCGATGGGGATCATGTGGCGTCTGACGCCGTGAAAATCGGGCTCCAGAAAGGAATTCCGGATCACATACACCTTGGGCTTACCTTTGGCCTTGAGTTTCTTCAAAATCTGTGCCCAGTTTACCGCGGCCGGATACACGAATACCTGGGTAGCCGTACCGCCATCGACGTGCATTTCATCGTACATCTGCCCGTTGGCTTCCACAGGAATCACGACGGGCGGAAATGCGACCGGGATAGCCGAGGATGCTTGCAGCACGTCGTGAATCAGCGCCGCTTTGCGCGGATAATCGCTGGCGGCAATGGCGCCGAGACTCCAGATCATTCCCCGACCCGCATCCAGATTCGCGGTACCGATGTACAAGCGCCGGCCCTTGCGGTGCTCGGCGGCAATCGCCTCAATCACCTCTTCATTGATGTAGCGAGCGATCAAGGCCCGTAGCGGCCTGGTATCGGCGACCGCGTCACTGAATGGCGCGTTGAACACGCTGCGCTTCTTTACGACGTCATCGGTGGTGGTGGTCGTGTAGACCGCTTTGAGTTGATCGTCATAACCGGGGCCCAAAAAGGCGAACGGGGCGGTCAGTGCGCCGGTGCTGATCCCGGTCACCATGGTGAACTGTGGACGCGTGCCGCTCGCGGTCCAGCCGACCAGCAGGCCAGCGCCGAAGGCGCCGTTGGCGCCACCGCCGGATACCGCCAGATAATGATGGGGCTGGCCGTAAATCCCCTCGAACTGGGCCTGGAGCTCAGCATCCGAGTAAGTCTGGAATCGCTCGAGTGAGAATTTCGGCCACTCGTCGGCCCAGAACCGGGCCTCCGGGACGCCGGGGATGCCGGCTTTCGTGGTCAATTCCACGGGTAAGGGTGTGCGTTTCGGCGCGGTGCCACACGCACCGAGCGCGCAAACAGTGATCAGCAATATTAACCTGGCGAATGGCCATCTGCTCGTAGTCGCGACCACTGCAGCAGCGCCATTCTTATTAA
>CAMYNX010000380.1:1246-3054 GCA_947259875.1 uncultured Gammaproteobacteria bacterium | reverse complement strand
TGTTCCATTCCTCAAAAGTACGGAATGGATCGTCCGTCTTGGCACCACGCTGCGCCTTGGTAAGAATCACCCGCTGATCGACGATCTCGTACACAAGCTTGCCGCCCGGCTTGAGCCGCAACGCCGCACGCACCGGCTGCGGTATAGTGGTCTGCGCCTTGGAGGTCAGTTTGCTTACGATCATTGTTGTGCTCACGCAAAGTAAGGAATATCCTTATCGTAAGGAAAATCCTTTATCCTGCCAATGCAACATAGAAGGTCGATATAAAATAACCGGTCGCCGAGCGTTCATTCCATCGGCGGGGCAACGAGAGTTTTCCTCATAAGTGGTTAGCCCTCCCGCCCTTCGAACATCTCTCCTCGCGAAAGAGTCTTTAGGATTCCTGGATAAGGTGTCTTCATCGGTCAGGAGAACGCCTGGATCCGGCCAGTTCCTGATGTTCGAGCGCGCGAAAAGACATGATTTTAAACGTCCGTTGCCGGGAGTATTCCAGACGTTCTCTATAAGGCGTTCCATGGGGCTGTCGAGTGGATTCGCAATTAAAACAGAACCCCGCCGAGGCGGGGTCGCGTTGATTGTAGGGAATTAGTTGTTAGGGATTCCGTCTACGTCTTGCAAAGCCTAAACCAGCTAATCCGATGCCCATGAGGACGAGGGTGGTAGGTTCGGGGACGCTCTCAAACTCGCTCTGCGCGACGAAAACAAAATTATTGTTTACCAATCCCGTTTCAAAATCACCCCTGGCACCTGATAGGTTGATTTGTGCGAAATCGAAAACTGAATTAGTCGGGTCAGTCACGGAAAAGAAATTAAATACATCTCCGGGGCCTGGAAGTAACCCGGCGAAAGAGATATTGAGTATGGCATCGACAATGCTTGCAAATCCGTCCACTAAAACCCGGTCAAAGGAAAATGTACCGCCCGGATTACCGATCACCTCCATGTTGTAGGTGCCTCCAGTGTCCTGAACGTTTCCGATGATGTTCAAATCACCGGGCGATAACCCTGGCTCCACCGTTCCACCTAAGTTTTCGATGTCTGCCTCGACGGTTCCATTGCCCGCCAACGTCCCATCTCTATAAATAAAGACGGTGTCTGCTTGAACTGTGCCGCCATCTACCACATTGAGCGTTCCCTTGTTTTCCGCGGGATCGAGAATTTGTTTACCGATAAAGATGGTCTGTGCTTGAACCCTGCCGTCGTTTTCCACGGTGAGAGTCCCCGAGCCTCCGCTTTGAAGCACAGTGCCGGGGGCCGTATCGTTGTTATCATCAAAAAGGAAGTTCCTACCAATAAGAATTTGATTTCCTGCACTAAGCAGTGAATTTGTCCCAGAAACAGTCACCGCACCTTCCGAGCCTGGCCTCTGCCCAATTATCACATTTCCGTTCGCGCCGGATACCGATACTTGCCCGGCATTCGTGACGTTTAATTCGCCGGTGGTGTTCGCATTCTTACTGACATATATGTTTGCAAGTTCAGAACCAGTCCCCGGATTCAGGGAAAGTTGCGCGTTATCGACATTAACCGTGCCACTTGCACCAGTGCTTCGCCCGATATTCATGAATGATGCAAAATTATTGGTCGTTGTTATGGAGTATGTCGATTGATCTAGGATAGATACGTTCCCGGTGCCCTGACGACCAACATTGGTGAAGGCGCGATCTCCGCTGATTGTGATGCTTGATCCGGGACCCGTTAGGGTGACGTTTCCAATGAGCGTAGAAGTCCCGGGAGCAGCGACCGTATCCCACGCTAGCTGAATACCAGGAAAAGCTCCAAGACCATTTATGGTCAATGATTATCC
>CAMYNX010000380.1:0-1216 GCA_947259875.1 uncultured Gammaproteobacteria bacterium | reverse complement strand
CTCAAGGCCGCCGGTCTGAGTGTTCCGTTTATCTGCGGATCCGGCGACATCGCTTCCTTACCCACGCGTACTTGTTCTGCAAACGTTGCGCCAATATTAGTTCCGTCCACAACGCCCGTGGAGAGATCACTACCCTGCGTAGTTATGACTCCAGCGTCAAAAATTATTGCGGAATGTGTTGGTGAGGCTATTGCAGAGAAAAGTACTATGCTAGCAGCGCCTTTGATGACACGATGGAAGAAATGAAGTTGATTCATTCTTTACCTCCGTTCCCGAGGGGTTTTACTTCTCTTAATAATTCTGCAGGGGCACTAATACATTGAAAATATGCAATAGTCGTGCCAGTTAATCTAACGCGCTGTATTTCAAGTAATTGATAAAAAGGCGCAGTAAGCCCACAGGTGCGGCATTGTTAAAAATCCCGACACTTCCCCGCCGATCTTCATCTCCAAAAACGCTAGGTCGGCCCTTCATACCCTGTGATCTCCGTCACAATTTATCGGGACGAGGTAATAAAGCAGAATGTAAAGATAACCGACACTCCAGGTGGGTATTTATTCCTATGGTGGTCAACGCGTTTGGTTGGACTAGGGTTGAAGCCTACCAAAAGGTGACTCGACTAACCAATATTGGCTATCCGGCAAATCTGCGAACGTTCGGAACGCAGAAACTCATCAGCCGGTGGCGGATAACACCGTAAACGTAACACCGAGTATTGCAGATTGTCTTAATCAGTCAGGTGAGTAACGCAGAACGGTCATTCGCAAGTGAACAGGGCCAATGACTCTGTTGGGTCGGGTGCCGTCTATTGCGAAATGCTTATGCTCCCTGTTCTTTATCGTTACTTGCGCGATCGTTTTACGATCTATAAAGCGCGTCACTGCGGACGCCAGTCAGTAGTGACGCGCTCCGGAGAACGATGTGCCGCGTGAAGCGCCATGCGCTTTTACGCGGCGCAGAGAACGCGAATATTTAGTGACGGAGTAATGATACGGAAATGTGGACTATTGTTACGGAGGCGACATCGTCAAAATCGGATGAACCGTATGGCTATTGTTCGTCACGCTTGAAGGGGTTAAATTCAGCGCATCACCGCAAATAATTTGTTTTTGCGGCATTGATACGAAAGATTTTCCAGCCGCTCGATGACCGGCGGCGCTCTACCTAAGAGAGCAACTGGGTCATCACAAAGCCCTCATGCTGGCTGAAAGGGGGC
>CAMYNX010000379.1 GCA_947259875.1 uncultured Gammaproteobacteria bacterium | reverse complement strand
GCCGAATCCTGTCCCAGAACCCAATGGCGCACGGCGTTGACCAGGTCATACTTGTGCCGGTAGTTTAGCGGGGATTGCCGGGCCCACCGCCGCAGTCGGGTTTGGGCATCTTCAACGCGCTTGAGGATCTGCCCCTTTTCCTCGGGCCCGACATCCGGATAGCAGGCCAGGCGCGCCAGGGAACTCCAGCAGTAAAAGGCAGGGGCCCCGGATCCCAGGGCGGTGGGCCCTTCCAATACTTCCTGAACCCGGTCGGCATTTTTAACGGCCCGGGCCGGTTGTCGGAAAAGCAGACACAGCAACAATTTGCAGTTGTAGAGTCCAAAATCCCGGCCTTTATTGTCGGCCTCCGTGTCAATGGTCAACATTTTTTCTTCGTCGTAAAAGTTGCCCGCCAGACGGCACGGATCGGCGGCGGAGTTCAGTAGATTCGCCACCACTTGCCGATACAGCCGCATAAAATAATAGCCTGCCTGAACGCCGGTGGCCTTGGCGACGGGGTCGTGTTCGGCCATGGTCTTTTCGATTTCCGGCAGCTCCCATCCGCTTAAAAACATATGCACGCAATAAAAGGCACTGGAATATGTGATATAAAACAGATCGCCGATCTCCCGGGCGGCCTGATGGAGTTCCAGAAACGGCGCCAGGGTTTCCCTGAGGTGTTCTTTCCAGTGCCGCATGATAAGATTAAAGGCAAAACGGGTGGGAATTCGGGAAACCTCGGCCTGGGGCTGCTCCAGAAACCGCAGTGCCAGCTGCCCGAACTGATAGCCCGATTCCATGTCACCCTCCGATCCCAGGAGCATTCCATAATTCAGATAGGCGGTGGCCGAGGCCGGCCCGTTGCCGTGGCGCACGGTCAAACGGAGTTGCTCGCCGGCCAACACCGGATACAACTCCGGATAAATGATCGCTAGCGCGGCATTGACCCGCATGATGATCCGCATGATAGCCGTTTTAGACGGGTCCGTCATGGGCGGCAGATGTGCCAGGTGGTCGAAGGATTTTCCGGTCAGCAGAATTTTCGTCTTCAGCCGGCTCAGCCGGATTTGCAATTTGCCCGGCGCTGTCGGCAAATTCAACCCCAGGTTTTTCAAGATTTCCAGGGCTGCCTGGGAAGCCTCCGCCCAGCGGTTTTGGGCGGTCAGCGCCAGGATTTTGACTTCATAGACCGGGGCCTGATCCAGGGGACTGCGCGCATGTTGGAGGACAATCCGGATCACTTTTTCCATTTCGTTGGTGTCGGAACACAGAAACGCCCCTTCCGCGGTTTGGGTGTGCAAGGCCAGGGCCAGATCATAATGCGCCTCCCAGCAGTTTTCTTCCAGCAGATCCAGGCCGGTTTTAAAATAGCGCAAGGCCCTAGCGAAAACGGCAGCCGCTTTGGCCCGTTTTCCGGCTGACAGGTTTAATTCGGCCAGTTCCAAACGTTCCGGTTCGCTGGTTAATATCACCCGTCCGGCATTGAGTTGATCGACCACCACAAAAATATGGTCTCCCTCCTCATCCGGCGGTGCCTTCTGCTGCAGGCGCTTACCGATCTGGTAATGCAGCAGACGCCGATACCAATGCGTAAGCTGCCTGGTGAATACGATCGTGGGAAAACTTAAACTCGCAGTTTAAAAGATGGTCGGCGGGTGACTCCAGCAGCTTTCCCATGCCCGAATCCCAGTATTGCTCTATGCAGGCAGTGCCAAGGGGCACAATCAGGCCCTCGGCCTTAGCCCGACGCAGTGCGGCAGCCGTTTGCTCCCGGGACTTTTCGCACGATACGGCCAAAGTCTGTAGATCAAATTGACTGCCGATCGCTGCGGCCGCGGTAATCACTGCCAGTGTTTCATCATCGAGACGTTGCAGCTTATCGGATAGTAATTCGACCACGTTGTCGGTGATCATCCGGCTGCTGATGTCGGCAATATCCCACTGCCAGCGCTGTTGGCCGGCATCAAAATGCAGCAGGTTTTCAGAATAGAGCAGATTTAAAAATTCATTCAAAAAAAACGGGTTCCCCCTGGTTTTTGCAACCAGAACACGGACCAAGGGCTCTGCCGTTTGGCGGTCACACCTCAAGGTTTCGGCGGTGATCTGCCCAACGTGCTCCGAATTAAGGTTTGCCAGATCCATATAGCCAACGGTGGCGCCTTGCTCCTGAAGGGCCTCCCGGGCCGTGTGAAGCGGGTGGTCGGCTTCGGTTTCCTCATCCCGATAGGCGCCAATGAGTAAAAGAAAATCGATTCCGTCATCGATCATCAGGGACCGGACCAGGTCCAGAGAAGCGGGATCGGCCAGATTTAAAAAGTCCAAAAACAACACCAGAGGGTGCTCCGGCCGGCAAAATACGTGGATAAAGTCCGACAAGACAAGTTTGATGCGTCTTTGAGCCGCGGCGGGTTCCAGCGCCCTCACAGGAGGTTGGTTTCCGACAATGGCGGCCGCATCCGGAATCAGATCCAGTAGGACCTGCCCGTTGGCCCCCAGAGCCGCCAGGATTCGCTCGCGCCACAGTATGAGACGCTCCTGGCTTTCGGTCAGCAGTTGGCGAACCAGATCATGAAAAGCTGCAACAATGGCAGCATAGGGAACATTGCGATCCGGTGCGTCAAATTGCCCTTGCAAAAATAACCCCTGGTGGCGGGCAAATCCTTTACCGGCTTCCAGTACGAGAGCGGTTTTTCCGACCCCGGCCGGACCGGCAATGAGCATCATTTCTTTACCACCCCGGCTGACACGGTCGTAAGCTGCCGCCAGGGTATCGATTTCTTTTTGCCGGCCAACCAGTTTGCGGGATATCTGGAATTTGTCGGATACGTCCTGCCGGGCCAAAGGAAACGGATGTATCCGTCCGGTGTTCTCCAAGCGCTGGAGGCACTCGGTCAGATCCGCTTCAATACCCCGGGTGCTCTGGTAGCGGTCCTCGGGATTTTTG
>CAMYNX010000378.1 GCA_947259875.1 uncultured Gammaproteobacteria bacterium | reverse complement strand
GTAGAGACCTCCCTTACCCTTATCCTGACCGGCGGCGCCGATGTCGGCGATATAACGGAAGTACATGTCGTTAAAGACGCCGAGTACGCCGGGCGGCACTTCCACCACGGTCGGTCCGTCCTTGTTGAGGTCAACAAAGCCCCAGGTATAAAGCGAAGTATTGTTCCACGTCAGCACCAGCGGCTTGGAATCGCCGAGTTCCTCGGCAATCAAGATCTGGTGGGATTCCGTGAGCCCGATGTCCCGCTGACCCTGACGAAGATGGTACATGGAGACCGCGGGTATCATGTTGATGAACACCTGCACAGCGCGCGCCCGATCGACGTAGTCGTAGACCATCTCGGTCGTGTTGCCGATGGGCACACCATCGAAGAACTCCAGGGTACCGATGGGCGTGTTCACCTTGTCCGGAGTAGTGACCTGGTGCGGGATTCTGGTAGTCATCTTATAGCTGGGCAACTGCGCCCAGCCTGGGGCCGACAGGCTGACCGCCAGCGCTCCCACAATTATCAGGGTAAATGTGAATGGCACTGTCATTTCAGTTCCCTCGTGAACAAACGACTGATTCGTTAAGTTGTTGATATTGTCGGTTCCGCCCGCGTTGCAGGCATCCCCAACAACGAGGGGGAAATGAGTAGTTAATGACCAGGTCGGCGTTGAGGCGCCCGCCCCCCTAAGCGCGTGGGTGACTGTTCGATGGTGGCTGTTGTCGAGAAGTGAGGGCTCGATCGAAAAGTCAGGGCGCGCCCAGGGCGTCTATCTCGGCTCTGCGCCGGTTCTTGTCCAGGCCTCTCTGCAGGCCTCCCTGCCGTCCTTTGGCGCGGCCTTCGAGAAGATTCTGCGGAATGGAACATGAATGGGACTGGTAGCGAGCGAGACCACCGTGTGGGCCAGGCCGCCCGGCTTGATGCCCACTCCAAAATCGTCGAACTTGCCCTTGATCTGGATCGGCGTGGCCAGACTGAAGAACCGGGCCTTCTTGGCCTTTGGGGCCATCTTGATGTCGATCCGCTCGGTCTTGAAGTTGATCTCGGCATCCCCGGCAACGCGCATCCTTGTGGTGTCCATGTAAATCGCCTTTTCCTTCATCACTCCGTCTTGCATTTGCAGACGCACCACGACGCAATTGATCTCGGACTCATCTTTCTGCGTGATACCCGACATGATCGCCGAGAGCAGATTCACTACCCACAGGTCGATGACGCCGGCCGAAAAGTTCTCCGGCACCAAGATGAAGTCGATATGACCCTTCGCACTGGCCATGATGCTTTCTAGCTCGAGGGCACGTGAGTCGAGCGCGACATCGAGCGTGATCCTGCCGCCCATATCGGTTCCTGACCTGGCGCGCCGGGTGAGAACGCCGATGTCGAATTCCTGTATGTTTGCCGTTAGATCGACACTGACGTCAGATGGTGTGGGGCGATAACCAAAACCAGCCCGGACCGCTCCACCTGGGACCTTCAGACTCAGGGGCCGCACGGTAAAATGGGCATCCTGAAGCGCCACCGCCATGCGTCCGGACCCGAGTTTGTCCTCGCCCGACAAGACCTGCTTGGCCTCAACTGAGAGCCTGCCATCGATCGCGCTCAATACCTCGTAGGACAGCACCTGTCTGTGTCCGTCGCCGCCTCGCTCGTCTTTCCGCTTCGGTGCCTGGTCCGGCGGCCTGGCGGCAGCGCGCTCCGCCGGTGACGTTTTGGTGGTGCGGCGAGACGAGATCGATCTCGACCTTTGGTTTGTTGAGTGACGTGTTGAGATTCAGTTTGCCTTGCAACCGGCTTTCACCGACTTGCAACACCAGGCTGGACAAGTCGTACCCGGCCTGCGTCAGCGCGAGATCTGCCTCCAGTGCGAGCGGACCCACCGCCGGCAGGTCGAGCTCGAACAAGTCATTCAGGGCATCCAGCCGCTTGCCATCGAATTTCGCCTTGAACCGCAGATTCCGCTGTGTGATCGGCAGCGCCAGCGTACCGGCCAGGTTGAGGCGCGCCTGGGCAATGGCCGCCTCGATGGTCTCGAGCAGCACGTCCCCGGAAAGTCCGGTGATGGGGAGGCCCGTCTGGGTGTTGCGATCACGCAGCGTCCACTGCCCGTCGCGCAGGGTAAAGCTGACTGCCGATTCGTTGACCAGCTCCTTGAGGCTTTTTCCGGCCAGTGACAGTTTCATCCCCAGGCCGCCGACCTTTGCTTCCAGGCCCTCGACCAGCCCGAACCAGGCCAGGGTCGCGCCAATGTCGACAGCGCCGACGTCGACGGCGAGCTGTAACCCACGCGCCTCGTCACCGGATATGAATCCGCCCTCGGCACCCAGCGCGGTGCCCGCGATTTCTCCGTTTAAGGATAAATTCCACGGTTCACCGCGCTGCGCAAGCTTTGTGAGTGCATCGCTGTTCAGGCGGAGATCCAAGGACTGATCCTGAAACGCACCTGCCACAGAAAACCTTACCGGTTGTCCCGGCGCCGCGGTACCGTCAGAGGTATCCACATTCAGTTGGAAGGTCTTGTTCAGGGCGGCGTCATAATAGGTAGCCACGGTGTTCTCAACAGTCAGCTTATCGACGCCGATCAGGCGCCAGCTACGTTCCTTCGCCTTGGTCACCGACTTGGCATCCGCTTGCGTAGCTGCTGGCGCCGGTTGACGACCGCGGTCCTCGGGCGGGCCGAACATCCAGTTGCCACGGCCGTTGGCGTCGCTCTCCAGATTCAGCGATACGTCCTGGAACTGATCCGCCTTGGCACCAGGCACATTTGCGATTTTCACGCCGTTTACGTCGATGCCCGGCGTGCTGGAAAAATCCAGCGTCATCGGTCCGCTAATCCGCACCTGTCGTCCGAGGGCTGCAGTGGCGGAGTCTTCGACACCGCCGCGAAGCCAATTGCCGTCGACGCTCACCCCGAGTGCTAACAGTAACAGGACGGTTGCCACCAGCAGGACGAATAGTCCCCCAACGATTAACGCTATCAGTTTGATTAATTTCATCGTGACTTACATTCATTATTTGCGGCAGTCCATGCCGGCAGTTACCGCCCCATCGAAAGATGCGCCGACCTGCCCAGCCACCAGTGCTGATGACCTTGCTGCACGTTCAGCATGCGAAAGCGGTGCTCGCAAACGAAATGACGGTTGTTCCTCATTTGTGTGCCTATGATATGCGTCTAGAAACGCCGTCGAATCCCCAAGAAGAAGGTGTTAATGAGTGGGAAATAAGGGAGGGCGTATCCGCATCTTGAAACACGCACCAACGACGTTGTGTGACCCATCGCCGTCGACATGAATACTGGCGGCGGTATTGCTAACGGTTGTGGATAATGTCGCGCCTATTCGGCATTCATTCGGATAACCAGTTCTCGACTTTCAG
>CAMYNX010000377.1:1962-3511 GCA_947259875.1 uncultured Gammaproteobacteria bacterium | reverse complement strand
ATGATGTCTTCACCTGCGCCACCGATTAGATTGTCATCATCAGCATTGCCTTCTATATAGTCGGCGCCATCTCCACCGTTGATATCGTCATTACCGGCACCGCCGTAGAGGTGGTCAGAATTATCTCCACCGCTTATAGCAGTATCACCTGCATCAGCATCGTCGGAACCAAAAATTACATTGTGGGAAGGCAAATCAAAATTCAAATCGTCTATAACAAGCGTTAAAGGTTGTTCGTTGATAATCGTGGCTTTATCGGTAAAACTCCAATCTTCACCATAGCTCCTGTCCCAGTCATCTGTGTAGTCCTTGTCAGCAAGGAATAGAGGCACATCATCGTCGTCGCGGTTACCGGAGTCGTATTTAATCTTCCATGCCAGCATGGCGGCACGATCTTGCAGATAAGTGTCGGTCAGGCTACCGGTCCCGCTTGCCGGGTCGTAACGATCGAGTTCACCATTACTGTTAAATCTTTCAAAAAGCGCTTCGCTTCCCGAAACTACAAAGGGCAACATTTCCTCGAGCGCATAGCGGTAGGCAATGTCGTTCTGGGCGCGCTCGCTTATTTCGTCGGCGCAAAGTCCTACCATAGAAACCAGGCTGATATTGCCGGCAACGTTCTGATAATTCACGCTGCCACGAATAGCATTGATTGCCTCATGCATCTTCTCACGGTTGCCGATATTGGCGAACCCTTTCTCCGATAGATCCGGTACAAGTGGTTTAAAGTTGGGGTCAGTGTTAGCATTAGTAAAGATTAAACTGAGTGCATTGACGACATTCTCCAATGCATCAGCATCGTAAAGACGATCGGCGTTTAGGTAAGCAGCCAACGTTCCAGCTGGTTCCAAGAACCAAGGTAATACTGCCGCAGCAGAAGCACCGGCCGCAGTCTGTAATGCCGTGTTACCAAGGCTGTCTTCACGATTCGAAATCGCTTTCATAATCTCGGTGTACTCGGTATAGCGAGTGTTTTCGATTGTTGGGTCTAGGGATGGGTCAAGTCGTTGCAGAAGATCGAGCACCATCAGCGAATCAATCAGCGGTGTAATGCTGTGCGTTTCACCAAAATCATCCACTAGATTACGGAACCATTGCTGCTCCCCTAGATTTGGAATCAGCTCCAGAAATCCAAGCCCCCTAGTCGTAGGAAGATCCTCGATCCAGATCGCTGTAGCTGGCGCGTGATATCCGCTGTTGGCCACGAATTGTGGATCAAAAAATTCCCCGTGCCCATAAACTTGTTGTATCTTACTTGCCCAACCATCTATTTGGCCTGCAATAGATTGAAAGGCATTCGGGTCTTTGCCAAATGGCCCGTCGCCGCTGCTCCCCAGCCAATTAGCAAAAGCTTCCTTGATTTGCAAATCGCCTACACTGTCGTTTAGATCGAGCTTATCACCTGCGCCAGCGGGAAACATAAAATTGGACAGGATGGTCATCACTGCGTCGTGTTTGTCGTTGGCATAGATGTTATCAATCGAGTCTGTTGGGTCGTTTGGCTCAGTCTGCGCTTGAGTCGCATAGCTATTAAATTCGGCCGTCGTCG
>CAMYNX010000377.1:0-1948 GCA_947259875.1 uncultured Gammaproteobacteria bacterium | reverse complement strand
CAGGACCTCGAATCGTTGCTCGAGGCGCAGCTCGTGGACCGGACAAAGCGGCAGGTCACAATTACCGCCCTTGGCCAGGAGGTAGCCACCCAGGCCCGCGGCGTTGTAGGTATACGCTTGCTGAACCTCCAGATCGCGCATCAGGGTGAAGGCGCTCGCCAAATGCCCCCCAAGAGAATATCCGGTCACATTGAGCGTTGGCACGCCATTCTTGAAAGCGAGTATGTTTGGGTCAGCACTACTTTCCCAGCTATCTGTAAGAGAGTTATAAACCTTGCCTTGCTTAAGATTGGAGTAGAAGATTTCCATGCTGGACAACTGCCCTATTGCAAAGCCCATCTCGGATATTTCCGCATCGGCGGCGGAGCTGCCATCGCGCTCATAGTCGCCGCCAAGGCCTGAGAGTTGGTATTCGGTGCTGCGGAAGCTTAGGGTAAATTCACCAGTATTCGGGTTACGAAACAGCGTGGCCGAAAAGCCTGAGGAGTCGTTAGGATAGTGGGTGACAATTTCGTAGTTGGCCTGGAACCAGGCTATCTGCGTTTCTGTTAGACGGGTGGCGCCTTTGCCGTCCCTGTTATGCTCTGGATGGTTAACTCCATAATAGAGAACCTCATCGAGGGGAAGTGGCCCTCCCAAATCTATCGATCTATCCAAATAAGACTCCGCTACTGATTGCAATATTGCATTGTCCAACCACGCGCGCACCTGTGTTGTCATTTCTTTTCCCCCTTGATGAGATACTGATAGTAATCAGGAATGTATTGATCGTTGAGCCTAGAAATTGGTCTTAGCACTAGTTCCACGGGATGCCGATAGGCCCAGTCACCCTTGTTGCATAATCTGGCATTCCCCCACCAAATCCGGGAGGGCGTATTCTTGTCGTGTCCGCTCTGCGTAAAATCGCGCTTAATGCCGAGCACTTCATTGGTTTGCATGTCGACCATCAGGTATTCGCCACCACCGATGGAATACTCCCGGTCGCGCTCGCGTTTGACTCCCCTCCATGTGAAGCCATAGCGAGCCTGACGTTTTTTATCCTCTTCCATGTCCACCATAAAGGGCAGACGGAACATGTGGGGGGTCCCCGGAACGCTGGTTTGAACACCATTCTGATAGCCATATGGTGGATTGTCGTTAATACGACGCACCAGACGAATAATCGTATTGGGATCGCCCAACTTGGGTTGCTCCAGGTATAGATACTTTCCATACATTGGCTGTACAAAAATAGCACCGGACTTGTAGGCCCGTTTCTCGGTACCACCACTCAAAGAAGCAATATTTCCTTCATCAACAGCACGCATAATTATCGGCGCTTCTAATGCATACCGGTCGAAATCAATGGGCTTACCCGCCATATCGCGGTTTGGCCGCATCTGAAACACCCCCTCTACATTCTCCACCGTCTTGAATATGTATTCCCCAGCCTCTGTACTACACAGGTGCTCGAAATATTGATCAGAAACACTCGGAGTACCGGGCAGCAGCGCTTTCCACTTCGCTTTGGTGAAATCAAATGGCACAGGCTTGGATACAGAATCGGGCAGCTCAAGACTGTGCGCGTAGTCGTAGGCCGCCTTCTCTTGCGGATCGGTGGGGATATCCCAACCGCGCTCGGGCTCGGGACTATCACAGCCAGCAAGTAACAACGTCAGGGTGGCGATAAAAAACACTAATCGAGCTTTTACGGGTGATGACTTTCCGTCGCCGCGTAACAAGGTGACAGAATCCATAAAATCATTTCCTTTATTCACGTTATACCTCATGACTACCTCTCCCTTACACTCTCGTCCACGTATTGCATTACTCGAGTAGGGTGGGCATGTTTTTTGTGCCCGCGCGCAAATTCACTCTCCATAACTCAAACCCCCAAAATCCGAATATTGCGCCGCCCAATCCACAGGATATTTTCCCTGGTTGATATATCGACGCATGGTCGAATACG
>CAMYNX010000376.1 GCA_947259875.1 uncultured Gammaproteobacteria bacterium | reverse complement strand
TCGCCTTGGAGAGTTTGTCCTCCTCGACCAACAAAGGCTCAGTATTTACCCCAACATTAAACGTGATCTCGTCTAAGGCCTGCAGATTGGTAGGATCTGATACCGCGACAAACAGCCTATTGCCTCGCTTGAACAACGGCAAGGCATGGTGCTTGGTGATGAGCGACGCGTCGACATCGTGCAACGATTGCGGATCGTAGTCTATCGCATCGAGGTCGAGCAAGGGAATTCCAAACTCCAGTGCGGCAGTTTCAGCAAGTATATAGCTGTCAATGAGCTTGTTATCGACAAGGTAGCTTGCAAGGGGAGTACCTGCCGCCGACGAACAGCTGATGGCCTCGACGGCCGTTTCTTCCGTCAATAACCTATCATGGACCAATTTGCGCGTAAAACCGCACAGATTGACCATTGCTTGGGTTCGGGCCGTTTCCACTTCGTTACGTTCCACTCATTAACGTTAGCGTTATCGACTGATTCGCAGGTTCTCTTTATATTAGATATGCATACGGGCGTGACGAGTGTGCGGGATCGTGGTGTACGGCGAGTATATAGCTACTAATCGTATCTAACTTACCTACTTTCAGGTCAATGCAATGCAGGACACAAGCCTACATAATAACAGCAAAAGTGATAAAAACTCACGTATCTGTGGTGTTCCTAGCCAACCAATTGATACACTGCCGTTTTTATCGTTAACAGATGACGGTCCGTTGCCGATAAACACGGCGGGGTAAAAACGAAAATTCTCATGGAAGCTGATACGCGGCACCGAACATGCACGGTAACAAGTTTAATCCGTTGTGCTAGGTTAATCGTGACCCAAATTCACAGCAAAAATAGGTAAAAGTGGCGCGTAATTGCAAACCTACTATTAAATTCGACAAAACCAAAGTTTTCAAATACTGATTGCAACCTTGTGGATGGAATTAATGGGATTTCCGGGTAGTGAACTTTATTGGGATCGCTCGCTGAGTTACCTGGAAAAATGGTATTGTCGGGTATTGGGTGTGCCAATTATTGGGTTAAGGATTCGTCTCCGGCGTTTAGCTAAGCTCCTGCCGGAAAAAGCAAATTTCATATTGGACGCCGGGTGTGGTCGTGGAGTGATTACTCGATATCTTGCGCGTCGTTATCCGAAAGCACAGGTCGAGGCGTTTGATTCTAACACCGAAATCCAAGAAATAAACGAAACGCTTTCCTTGAAGCTTGGTTTGGACAACTGTTCCTTTAGCGCGGGTGATCTGCTTACCTTGCGGAGGGAACGTCGGTACGACCTGATCGTCTCAGTAGATAACCTAGAACATATAGAAAACGACGACCTAGTCCTCTCGAATTTTTTCAGGAGCATAAAGGTCGGAGGAATTTTGGTTGTTCACGTTCCTCACTATTACCGTCGATGGCCGGTTTTTCAGTGGCGCGTGAACTTTGATGTTCCTGGCCACGTACGCCCAGGATACCATTTACCACAACTTACGGAACGCGTAAGGGACGCAGGTTTTACGATTATGTCGTCAGGATTTAGTTACGGATTCGTAGAGAATCTAATCAACAATGTTTCTTATCGGATTACCGCAGCACAGGAGAAGCGAAAAGTTTTTTATGCGTTGTCATTTCCCGTTCTGAATATATTGGCGTGGGCAGGGCAATGGTCCCGCCCGAAGATAGGTGCGGGTGTGTGGGTCGTTGCACAGAAAAATGCGCTGATCGAGAAAGAGCAGGGTCATGGACAACCGGCAGATCCGCAATACTAATCATGTGCATACGAGTGTAGTGGATCCATTCGACAGTAGCCTTTTTCTCCACTTTGTTCGCCGCCTTTGCAGGTCACCGCATCTTGTATTTCCCGCTTTGTTTGCGTGGTTAAGAGGGTGGTGGTATCGGATAAAGTTCTTTTTGCAGTTTAAGCGCTTTTCTGCGGGCAAATACTTTCGCGTTTACGGTCGCTTGTACATCAGCGGTCGGGGAAAAGTAGCGTTTGGGGACAACTGCCTGATTATTTCGAATGCTATTAAACCGGTTTGTA
>CAMYNX010000375.1 GCA_947259875.1 uncultured Gammaproteobacteria bacterium | reverse complement strand
CCGTATAACGTTCTAGCTCAGCGGCAAAGGCAAGCTGGCGTGACTTTTGCGGATGCAAAAGGCATGACAGGTTGACTTTGTCCGACTGGAGCGCTTTGTGTACGCCCAGCATGGGCATGAACTCATGGGGTGAAAGTCCCCTGTAGGAGAACCTGCATCGACAACTAGTGAATATACCCGTGTTGATGATATTAACTACTAGCCGACGGCAAGGGCAATTTCGCGAGGGATTGTCTGAAGGAAGCCCGAGCGCAAAACAGCGAGCTGACGGACAGAAATCGCATACAAGGCCCAGTTCCAGGGGTGAGTTAGCACAAGGTAACGAAACCCACGGGTTCGCGGGACAGGGTAAATGCGGCAGTTGTGCTGTGACAGTTCATGTTCTTATCTGGGGAGATCTGTCCGGCCTGCGGTGGTTTCACCACAGCGCCGAGATCCGCAAGGGTTTCGGTGACCGGGCAGAAGTCAGCAGAGGGCATAGTAGCGGACTCGGCCAGGGAGACCGGGAAAGTGAAGGCCCGAACATCAGCCAAGGAGGAGTCATGCTTATCTCAGCCGTAGCGCAGTCTGTGCAAAACGGAAAGTGACGGTCTGGCGATAAGCTCATGCAACCCGCCTTGAATAGCAATCTATTGGAATGTGTTCTGGCGCCGGAGAATCTCAAAGCCGCTTGGAGGCAGGTGAAGAGAAACCAAGGCGCCGCCGGTGTAGATGGGATCACCATTGAGGAATATCCGCAATGGGCCCGGACCCACTGGCCGCGGACACGCCGAGCCTTGGAGGGTGGCTATTATGTACCGTCCCCGGTGCGGCGGGTGGAGGTCCCCAAGCCGTATGGCCGAGGCGTTCGCCTCCTGGGTATCCCCACCGTCAACGACCGGGTGATCCAACAAGCCATCGCTCAAGTGTTGACGCCGATCATCGACCCAACGTTTTCGGATTCCAGTTATGGATTCCGACCCAGACGTTCGGCCCACGGTGCCGTCAAACAGGTTAAGGGTTTTATCGAAGCGGGTCTTCGTGTGGCGGTGGATATCGATTTGTCGAGATTTTTCGATCGCGTCAATCACGATATTCTCCTAGCCCGTCTGGCACGACACGTGCGAGATTCGCGAATACTGCGATTGATAGGCCGTTACCTGCGTGCCGGCGTGATGATCGGCGATGCCACGCATCTAACGCCCGAGGGCGTTCCGCAAGGTGGTCCACTCTCGCCGCTGTTGGCGAATGTGGTGTTGGATGACTTGGATAAATATCTGGAGAAGCGCGAGCTGCGATTTGCCCGTTACTGCGATGACTTCGTCATCTGCATGAAGAGCACTTCGCGGGGATACCGCGTCATGGACCAGGTGACACGATTCTTGGCGCGTAAACTGAAACTCGAAGTCAACCAAGAGAAAAGCCGAGTGGTGAAAACCAATCAGCTTCACTTCCTGGGGTTTACGTTCCAAGGAAAACAGATTCGCTGGAGCGATCAATCCTTGAAGGACTTCAAGCATCGTGTTCGTCAACTGACCAAGCGATCTTGGGGTATCTCCATGCGGCGACGCTTCGATGAACTGCGTGTCTACATCCGAGGGTGGATCAACTACTATGGACTTTCGGAATTCTATCGCCCCTTGCCCCGACTCGATGAGTGGCTACGTCGTCGGATTCGCATGTGCTACTTGAAACAGTGGCCCAAACCGCGGACTCGAATTCGTAATCTCATCCGTCTCGGTGTGCCTCATAAAACGGCGATCGATATCGGGTTAAGTTCTAAAGGCCCTTACCGGCTTGCGAAAACGTACGCAACCCAACTGGCTTTTAATAACTCCTGGCTGAAAGCCCAAGGGCTCGTCTCGATTCGAGACCTGTGGGTTCTTTTTCATTATCACTGATGAAACGCCTAGTGCGGACCCGCATGCTAGGTGTTGTGGGGACTGGGGGCTAAACTTATACGGATGCTTTCTGGAATAGATACTCAGGAGCAAGGTCGGCACCGGTCGGCCACACCACGGTCCGCAAATCGGTATCGACACGAAACTGCTTGAATAACTCCTTGTCCCGTAACGGCTCGAAGACTTCCCCCCATAACTCGTCTTCAAGATCGATATCGCCTTCCGTACCGTCGTCAAACGACAACCTAAGTCGATAATCACCCAAATATTCCGCGTTTTTCAATCTCGGAACCATACAATCACTCCAAGGGGTCAATTCTATGAAGTGGTTTTCTTTGTCTCGCCAAATCCCAATCGTTCATCAGTTCATCACGATGTAAATCTAGCCATTCTAGAACCAGTCTCTCTGCGCGGCGAGGAAATTTACCCCACAATATTAAACCGTTCTCTATATCCACACCAATTTCATAGTCACCATACGTCGCGTGAAAATGCGCTGGAGCGTGATCATTGTAGTACATGGCAATTACAATCCCTAAGAACCTACTTATTTCTGGCATTGATCTGCTTCCGTATCCGTATAACGTTCTAGCTCAGCGGCAAAGG
>CAMYNX010000374.1 GCA_947259875.1 uncultured Gammaproteobacteria bacterium | reverse complement strand
TCTGGCTTTGTGAGTAAATCGATGATCAGCCAGGCGGCGGTGGATGAACATTTCATGATAACCTGGTTTCTATTGATGGCCGCTTCAGCGGGCGTATTTCTTCACGCGGGGATCAAGTTTCCATGGTTTGTGTTTTTCCAAAAGGACTCTGGTCTCCGTCCACCGGATCCACCGTGGCACATGCGGGCGGCGATGATTTTATTTGCCTCACTTTGCATCGCGCTCGGCATCTGGCCGGAGCCGCTCTACGCCCTGCTTCCCAATCCGGTCGAGTACGTGCCGTATACCGTGCCGCATGTCGTCAATATGCTGCAGTTACTGCTTTTTTCGGGACTTGCGTTCTTCCTCATGCTGCCGTTGATGAAACGCTCTCTCACCATCACCCTGGACGTCGACTGGTTCTACCGCAAACTGGGACCGCGGGTGACGAAGCAGGCGGCGGAATTCGTGGCGGTGGTATATCGTCGGTACGAGGCGGGAGGGAGACTGCGTATCGAACAAATCTTCGCGTTCCTCACCCGCCACGCAGGGCCTCACAGCATGGCGGCCAGGACACCCGAATCCTCATTCATGGTGCTGCTCGTCGTCGCTTTGCTCGGCCTGTTTCTGTTTCTTCCCCTGTTCGTGTGGTGACGGGCCGACCATCCCAGACGCGGTATTGGCGTCTGCTATTGTCGGCTCGCGTCGACCTTGAGTCTGGTCCGATATCTGGAAGTCCCCGACTTTCGTTATGGCAATTTGATCTGGTGCCTGGCGAGCCGGTATCGCTGGTATGCCGACGTCAACCGGAAGGCACTGGATGAGGTGTCGATGTTCAGACGCTCGATGATATCGGGCTCGCGCTCGATCTCCCGCTCCAACTCACGTTTCAATTGCAGTGATTTCTAGCAATCGGAAAACTTGCCCAGCCGGGGTTTTCCCTTACAGTCAATTACGAAAACATCGTCACCGTCGATGAGAAAATCTTCTATGTGTGGGTCTTAGTGCCTGAAGCCCGCCTGATGCACGGCCGCAAGGGTTTCGATGACCGGGCGGAGGTCTTCTTCGCTGCAGGGCTGCCGCTGCCGGTAGAAGTAAAGCAACCAGGAATCCACAACCATGCCCAGGTACCTGTTTTCGATGGCGGCAATCGGAACCACAGTGGGCGCCCCCACCTGCTGCAACGCAGACAACGTACGAATGCATGCGTCACTTCACTGGTTCTGAAGAGAGAAAGCAGGCAGATCCATCTCCGGCGGTTCTCATCCCGCGGTTGTTTGGCGACGATCCTGTCGTCATTGTTGATAACCACCTTGACCAGGCGTAAGTGACAATAACGTTGTTATTGATCTTAGTCCCGTAGGTGGATCATCGAGCCAATAGCTCGCCCAGCTCCCTTTCTTTTCACGCAGCATTAATTCGTCTAAGGTTAGAAATAAGTCTAAGGCCTTATGGCAATGGGTGTACTTCTATGACAGTACGGATAATTACGATCACACTGCACCTGTTGCTGTTCACACAACCTGCATTCCCGCAAACGCCTGACGTGATTAGCACGATGCTGGCGGCAGACAGTGCCGCCATCACCAGTCAAAGTTCTCAGCAGATCACCCGTGCTTCCAACGCAATCCAATCGCGCCCGGCAACGGGTCTGCTGTGGCGTATATCCGGACTTGGAACCACGCCCAGTTACTTATTTGGGACCATGCATGTGGATGACCCTCGAGTCACGCAGCTCCCCGAGGTTGTCGCGGACACGTTTGATCACAGTGACAGCCTCACCTTGGAGGCCAAACTCGATTTAGCGAGCCTGACAGCGGTGGCAACGAAGATGATTCTCGGCGATGGGCAGTCACTGGCTGAGATTTTAGGGTCAGATTTGTTCGCCGCTGCGCAAGACTTGCTGGAACAGCGAGGTATTCCGGGACCTTTGGCGGCAAAATTCAAACCCTGGGCAGTCTCAGTGCTACTTGGCGCCCCGCGATCGAAAACCGGTTTGTTTCTCGACCGCGTGCTGCACGAGCAGGCCCAGCAACAAGACAAGCCCATTCACGGTATTGAGACTTTAGAGGAG
>CAMYNX010000373.1:2105-4459 GCA_947259875.1 uncultured Gammaproteobacteria bacterium | reverse complement strand
GTCCGGCGTGGGTATGTCGAGCCGCCCGACCGGGTACTCCGCTATGACGGCCGCGCCGCCATTGGGTTTGGCATCTCCACCGTGAGCGGCGGGAATGTGGTGCGCATGGGCGAGGCGATGGAGCAACGCATCAAGGAGTTGCTGCCGCGCACGCCGTTGGGCATCGAATTCGGTGTCGTGTCCGTGCAGTCCACGGCGGTCACCCTGGCGATCAATGGTTTTTTGACCAGCTTGATGCAGGCGGTGGTGATCGTAGTGGTGGTATTGCTGGTGTTCATGGGTTTGCGCAGCGGTCTCTTAATCGGCTTCATTCTTGCGCTGACGATCTCGGGGAGCTTTATTTTCATGGGGCCGTGGGACATCGCGCTGGAGCGGATTTCCCTCGGGGCCCTGATCATCGCCCTGGGCATGCTGGTCGACAACGCCATCGTAGTCGTGGACGGGATGCTGGTGCGCATTCAGGAAGGAATGGAACCGGAGGATGCGGCCCGGGAGGTGGTTGGGCAGACCGCGTTGCCGCTGCTCGGTGCGACCGCAGTGGCGATCATGGCGTTCGGTGCCATCGGGCTGTCCGATGACTCGACCGGTGAGTTCTGCCGCTCGTTGTTTCAAGTCGTGTTGATTTCACTGAGCCTGAGCTGGGTCACCGCGGTCACGGTGACGCCGATCCTCGGGATCATGTTCTTGAAGCCGCCGAAGGCCAAGCCCGGTGAGTCCGGCGCAAAATCCGACCCCTACGACACTGGTTTTTACCGAGCCTACCGCGGTTTTCTGCATGGCTGTATTCGCGCACGTTGGCTCACCATCATGGTGGTGCTGGGTATCTTCGCGGCGTCGCTGTGGGGTTTTCGTTATGTGGATCAGAGTTTCTTCCCCGATTCCACGCGCCCGCAGTTCACCGTGGACTTCTGGCTGCCGCAGGGTACGCACATCGATGATACGGTTGACACGGCCAAGTCTGTCGAACAATACCTGCTTGATTTGGACGGTGTCACCCACGTCACCACATTGGCGGGCGCCGGGGGGCTGCGTTTCCTGCTGACTTATACACCGGAGAAGCTCAACAGCGCCTACATCCAGTTTCTCGTTGACGTGGAGGATTTCCGCGTCATCGAGGGACTGATCCCCAAGATCGAACGTGACCTCCAGGAAAGCCACCCCGACGCCCTGACATATGCCAAGCGATTCATACTCGGTCCCGGCTCGGCCCCGCTTCAAGCGCGCGTCAGCGGTCCCGATCCCGACGTGTTGCGCGGGATCGCGGACCAGATCGAGGAAATATTTCATGCGGATGGCGGAGCCAAGTCGATCCGCACCGATTGGCGCCAGCGGGTGAAGCTGCTGCGCCCGGTGATGGCCGACGAAACGCGACGAACTGCTGCCTATTCTGATGCGCGCACCGGAGCGGGAGCGCGGGGACGTGGCCAGTATTCAGAACATTCAGATCTGGAGTCTCGCCGCCCGCCAGGCGATCCCCTTGCGTCAGGTAGTCTCCGATTTCCAGACCGTGTTCGAAGACGACATCATTCAACGCCTGAACCGCAAGCGCACCATCAGCGTACTTGCCGATCCCATCAGCGAGCCGGCCAGTGCGGTGTTCCGGCGTATCCGTCCCCAGGTCGAGGCAATCGAATTGGGACCGGATTACGAGTTGGAGTGGTGGGGTGAATACCGGGATTCCAAGCGCGCCCAGGCCGGTATCGCCGCGAGTCTGCCGTTCTTTCTCCTGATCATGGTGCTCATCGTCATCGCCCTGTTCAACGCCCTGCGTCAACCGTTGGCCATCTGGTTGATCGTGCCCCTGGCTTTGATCGGCGTGACCTTGGGCTTGCTTGTCACTGCGCAACCATTTGGATTCATGGCGTTGCTGGGCTTCATGAGCCTATCCGGGATGCTGATCAAGAACGCCATCGTGCTCGTCGACGAGATCGAAGTGCAGAAACGATCGGGCGCAGAAATGTTCCAAGCCATCGTGGGTTCCGGCGTCAGCCGGCTGCGACCGGTGGCGATGGCCGCGCTGACCACGGCCCTTGGCATGATCCCACTGCTGTTCGACGCGTTTTTTATCGCCATGGCGGTGACCATCATCTTTGGCCTGATGATCGCGACGGTGCTCACTATGGTCATCGTACCGGTGCTGTACGCGACGTTCTTCGGCGTGCGCGTCCCGGAGAGCGCCTAGCGTTCATAGGTACCCGGGGACCCGACATGAAAGCATCCGACCTGCTGGTGAAAGCTCTCGAAGAGGAGGATATCGAGTATATCTTTGGTGTGCCCGGCGAAGAAAACGCCGACTTCATGATGTCGCTGGAGCAGTCGGAAAAGATACGTTTCATCCTGACCCGGCACGAGCA
>CAMYNX010000373.1:0-2080 GCA_947259875.1 uncultured Gammaproteobacteria bacterium | reverse complement strand
CTGATTACCGGCGTTGCCGATTCGAACATGGACCGTGCGCCGATGCTGGTGCTGACCGGGCAGGGATCAACCGACCGACTGCATAAGGAATCGCATCAGATCATGGATGTGGTCAGCATGTTCCGTCCGGTCACGAAATGGGCTACGTCGATCGTGAATCCGAACACGATACCGGAAATCGTGCGCAAAGCGGTGCGCCTCGCAAGAACCGAGAAGCCGGGTGCCGTGCACATCGAGCTTCCCGAGGATGTCGCCGCATCGGAAGCGACGGCTACGCCGCTGAAACCACGCCGCTTCCGACGCGCGGTGCCCGACGACAAGATAGTCGACCAGGCGTTTGACACGTTCAAACAGTCGCGCCGACCCATCATCATCGCCGGCAACGGCTGCATACGTAAACGGGCCAGCAAGCAGCTCCGCGTCCTGTGCGAGCGGACAGGTATTGGGGTAGTCAGCACATTCATGGCGAAGGGCTGCGTCGACATGAATGCGGATTACTGCCTTTACACCGTCGGGCTGGGCTCGAAGGATAGAGTCTCGAAAGCCATCGACGATGCCGATCTCGTAATCACGCTCGGCTTTGACATGGTTGAATATCATCCGCAACTCTGGAACCCAAACCGCGAAAAATCAATTATCCACGCGGATTTCCTGGCCGCCGAGATCGACGAGCACTACCACCCCGAAACCGAACTGATCGGCGACCTTGCCCATGCGTTGTGGATGCTCAACGAACGCGTAGCGGCGCATGGCGATTTCGACTTCGACTTCTCGCTGCAACGGAGCTGTCGGGAATATATGGCTGCCGATATTGCCGAATTCAAAGACGACGATACAACAGGCATTATTCGGCCGCAGAAAGCGCTGTGGGATGCGCGTCAAGTGATGGGGCCGCACGATATCCTGTTATCCGATGTCGGCGCGCACAAGATGTGGATTGCGCGTCACTACCAGTGCCATGAGCCCAACACCTGCCTGATACCGAACGGCTTCTGCTCGATGGGCTTTGCCATGCCGGGGGCGATCGCGGCTAACATCGTACATCCCGACCGCCGCATTCTTGCCATTGCCGGTGATGCGGGATTCCTGATGAACGTACAGGAGATGGAGACTGCGCGACGCCTGGACAGCAACATCGCCGTGATGGTCTGGGAAGATAAAGAGTACGGCCTCATCGCCTGGAAGCAAGAGACGCACTTCGGCCGCCATACGGACCTGTCTTTCGGCAATCCCGACTGGCTGGCGTTGGCCGGGGCCTTCGGTTGGAACGGCCATCACGTGACCGACAGTGCCAACCTGGCCGGGACTCTGGAAACAGCGCTGACTGAGCGCGGCCCGAGCCTCGTGGTGATACCGATCGACTATCGGGAAAACGCGTTACTGACCAAGAAACTCGGTGAGATCACATGCACGATCTGAGTGCGCGCCACGACGGCTAGTCTCTGCGACGTTTCGAAAGGCCGATCCCCTTTTCTCACTACGGGCGGATTGCTCGTGGGCGCCGCTTGTGGAATGGTTGATTTAGAAAATGACGACCTATACCATCGATGCCCCACCATACGGAGTCAGGAGGAGAGAAATGAAACGCTTATCTGCGTTGACGGGCGTTGTTGCATTGTTGTGCGTTCAGCCCGCGTCGTTTGCCGGCATCGCGGAAGCCGAGAAGTGGATCGATAATGAATTTCAACCGTCCACGCTTTCCAAGGCCGAGCAAGTGAAAGAAATGCAGTGGTTCATCGATGCCGCTGCGCCGTTCAAGGGTATGGAGATCAATGTACTCTCGGAAACCATTCCCACCCACGAGTACGAGTCGAAGACGCTCACCAAGGCGTTCGAGGAAATCACCGGCATCAAGGTCAACCACCAACTGCTCGGTGAAGGCGAGGTGGTGCAGGCGGTGCAGACCCAAATGCAGACCAAGCGCAATCTCTACGACGCCTACATCAACGACTCCGATTTGATCGGCACTCATTCGCGGCTGCAGCTCGCGGTCAACCTGACCGACTGGATGGCCGGCGACGGCAAGGATGTGACCAACCCGATGCTGGATGTCGATGACTTCATGGGCAAGTCGTTCACC
>CAMYNX010000372.1 GCA_947259875.1 uncultured Gammaproteobacteria bacterium | reverse complement strand
GTCCAACGGAATTGAGGCTGCGATTCACGGATGACTGTCTCACTAATTGGCTGCATGGACATCGGTGGTTCAGGGCGGGCATTGAGCACAAATTTGTGTACCGCATCCAGACCTTCCAGTCCAACTTCGTCAATGCCGCGAACTTTCAAATAGTAATCACCATCTTTGTCGAGATTGACTCGGTCTATTTCGGAACGCAGCACGGTGCGATCAACGTGCAGTGTTTCGAATTTGGTGGTGCTGGCAATCTGGACCCGGTAGGCGCGCGCGCCCTTCAAGTCCAGCCAGCTGAACTGAATTGACAACCGCTCGAGCCGGTCGGCCAGCGCTGAGATATCGGGTTTTGGCAATAGCCTGCGGGGCGGGTCCGGCGGTTTCCCCTTTTCGGCCACGACCCCGAATGTCTCCGGCACGCGGCGGGTACGGCCTTCCGCCGACACCGCAACATTGCCGGACAACACCTCGGTTCGCGTCACCGGCCGGTCGGTGTCCGCGCGTACACGATAGACCGTGCCTCGGACCGCGGACACCGCGGCGGGCGTGTGGATTTCGTAGCGGCTGGCCGGACCGGTCGCTGGAACCACCTGTGCGTCGATACCACCACGCTGGAGCCGCACTCGTGTGTCCGCCATCCCGGTATCACCCCAAGCGGACAAAGTATCTAGAACAATTTCGCTTCCACTGCGAATGATGAGGCGAGACCCATCGGCGAATTCCATCACCACGTTACCGTCCTGTCCCGTCACTACCAGGTCTCCAACCGTGAGTTGTTGTCCTGCTACCAAAGATCGCTCCTGTTTGTCCTCGCCAACGAATGCTTTTGCGCCGCCCGAAACACTGGTGACCGTAGCCGGTGCAGGTTGAATCTTCAACCACCGGATTGGAAAACGGAGTTTGGATCCCGGTTGCAGGTGTTCCGGGTCACCGACCTGATTCAGTTTTTGTAATCGAGACGTGTATGCCGCGCCTCGCTTGAGATATTTGTCACTCAGATCCCACAAGGTATCGCCGGGTCGAACCGTGTATACATAGTTTTCGGCCCACGCAGGTAAAGCAACAAAGACCGTCATCACTAACGCGATGACAGTGCTGATTCTATTTGACACGCCCCTCATGCATCGTTCTCCTGCCGGTAACATTAATCGAAACCGCTACGTTGTGAGACAGATGTTATGCCTATTTCACCTGATTTTAACGAATTCTTCGAACACATACCTCCAATTAACAACCGCGACCGAGTAGTAAATACAACGCGGTGCTGCACAAACGTTCTAAAATGACAAAATTTTACATCCTCGACGGCGATTGTGGGTCTTGTATGCGGCGCGATAGGGCACGATCCAGGGTATTGATAATTCCGCAGGTTCGTGTATTTCCAGCCCTACTTCACCATACAAGCATGCGCCCGGCGCGGGTGATTATCTCGTCGACGCTTGATCCATAGACCGGTGTTGTAGATCTTAATTCGCCGCGCTGCTTCGTTCGTATATTGCGAATCAGCCACACCTTGCTTTCGTCAAGGTAATACCCCACGATTGCGGGTCGCAGCCAACATCCCGCAACGAGAGGACATACTGATGGCAGATCATGTTTATAAGAAACTAGAGCTCACTGGTTCGTCCGCGATAGGAATCGAAGATGCCGTCAGCAATGCCATCGCGAAGGCTGCAAAGACCATCCACCACCTGCGGTGGTTCGAGGTGAGCGAGATCCGGGGTGGGATCGATGACGGTGCCATAGCCCATTGGCAAGTGTCGCTGAAGATCGGTTTCACCCTCGACGACTGAACCTGGGGAGATGGTCGTTGCGACCGCCGCTAGGTTCTCATCGGACTATGCGCGGCACCATAGGCGGGGCACCAAGGCCGCCTTGCCGATGCGGACAGCATGGCGCAAGCGCTACGCTCTCCCCAGACTCGCGGCACTAAAAAATAGCGCTTGCAAAAGGTAACTCCTACATATTAGAATATTCTGAAATACCTATGGGTTAAGGCTATGACGTTAATCGAATGGCGGGACGAGCTCCAGGTTGGGATTCCGGAAGTGGATGACGATCACCGCGCGCTCGTTGACCTCATCAACCGTCTTTATGC
>CAMYNX010000371.1 GCA_947259875.1 uncultured Gammaproteobacteria bacterium | reverse complement strand
CGGCGCAAGGTGCGCATAGCGCTCCGTCATCTTGATGGTGCTGTGACCGAGCAAGTCCCGAACTTCCGCCAACGGCACCCCGGCGCTCACTAACCACGCAGCGCAGGTGTGGTGCTTATGCCGAGCTCGGCATAATCCCTTTTTCATCCTCTCCTATGGATTGCTTTGATAGGTGTATTCACCATTCATCATGGTTGCAATAATTTTCACCTCGGCGATTTCCGTCGGTTCAACATCGAACAGGTTTTGCTCGAGGATAACGAGGTCCGCGTACTTGCCAACTTCAAGCGAGCCGACCTTGTTTTCCATACGCGCTTGGTAGGCACCGCCCATCGTTGCCGCGTACAAGCACTGTTCTAGGGTGAGAGCCTGACTCATGGGCGGCCATACCCGGCTATCCTTCGGATTGGACGGGTCACGCCTGGTAATCGCAGCTTGACACTGGGTCAGCGTCCCCATGAGCTCGGCATCCGTACTCGGCACATCGGCGGCAATGCTAATCTGGGCACCTCCATCGACGAGAGTCCTGATTGGCTGGAAGTAGGTGGTCGTCCGCTTTTCACCGAGCACCTCACGCGCGGAGTCAAACCCTCCACCCCACGGGGTTGCCCATATGGGCGTCAGATTGATCAGAATCTTTTCTTCAATGACGCGCTTCGTGTCGTCGGGATGAGGAATGGCGAAATGCTGCAGTGTATTGCGTGCATCCGTGAAGCCGGCTTCTTTGGCCCTAATGAAACTATCAATGCTATCGCGAATGGTTCTTGAGCCATCGACGTGGATGGAGACATCCAAGCCAGCCTTGTTGGCGGCCATCACAACTTCTTCCGTGCGTTCGGCCGATATTGCACGGCCGCCCTTCTTGCCCGTGTCTGCAAAGGGTTCGAGCAGCAACGAGGTATGGCTTACGTGGCTCCCCTCAGGGTGCACCTTGATCCCGGAAATGCGGATAGTGTCCGAGTCGTACTTATTTCTCAGCTCAACCGCGTACTTAATCAGCTTGTCAACGGGACTCTCTGGGTTCTTGTAGAGAACTTGCAGGAAAGTCCGCAGCTTCAGCTTGCCCTGTTTGTGAAGATCGTCGATCAGCTTCAGAGCAAACTTGTGATCTTCATAGTGCCTATCCAGGTCTTTGATATTGGGCGTGGCCAGCCCCTGATTGATATAGCCCGTGTACCCGTCTTTGGCGGCCATGTCATAGAGCTTCTTCTGGCTCTCGGCGATCATCTGCTCCGGCTGCCAGGCACCGGCGGCAATATATGCATCCATCCAGACGAACTCTTTACCAAAGCCGGTCGGATTGCCGTCCTCGTCGCGTTCCCAATAGATTACGCCGGGAACCAGGTCCGGGCTGTCCTTGGTCACGCCGCCCATTTCCATGGCCTTGCTGTTCATCCATATATCGTGAATCGTATAGTCCCTGAGGAACACCGGCCGGTCCGGCACAATCGCGTCAAGGTCAGCAGCGGTTGGAAGATCGCCCATCAGTGCCGCATTCCAGCCGATCCCTTGAATGAGCTCTTTGTCCGGGTTGGCGTCAGCATATTCCTTCAGTAGTTTCAGGTAATCCGCTTTGGACTTCCCAGAACCCAGTTGTACCCCTAGCTGCATCCAACCAGATGCGATCAGGTGCTCATGACCGCTGAAGAAGCCCGGTAGCACCATCTTGCCCGCCAGCTCAACGGCCATCGTCTCATCCCCGATATAGGCCTGAGCACCTTCATCATCCCCAACAAAAACAATTTTGTCATCATCCACCACAACCGATTCTGCCCAGGGCCGGTCCTTATCCATCGTATAGACTTTGCCGTTCGTGAAAACATAGTCTGCATGCTCGGCGGCAAAGATGATTGGGGCAAAGACACTTGTCGTAAAAACCATTGTCGCTGGTACGATGAGTGAAGCTAGTCGCCTCGAGATTCTTGTTCTCAGTTTCTGTTCCGGACTTGTTAAAACCAAATATTATAGTAGAGCTTGAAGGATCGGAACTCTTCGTCGTCGAAGTATTTCTTGGGCATATAGAGATGTAACCAAAGATCCTTTGCTAGATTCTTCACCGAAGGGGGTGAGTGTGTTGCTTTGATTCTTGACTGTTTTGGGAGGGTGAAGGGGAAAAGGTAAGAGCGTAGAGTTTCTTGCGAGCCGTCAAATTTCGAGCACATCATTGCGGTGCAGCGGGAAGAACTTTCTTGCCCCTTCATGCCGTAGTATGGAAAGTGAATTTTTCATGAGAAAAATAATTACTTAAAAAATGGAGGCATAGATGAATAATTCACGATTTCTATCGCTGACATTATTTTCGTTGTTGTTTGTAAATTTCAGCGCTTATTCAGCAAATACTTTCACGGCACTTGGGCCCACCTTTATTGAAGAATCAGGGGTTTCTGGCCGAGTCAGCATTATTTTCAAGGGCCACAATAATCATAACATCTGGCAGTTCAATATCAGAGAATACAGTAGATATTCCACTACTTCCGGTCCAACGACTATAAACGACGGACTTGGGAATTTTGCGTTTACTTCTGCAGAACCGTCCGTAGCCTATATACAGGACTGGAACGAATTAAGAGCCCCCATATTGATTTTCAGAGGACACAACAATAGGAGAATCTGGTACACATATAAACGTGGTGGTCAGTGGCAAACACCGCGCAGCATCGATAACCTTCGCACCAATTACACTCCTGCCATCGTCAATTATTTTGATATTAGCTATGATAATCAGATTATCGCTTATACAAAAGACGACAACAGCATAGTTCTTCGAAAAGGAAGTATTTACGATAACAATTGGAGCGGTGAAATAAGGCTTCCTGGAAACCCAAAGACAACAAGGATGGGGCCCGTGCTCTTTGTTGCTCATGACAGAGTTTATGTGTTCTGGCGCGGCGAGGGCGACGACGCCAGGATACACTATGCATATTCAAGAGAATTTCCAACAATAGACAACTGGGGCTGGCAAAAGAAGATACTGCCACGAGCCTTTACTGGCAACTATGACAGCGGAAGTTATCAATTCAGCCCCGTCAGCATTGAGTTTTATGGCTCAAGCTACCTGCTGGTTGCCTATAAAGGACACAACAATAACGGTATATTCTTAAGGATGGGCGGTCTCGGAAACTGGCATAAATTAGGGCAGGTACCGGGAGTATACACTCTGAGCAAACCTGCGATTATCAACCTTCCCAACGGAGACACCTATCTCGCTTTCAAATCCATACATAGCCACGAAATATGTGTAGGTGAACTTGACATTTCCCCCCCCAGGTGGACAAGCATACGGGAAGACAAACCAGACTTAAATTGTGGTGAATGATTTCTAATTGAGATAGCTTTCGGATGGAATTTTTCTATTTAAGAAATCTAGCTCCTTCCTTCAGAGAATAGGGGTCGGTGACGAATAGGAATCATTTGTCACCGACCCCTATTCCTCCCAAATCACCGATTGTGATCACTACCGCCCCCAGGCGTTGCTCTGCTTCGACCCGGCGATGTGCATCCGCGGCCCGATCCATTGGATACACCTTGTCGACGATCGATACGATTTTTCCGTCCTCGATCATCGCCTTGAGAGCTGTCAGCTCCTCCTTGGCTTCTCGAGCAAAAGCAAAACTAGCCACCTTGTTGGTAAAACGAGTTGTGAAAATAGATCGAGCCATGTCCGAAACACGGGGATTGGCTGTGAGATAGCGTCCATTGGGATTGAGCGTCTTGATACAAGCGGAATAGGAACTCCCGGCAACCATGTCGAGAATGACGTCATAGGTTTGACTGCTTGCCGCAAAGTCTTCCTTTGTATAATCAACGAAATCGTCAGCACCAATTCGACGCAACATGTCTTCTTTAATCGTGCTGTCAACAGCGGTAACCTCCGCGCCCATCGACTTGGCAATCTGCACCGCATGCCATATTGCGGGGCTTGGCGACGATCGTGTAGCGTGCCGGTAGAGCTACGTACTCACCATACGCACCCAGTCGGAGTCCGGCGGCGCCGAAAACCTGGTCGCCCGGGGAGAGGTGGGTGACGTTTTTCCCCACCGACTCGATCTCACCTGAAAAGTAGCCACCTAGGATATGTCTCCTTGGTTTTGTGATTCCCAATACAACCCGCAGAGGCAGCCAGAACCACTTTACCGCAAATTTGAAGCTACGCATCTCACAATCGGATTTCGTCGCTTCAGCAGCCCGCACTTTGATCAGGACTTCATCGTCGCCCGCTACAGGCTTGCTCACGTCCTCGACTTGAAGGACGTCGGGCGGCCCGTAGTTCGAGTAAGTGATAGCTTTCATCGGAATGAGTCCCGTCGTGGTCGGTCCACGCGAAACGTGGTATAGGCGGCAATCTAACTCATCGTTGCGGCTGGCCGATAGTCTCGCCAAGCCCGGCGGAACACGCGAGACGCGGATCGAAGGAAAAGAAACAGGAGAGCCAAGGCGATTAGAATATCAGGCCACCCTGAACCGAATACCCAAACAGAAAGCGCCGCAGTGATCACCGCAAATCCCTCAAAAACATCGTTTCGCGAACACTCCCATACGGACGACATGTTCACGTCATTTTGCCTGTACGGGTAAAGAAGCGCCAAACATAGCGTATTTGCAAGCAAGTTGATTACGGCGGCAATGCTCATTACCTCAAAGATCGGCGTTTCCATGTGAAACAGTCGCCAACCAATCTGTGCGGCCACCGCTAAAGCGGCGGCGAAAATAAAAACTCCCTTAAAGAGCGCCACTTTCGCTTTCATGGTGGTCGACGATCCTACAACGGCAAAGCTAAGGCCATAGGTCAACGCATCGCCCAAGTTATCCAATGCCCCCGAAAGTAGTGATGACGAACCGCTTCGCGGCGTTGATTACTAGTACAATCGCCAGGATGCGACGCTGGCGCGTGTGCAGTAAATGCGCATCCACGGAACCCTGGCAACAACTATCGCTCATGTTCGAAGTAACCGTCCACTTGGGGCCTACGGTAAATAATATCGTGGATCCCGTGAAGGCGATAATCGTTTTCCACATCTACAGGATGCTGTTGTCGCCATTGAGCTAATCGGTAAAATCGTCCAAGCGCCGGAATTAGCCGAACCCGGAGCCTGGCTGTACCCCACAAAAGCCTGCTCACGCAGCGGGTACTAAATGCGTGCTCCGGACCCAAACGAACCGGTCGCGACCTCATCTGGGAATGCGTGCAAGTGCCCTTTGCCGACTTTCGAGCTGAATACCCGAACGAGTGTCTTCGGTGCAAATTCAACGTTCGAGAACGTTAAGGGTTGTTCAACGACCCAATACTGACGTTCACATATGTCCTTGTAGCGCACATTTTAGCCACGCGCTTAATGCCCCATCGCAGTGAACAACAAACAGTTTTTTAGTGATCCAAGCAAGGCCAATCATTGCGTCTCGATCGCGTGGCCGGTGCGCCGATGATCCGCCTGCCATGCCCCGAACACCGCGAGGTCAAGATC
>CAMYNX010000370.1 GCA_947259875.1 uncultured Gammaproteobacteria bacterium | reverse complement strand
TGAGACCCATACGGGTCGCCATCCGCGCGATGCGGGTGCTCTGCGAACGCGCCGAAGCGCGGATACCCAGATCGGGATTCACCACCGGTGGGTTCCATAACAGCAGGTGTTTTTCTCCTTGAGGGGCCCCATTGTTTTCGATCAGCACCACGTCGTCCTCGATCAGGCGCTCCGCCAGTTCCCTCGGATTGGCAATCGTGGCCGAGGTCAGGACGAATATCGGGTCGGTGCCATAAAACCGGCATACCCGTCGCAAGCGACGGAGCACGTTGGCCATGTGCGCCCCAAAGACGCCGCGGTAGGTATGCATCTCATCAATCACCACGAAACGCAGGTTCTCGAAGAACTGCGCCCACTTCGTGTGATGGGGGAGTACACCTTGGTGAAGCATATCCGGGTTGGTTACCACAATGTCGCCGCGGGTACGGACGGCCTTGCGCGCGTCGCCGGGGGTGTCGCCGTCGAAGGTAAAGGCCTTGACCCCCAACTCTCCGGCCTGGTTGAGCTCATTCAGTTCCGCCACCTGATCCTGGGACAGGGCCTTGGTCGGAAACAGGTACATAGCCTTGGCCCGTTCTCCGACAGCGGCTTGCAGTACCGGTAGGTTGTAACACAACGATTTGCCCGAAGCGGTGGGCGTCACCACCACGATATGCCGACCGTCAACTGTCGCATCCCAAGCCTCCGCCTGATGCGAGTAGAGTCTGCTGATACCACGCGCCCTCAATGCCCCGCGCAGCCGTTCATCCAGGTCTTCGGGAAGTGAGGCATAGGTGCCAGTTCGTGCCGGAAACACCACATCACCCGTGATGCGCTTGCCGTATTTGTGCCGCAGGCGCTGGGCGAGTCGCGTGACCGGGTCGGTATCCATTACATGATCGTGCTGTCTGGCTGGGGTGCTCACAATTTGTTTTCCATCTGTTTTATAATTCAATGGTATAGAACCGATAGAGAACGAGCAAGTTGAAGAACAGACACCTTAATCTGACTCGTCGCCAACGCGAGATTTATGAGTTTTTGCGGGATCACGCTGAAGAGTTCAGTCACCCACCGACGCTGGACGAACTGTGCGGGATGCTGGGATTGACCTCCCGCGGCTCGCTGCACAAGCAGATCCGGGCTCTGATTGACGCCGGGTTGGTGGAACCGATGCATCAGCAACAGCGAGGCATCCGCCTGACGCAGCGTGCCATGAAGAACGAGTCAACGTTGCCGCTGCTCGGTTACATCGCCGCGGGGAGGCCCATAGAGGCCATAAAGACTCCGGAGACGATCGAGGTGCCGGCACTTCTGCGCAGTCACCGTCCTTGTTACGTATTGCAGGTCAAAGGCGATTCGATGATCGAGGACGGTATCCTGGATGGGGACTGGGTGGTGATTGAACAACGGGCTAGCGCCAACAACGGGGAGATCGTCGTGGCTTTGATCGACAACGAAGAAGCAACGCTCAAGCGCATCGAGCAACATCCCCGCCGTGTCGTTTTACACCCGGCCAATGCCGACATGGAGCCGGTGACCTATCGCCCGGATCAGGTTCAGATCCAGGGTGTGTTGATCGGCCAGATGAGGAGGTACGGCTGAGTTGAACTGAGGTTGAGCCAGACTCCGTAGTTTGCATTTATGCCTCGTCGCGGGCCGTGAGTAGAATTGGTACGAACACTGCCCATCAGTCGTTATCAGTGATGCCTCCTCTGTAAGCCATGGGATCGCGACCGTCGGTGGCGTTGCCGCTGATCATCATGTAAAACTATTTCCGTTGTGACAACCGAGGCGTGGCCGAGGTTATCGCGCACATCCGTGAGTGGCATACCGCTGTCCGCCATGGTCGTGCCGTACGAGAGGGGTTAATGGGTTCGGGTTCAGTTGAAAACCAATAACCGAACCTGATAATCATCTGACCGACTCCGGCGTGGCGGTCTGCCGTGTTGCGGTATACTGGTCGTGCTGAAAGTGAAGTAACCCTTTCCCCCGAACACCAGAGAAAGATTTGATTATGGGTTCATCCGACTCCTATATCCGGCAGCTGGCAGCTTCGTCGGGATCCATCGCCAAGCGCACTGCCAAGCTTTACGCGCCCTCGACGCTACGCGAGAAGGGGTGGTTGTGGACCATCGGGCTGGCCATCATCA
>CAMYNX010000369.1 GCA_947259875.1 uncultured Gammaproteobacteria bacterium | reverse complement strand
GAACGCGAGCAGACCTTGAACCAATTGCTCTCGGAACTGGACGGCTTCGATTCCAGCCAGGGATTGATCCTGCTGTCGGCGACCAACCGGCCCGAGATTCTGGACCCGGCGCTGCTGCGCGCCGGGCGCTTCGACCGCCAGGTGCTGGTGGACCGCCCGGATAAGGTCGGACGCGTGCAGATTCTCGACGTGCACATCAAAGGCAAGACCATGGCCGAGGATGTGGATCTTGAAAAAGTCGCGGCGCTGACCACCGGCTTCAGCGGCGCGGATCTCGCCAACCTGGTGAACGAGGCAGCGCTGGTGGCGACGCGGCGCAAGGGCGAGGCGGTGACCCTCGGCGACTTCACCGTGGCCATCGAGCGCATCGTCGCCGGCTTGGAGAAAAAGAACCGGCTGCTCAATCCACACGAGCGCGAGGTGGTGGCCTATCACGAGATGGGCCATGCGCTGGTCAGCATGGCGGTGCCCGGTGTGGATAAGGTGCACAAGGTATCCATCATTCCCCGCGGCATCGGCGCCCTCGGCTACACCATTCAGCGTCCTACCGAGGATCGCTATTTAATGACGCGCAAGGAACTGGAGAACAAGATTGCGGTGCTGCTCGGCGGCCGCGCCGCGGAGAAACTGGTGTTCGACCACCTGTCCACCGGTGCTGCGGACGACCTCGCCAAGGTCACTGACATCGCGCGCAGCATGGTGACCCGCTACGGCATGGACGAGGACCTCGGGTATGTCACCTATGACGAGGCCAAGGAAAATTATCTCGGCATCCCCGGCACCCCGATGGGCCGTGAACGGGAGTTGAGCGAACAGACCCTGCGCGCCATCGACGAGGCGGTGCGCAAAATCGTGGGCCAGGTGTTCGAGCACGCCTATGGGTTGTTGGCGGCCAACCGCGCGGTGCTCGACCGCTGCGCCAAGGCGTTGCTCGAGAAAGAGACACTGGAAGAAGACGACCTGCGCGCGCTGACCCAAGACCTGGAACACGCGGGGAGCGGAGCCCGGGCGTAACCGCCGGTGCACGGTGTTCGTGGTGCGGCGTGCGTACGAACTCCGAGCGCCTGACCCGAGAATTGCATCGGGGTCTGACCCCGTCGCTTGAAAAAAGTAGAATGTCCCCTGTTTCGCTCCAAGACGCACAAAACTTATGACCTTAAGCGCGACGCGCGTGACCACGTTGATCCTGGTGCTTGCCCTGCTGACGGTGCCGCTGGCCGCAGGGGGCATGGTGGCCTCGGTGCAGGCGCTGCACACCGTCGCTTTGGTGGTGGCGCTGCTGTATCAATTCCTGTTCCGCGACGAACTGCAGCGCGTGACGCCGTGGCTCGTGCCGTGGATTGTGTTTAGCGCTTATGTCGCGTTTCAGATCACCACCGCGCTCATCGCGCCGGATCCCCTGTTGGCATTCACCCGTGAGCAGTGGATGGAGCCGCCCTTTGACGCAACTCAATTTCCCAACACCGTAAACATCAGCTTTGCGCTGCAGTCCTGGGCGAGCTTTTCGGTGTACTGGATAACCGCCTGGCTGGTGGCGTCGCTGGACCGGCGGGCGCTGCGCTGGGTGCTGGCGGCGATCGTTGTGCTCGCCTCGTTCGAATCCCTGTATGGCCTGTTTGCGTTCGCCCTCGGCCAGGAGACGATCCTGGGCCTCTGGCCCAAGACCTATTACCGGGGCGATGTCACCGGCACATTCGTGAACCGCAACCACTTCGCCGGCATGCTGGCAGTGTGCCTGCCCATCGGCGCCGCATTCTTGTTCGCCTCCAGGCGCCAGGGTGGGGCGATTCCCTCACAGCCCCTGCGTTCCGCGGCAACCGTGCTGTACGTCCTGGTGGTCGGCATGGCCATCGTCAACAGTCATTCGCGCTTGGGGGTGTTCGCCACGCTGATCGGCATCACCGCGTGGTTTTGGCTACTCGGACGCTCCAGCGAATCTCAGGATCACAAGATGATCCGCTGGGCGCCGGTCGTCATTATCGCGCTCATCATTCTCGGCGCGTTGTGGTTCGGCCCGGTCGCCCTGGTGCGGCGGTTCATGGTGTTGCCGGACGACACCAGCCGGCTGGACTTGGTGTCGGCGATGCTCGACTTTCCGCCTTCCGTGTGGATCACCGGCATCGGTGCCGGCGCGTTCGTCGATGCGTTCCGCCTGGTACAACCGGCTGAGC
>CAMYNX010000368.1 GCA_947259875.1 uncultured Gammaproteobacteria bacterium | reverse complement strand
AGAGCTACAGCAGGTTATTGCGAACGTTTGAGTCGATTAAACCTTAAAATGATGGTGTTTTACAGCGAATTACTCAATTTTCGCGCAACAACTAAGTATAAGACTCCCGATAGCCCTATCTTAAAGGATTCTTAAGGGAACCTATAACTATCCGAATGGGAGGAGAAAAGATGTCATTTCAATCGATCAATAATCCTGAACCGCTGCTGATATCACCGCCGCTGTACCCGCCTCTGGTGCTCCGGAGTACCAAGAACGGTATGTTTGGCGCCAAAAGACAGGCTGAGAGCCAATGGGGCCCTTGCCAGCCCTGCACCCGGTTCCAGTCGCCCCAGGGGCTAAACCAGGACTACGTCAAGTGGCAGATCCATGAGGGAATCGACCTGGAGGGCGAGGCCGGGGAATGCGTGTTCGCAGCCTATGCCGGCACCGTCGTCGACGTGAGCATCTCCGCAGGCGGTGCCAAGGGAAATATCACCATCGACCACCATGAGACCGGCTTGGGGCTCGTCTCGCGATATCTGCACCTAGACGGGAACAGCATCTGCCACAGCACGGGTGCGATGGTGACCAAGGGCCAGGTGCTGGCATCGCTCAGTTCTGCTCCGCAGGACCCACACCTGCACTTCGAGCTTCGCAACGTGATCGATCCGGCGGCGGGACGTTTCTGGGGAGACAAGAACTCGATCCCAATGGACCCCACGCGGCTCCTCTATCGCTGGGAAGCGCAGGTCCTTTCAAAACAGTCCGCGGGTGGCGCGGTCAATGTGAACCACCTGGGAACCTCAGAGGTCAACGACATCGAACTATTCCAGGCTCGCACCTCAGACTCGCAAATCTACTCGATTCCGCTTTACGAACCGATGACCGAGTCCGAGCGCTATCTGATCACCATCTTCGAAAAGGCGTTCGACACGGGCCGTCAAGTGGAAATCGAATACCGGGATTCGGTGTACTTCGGCAACCACCGCATACCCGTGTCTGTGCGAATTGCCTAAGAGCCTGTTTGGGAACTGCTGGGCGATATCGACATCGTCTTCGGTGATGACCAGGCCGCCTTACCAAACGAGGCCAGGGGCGGGTTCGATAGGGGCTACATTCAGGTCTTTCTAAACGATGGTGGGGGCAACTTCGTTAACGCCCCGGTCGCGCTCAACGAATTCTCTGCCGCTGCCTGGATTCGGTGTGGGTCGGTCGCGGCGGGGTACGGTCGAGGTCCTATGGCCGGGGGGCGTGCGCAATCGATTGTACAAGGTGTTCGCCGGTGAACGCCTGGTGCTGCCCGAGATTCCCTGCAGTATTGACAGTAAGGGGGAATTCCGTCCGTACGCCCAATGCGTCAGCAACACACTGAAAGATCTGAAGGACGCCGGGAAAATTTCAAGACGTCATGCCGTCCGTCTTTACACAAGCGCGATCATCGCATTCTTCGACGAGCGACGACGTTGACCTCCGAGAAGGTCGTCGGGAACCGCTGCCGCATAGATAAAGACCTAAAATTTCGATCAGCGATAAGCATTTAGAGGAAATGTCCGATATCAACGACCAGGAGCTCGCGCGAAACTGGGCGCGCTACTGGCGGCCGGAGATCCAAAGCTACATCCATGCCTACAATGCCGTCACAGGTGTAGAGCCGGCGGCGGATATCACCAATGGTCGGCTTGCGGAAAACCGCTAGGTTCAACCCACTGAGGAAATCATGCGGGACATCCGGAAATAAATATTTTGATATTGAACAGAATATCGGAGCGAAGCGATGCAAGCAACTCCGGAGGCGTATGTGGGACGTATAATGGAATATCGGCTAAATCCAATAATTCAAATTACGCCCCGTATATCTCCGGGTTTCCAATCCTCTCTATTTTTACACGCAGCCTGTCTAACAAATTTACATTGAATGTTCCAAAACCGTAAACCCATTTTACATTAAACTGGGTTCGTCTCTCCAGCATAGTTTTTCAGCAAAGATTGTCCTAAACAAAAATTTAACAACATATCAGATACGTATAAACTTTGATGCCCAAAAAATCATTACATACCACAATGTGGCAAGACTATTGCTTACTGTGTTATTAGAAGTGAAAATGAGTTCAAAAAAACAAAAAAGAGTATAAAAGGTGTCAAATCGAGATTTGACACCGATATGTGACTCAAAGGAGTCAAGCATGCAACGACATCTCTTTTTACCATCAGCCCTAGTGGGCATTCTGCTCTGCGCCGGATACATCGGCACCCAGGCATTTGGGCAGGTC
>CAMYNX010000367.1 GCA_947259875.1 uncultured Gammaproteobacteria bacterium | reverse complement strand
TCGATGTCGCATTCCTGGGCGATTACTTATAGACATAATTCAGGTGACAGTATTTGTAATCGCCACTTCCTCAAATCGGTATGCTGTCCCCGTAATACCCGTAATACATATTTTTTCGTTCGCGCGTTGGCCATCGCCGGGCTGCGGCATATGCTTTGACATCTGCTTAATGTGTGAGGATATCCGAGATGGCTCAGAACGAACGTTATGTGCGCTTGTTTCGTAACGGCCGCAACCAGGCGCTACGCATTCCTCGAGAGTTCGAGCTGGGGGGGTGACGCGATCGTGCGTCGGGAAGGCGACCGACAGATCGTGGAACCCATTCGCAAGGGACGATTGCTGGCCTTGCTTCGTGACTTCGACCCTCTGGATGCGCCGTTTCCAGATGTGGACGAGGATCTGTCGCCGCTGGACGATGCTCGCGCACTACCACGGACAGACATGGAATGCCGCAGTTCGCTCGTTCGTTCGGCGTCGCCGATACCACCGTCCGCGGGTACCTGGACCGCTTGACGGTTGCGCTTTTTGTGCAGCAACTCCACCCATGGCACGAGAACATCTCGAAACGGCAAGTGCGAGCGGATTTCAGGATGCGAATATTCGCCCTCCCTTATTCCCCACTAATTAACACCTTGTTTTTGGGGATTCGACGACGGTTTTGGACACATATAATAAGCACACAAATGATGAACAACCGTCATTTTGTATGCCGGAGCCGGTTTCGCATGCTGAACGTTTAGCAAAGTCATCAGCGCTGGTGGCTGAATAGGTTGGCGTGTCTTTCGATGGGTCGGTAACTGCCGGCATGCACTGCCGTAAAACATGTAAATCACCATGAAATCAATCAAACTGATTGCGTTTATCGTTGGGGGCCTGTTCGTCCTGCTGGTGGCAACCGTCCTGTTACTGTTGGCGGTCGGGGTGAGCGTCGACGGCAGTTGGCTTCGTGGCGGTGTCGAAAACTCCGCCACTGCAGCCCTCGGACGGGATGTGCGGATTGACGGTCGCCTAATACTGCACCTTTCCAGCACGCCGGGCATCGAGGCAGACGGCGTGAAAATCGCAAATGTGCCCGGTGCCAAGGCGGATCAGTTCCTGGTTGCGAGAGCGCTGCGACTGAGTGTTGATTTGTCGGCGTTGCTCAGAGGCAAGATCCACGCCGGCGAGATCAGTGCACGGGATGTGTCGCTAAATCTGGAGAGCGACGCCATCGGCCGTGGCAACTGGATGTTCGGCGCGCCCGAGGACCGCAGTCGTCAACCGGCGCCGTCACCTACTCAAGCGGATGCCAAGTCGGTGACGAAGGCGAAGGAAGGAAGCTTGCGCGTGATCGGCGTGGATAAGCTGTCTGTTGAGAACATTGTGGTTACCTATCATGGCGCCGCACCGAACAAGACCCTCCGGCTCAATTTGGACACCTTCGACGGAACGGCGGCGCCCGGACAACCGGTAAAGTTTTCTATGGCAGGTGCGTTTCAGGATCAGCCCTTCAATCTCAGCCTGAACGGCGATGCGCTCGCGCAGCGCGGCGAGCCGTGGAAGTTATCCTTAAACGGAGAAATCGCGGGCACCGCGCTGGGTGCCGAGGGCGGATTCATACTCAGTGATGGGGCACGTGCATTACAGCTCGCCGTCGACGTCGGCGGTGTTGACATTGGCGCAACCCTGGCTTGGTTTGGCTTGGTCGAGGGCCTGGAAGCAAAGGTCGGCGGCCTGAGGATGAAACTGTCACTGGCCGGAAATAGCCTCAAGGAGCTGGTCAACGAGTCCGCGGTCAGCTTCACCCTGCGCGACGGGCAGTGGACGGTGCGTGATCGCAACACCCAGGCGAGCTTCGACATCACCGGGCTTTCCGGGGACGTTCTGCTGGAAAAAGGCAATGCCACCACCGTTAAACTGAACGGCAAGATTGACCAGATCCCGGTTGACATTGCGATCATCGGTGCACCGCTTGCGAACTACGTCACCAGCGCCGATAAGGTCCCACTGACCATCGAGGTGGTACTTCCCCAGGCGCGCCTCAACCTGGCCGGTACGCTGGCGCTGCCGATCACGCAACGGGATCTGCGGTTCAAGGCGAAATTCGATGGCAAGCCAAGTCGGTGAAAGCCGGTTGCAAGGCAAACTGAATCTCAACACGTCACTCAACAAACCAAAGGTCGAGATCGATCTCGTCTCGCCGCAGCTGCAGATCAATCATTTCGTCACCCGCGAGAGGAAAGAGGCCGGATCACTTACAACCAGAGAGGCACCAGGGCGGGTCACTGCCACCAAGCAGCAGGATCAAGCACCGAAGCGGAAAGAAGGGCCTGCGACAAACGGCGACGGGCACAGGCAGCTGCTGTCCTACGAGGTGTTGAGCGCGCTCGATGGTGAGCTTTCCGTTGCGGCCAAGCAGGTCTTGTCGGGCGAGGATAAGCTAGGTTCCGCACGCATGGTGGTGACGCTTCAAGATACCTATTTTGCGGTGCGGCCCCTGCGTCTCGATGTGCCTGGTGGAGCGGTCCAGGTCGATTTTGGTTACCGACCCACGCAGTCGGACGTCAGTGTCGATCTGACGGCGAACATCGAGGAATTCGACATTGGCATTCTTAGCCGGCGAGCCAAGCCCGCCACGGATATGGGCGGCAAGATCACGCTCGATGTCGCGCTCGACTCGCGCGCGCCGGAGCTAAAAAGCATCATGGCCACAGCGAGGGGTCATATCGATTTTATCTTGGTCCCGGAGAACTTTTCGGCCGGCATCATCGATTTGTGGGCAGTGAATCTGCTCTCGGCAATCATGTCGGGTGGCACGCAGAAAGATAAATCCGAAGTCAATTGCGTGGTGGTGCGTCTCGACATGAAAGACGGCGTGATGAAAGAGCAGGCCATTTACATGGATACCACAAGGATGCGCGTTGCCGGGGATGCCGAGATCAACTTCAAGACCGAGCGGATCGACATCAAGATGGCTCCCAAGGCCAAGAAGGCCCAGTTCTTCAGCCTCGCAACGCCGCTCCAGATCAGGGGGTCATTCGAGGATTTTGGCCTGGGCATCAAACCCGGCGGACTTGCCGGGACGGTGGTTTCCGTCGTTACTAGTCCCATTCACGTGCCCTTCCGCAGGATTTTCGCGAAAAAGGCACCAAAAGACGGCCGGGAAGCATGCAGAGTGGCATGGACAAAAACCAGCGCAGAACCGAGATAGATGCCCTGCTCGCGCCCTGACTTTTCGATCGAGCCCTTCCGTTCCCGCAACACCGACCGTCGAACAGTCACCCACCTCAACGTGACAACCGGTTAGCGGGGCAGACCCCTCAACCCGGACCTGGTCATTTACTACTCATTTCCCCCTCGTTGTTGGGGATGCCTGCAACGTGGGCGGAACCGACAATATCAACAACTTAACCCGTCTTTCGCAACTCGCGGGGTAGAATTATCTTAAGGCGTTGATTTCATTGAACCTGACTTGCAAAGGTCGGCACTACATCGGTGGTTGCGGAGCGT
>CAMYNX010000366.1 GCA_947259875.1 uncultured Gammaproteobacteria bacterium | reverse complement strand
CGACGGAATGGTGCGCGCATCGAAGAAGGTCTTCATGCCGCTAATCACCTCGGCCGCCACCTTGCCTTCATGCGTCGCCTTGTGCGCCAGCATCGGCTGGCCAACGACATCACCAATCGCGAAGATATGATCAACGTTGGTGCGCATCTGCTTATCGACATTGATAAAGCCACGCTCATCGACGGCAACGCCCGCTTTGTCGGCATCGATCAACAGGCCATTCGGTGAACGGCCGATCGAGACCAAAACGCGATCAAAGGTGTCCTGTTCCGGCGCACCTTTACCTTCAAACGAACAGACCATGCCCGCGTCAGACGGCTCAATCGCCGTGACTTTGGTATTCAGAAAGATGTTCTCATAACGCTTCTTGATGCGGCGCTCCAGTGGACGGACAATGTCGCGATCCACACCGGGTATCAGCCCCGGGGACAACTCAACCACGGTCACTTTCGCACCGAGTGCATCGTATACCGTTGCCATTTCCAGCCCGATGATGCCGCCACCGACGATCAACAGACGCTCGGGGACTTCCGCTAACTCCAGCGCATCGGTCGAATCCATCACGCGCGGATCATCCCACGGAATAAACGGCAATTTAGTCACGCGCGAACCAGCGGCGATGATGCAGTTTTCAAAACCAATCACCGTCTTGCTGCCGTCATCCGCTTCTACTTCTATCGTATTAGCCGACGTGAACTTGCCATAACCGTGAACGATCTCGACCTTACGCTGCTTCGCCAGCCCTTTGAGGCCACCGGTCAGCTTACCGATCACACCCTCTTTATGGGCGCGCAGTTTATCGATATCGATCTCGGGCTTATTAAACGCCACCCCGATATCGGTAAACTCTTCCGCTTCGTTGATCACCTGTGCGGTGTGCAACAGCGCCTTCGATGGAATACAACCGACATTCAGACAGACGCCACCGATGTTCTCATAGCGTTCGATCAGGATCACTTTTTTACCCAGATCCGCCGCACGGAACGCTGCGGTGTACCCGCCGGGGCCCGCGCCCAGCACCACGACCTCGGCCTCTTTATCGACATCGCCACTGTAACTGGCCGCCTTCGGCGCCGGTGTCGATGCAGACGCCGATTCTACCGTGCTTGCAGGTGTTGCCGCGGGAGCAGGAGCAGACTCAGTCGCTGGCGCTTCTTCACCGGCAGCGGCTGCTGTTGAGATCGTGGGTACACCGGCTGGTCCTGCAAGGAGGCACGGAACTTGCCCTCCCAGGTCACTCGCTCGTTGTCACGAATCGCCAATAGGAGTTCGAGTTTCTCGGCGAACAAGGCGTCGTAGTCCGACAACGAGTAGCCAAATAGCGGAAAGGACTCGATGAACGAACCGCGCCCAACCAGCAACTCGGCGCGCCCGTTGGAGAGGAGATCCAGGGTCGCAAAATCTTGGTAGGTGCGCACCGGGTCGGCGGAGCTGAGGATGATCACAGCTGAGCTGAGGCGGATCCGGCTGGTCCGGGCGGCGGCAGCGCCAAGCGTGACTGCGACCGCCGACGCAGCCATGTCCGCCCGGTGGTGTTCTCCCAGGCCGTAGACGTCGAGGCCGACTTCCTCCGCCAGCACGACTTCCTCGACGACATCGTGCAGACGGTCTCCGTGCGAGATTGGCGTGCCGGTGGTCGGATCCGGGTGTGTCTCGGCAAAGCTCGTCAATCCAAGTTCCATGAGGCTCCTTGCTGTCTGTGATATCGCCAACTGCTCGCATGCGGGGGTATTCCCGGCACCGGTCTGATAAGTTGAAACCGTACCCGGAGGTAGCGAATGGCGCTGTGGATAGGACTCGGCTTGCTGTTGCTGCTGACGCTTGCCTCGTATCTGCGGGGCGCCTGGCCGCTGGCCGCGGTCGGTTGGGGACTGATAGGTCCCGGTCTGTTGATTGGTGGGGACGGAGGGCCGTTCTTCGTTGTAGCCGGCGCCGTGCTGATCTTGCTTGGCGGGGCCTCACTCACTCGCGGGGCGATCTTCGACGGCAGTCCCAAGGCCAAACTGTCGAAGCGCAAGCCTTCGCTCCTGAAGGATGAGAATCCCGACCTCGTGCCCGAGATGGACTCTGTCCACTTCACCCACCGCTTCTGGGGTCCGTAGGCAATAGCGAAGCTCGACTGATGCCTGTCCACGTCAACTGGTCTTGCGTCCACCGAGTCTCGCCCTCGAAATACAAAGCTGGGAAGAGTTGACCCCGGGGCGAGGGCACACCCCGGAGGTTCACTCAGAATTCAAGCCGCCGCGGCCTGAACCTCGATCTCGATTTCGACATTCTTGCCAACGAGCCAGCCGCCGGCCTCGAGCGGC
>CAMYNX010000365.1 GCA_947259875.1 uncultured Gammaproteobacteria bacterium | reverse complement strand
TCAACCGCTGACCGGGCCGCGTTCGAGCCCATTCTCCTTGGATTTCAAACCGAAAATCCGAGCATTGCCATCGACTACACGATCACCAGCACAACCGAGCTGATGAAGGCAGTCGCGGAAGAGGATGTGCGCTTCGATCTTGTCATTTCATCGGCAATGGACCTGCAGACAAAACTTGCAAACGACGGTTTTGCGCGTGTTTATCGATCGGATGCGACGGTTGCTCTGCCGGACTGGGCGCGCTGGCGGAACCAGCTCTTTGCTTTCACACAGGAACCCGCCGTTCTGATCCTGTCTGACCACGCATTTGCGGACACGGCTGTACCGACAACACGCAGCGAACTGATTGAATTGCTGCGCGAATCTCCAGAGAGATTCCGCGGCAAGATTGGCACGTATGACGTTCGAACCTCTGGATTTGGCTACTTGATGGCGACGCAGGACGCGCGGGTTTCCGAAACTTTCTGGCGGCTACTTGAGGTGATTGGTCGATTGGATACGCAGTTGTATTGCTGCTCGGGCGATATGATCCGCGAGATACGCGAAGGCAAACTTGCCATCGCCTACAACGTTCTGGGAAGCTACGCAGCGGCCGAGTTGGAGAAAACCGGTGGGTTTCAAATCGTCGAGCTGAGCGATTTCGCGAACGTCATGCTCAGGACGGTGCTGATCTCGACTGAGGCGACAAATATTTCAGACGCCGAGGCAATGGTCGATTTTCTTGTCACCCTTGGCCGCCGTCCGGCGCTTGTGGCCGCATCCGGGCTGCCGGCACTTGACGCCGATGCGCTTGGCGACAATGCATCTTTGCGTCCAATCCGTCTGGGTCCAGGACTACTGGTTTTCCTTGATCGGCTGAAACGTCAAAATTTTTTGCGCAATTGGGAAGCCTCAATCACTCAGGAGTGATGTTAACCCGGCGGTGTCGGACCTTTGCTGCGCACTTTGCGCCGTTACACACCGGAGCGGGAATTCTCATCCAGCGGATCGGCAGTCGCAACCAGACGTCGAAGCAGCGGGCCTTTAGGTCCTCGTAGAGCCGACGGACGAAAGGCTCGTCGTCACCTCGTGCGTACGAAAGAAAGATCCTACAAGTCGGCGTAGCGTAGTTGGATGCGCTCATTGCGCGAAGACTCCCCAGACCTCACTCCAGTCAAGTAAGTATAGAAGATATAGACGCCCCCGTTTTCCGAATCGAGGGCTACCATCAAGGATGGATACCTCAAGTGGTACGCTATACCACTGAAACCAAAGGTAATAAGGAGGCGTCTATGAAACAAAATATAGTCTACGTAGGGCTTGATGTCGACGATACGCAATACCATGGATCGGCATTGGACAAAAACACCGGTGAGGTCATTCATTTCAAGTGTCGGCCAACATTGAAGGGGCTGCTTGGCCAGCTCGAGAAGCTAGGCAAGCATTTTCCAGGGTGCACGTTCAAGCTGTGTTATGAAGCGTCCTACATCGGTTATACCCTGCAACGGGATTTAGCCAGCAAAGGTTATCATTGCGATGTCGTTGCACCGTCGAGCATTCCCTCTCCCCGTGGCAAGCAAATCAAGACGGATCGCATTGATGCGACGCAACTGGCACAGTTCTATGCCAATGGCATGCTAACGCTTGTCAGCATACCGGAGCCTGAGACAGAACAAGATCAGGATCTGATGCGCTCACGCCAAAATCTGTTGCAACAGCAAACGGAGCTACGCAAACACATCCAAGCGCTGTTACGTCGAAATGGTTTGCACTACAAGGCCCAGACTCAACACAAAACTCACTGGACAAAACATCACTATTGCCGGTTGGAACGTACTATAGAGGCCGCCTCGGGCAGTCTCAAAGTAAACCTCGAGCTGCTACTGAGACAGTTGAAAGGATTGAATTATATCCTTGCGGAATATGAGCAAGAGATTGAGGCCCTGGCTAAAGCACCACGCTACGAGAAATCCGTTCAGGCCCTAACGTGTTACAAAGGGATTAAGAATGTCTTTGCGTTGACCATGATTACGGAAATCGGTGATATCAAACGGTTTGCCCACCCGCGACAACTGGTCTCCTGGATCGGCATGGATATTCGGGAATATTCTTCGGGAGGTCACCACAATCGTTTTGGCATCACTCAGCAATGATCTCAAGGCCGAAACCGCTTACTGATTGCCGGCAAACATCCCAACAAAGTCAAGGTCGCCTGTGCCCGGGAAATGGTGGGCTTTGTTTGGGAGTCACTGCACAAGGCCGTTGCCTAAAACAGGTTGTCGTCCACTTGAGAAAACTGCTTGATCCGGAGGATAAGACTGAGATTGGGAAGCCCACGTGTTCTTCCTTAGAGGTAAAGCCCCTGAGTATAGGTTGTGGTTACCCCAAAACGGACAGATCTTAATGCGTTAACCAGCACGCGAATACGAGGATGTTAGTCCATGGTCCAAACCCGCTCGGTGATCCATGCAGTACAATTTCAAGTTGACATTGGGGCGTCTATACGAGAATAATATCGGTAGTGATACGGGCTTCAACAAGGTCACTGTCCGTGAGAATGATGGCGGTAATAATACTAATGAGTATTTTCAGTTCTACACCACAACAACATCAGTGCCTGAACCCGCCACCCTCGCGCTCATGGGTTTAGGTTTAGCTGGCTTAGGTTTCAGTCGTAAAAGAAAAGCAGCATAATAGTTCCTTAATTTAGATTAAGACTCGCCCTTTGCGGCGGGTTTTTTAATGTCCTTTTGCTGACAGTCGAAGTCTGCACTCATACCATAGTCTAGCGTATTGCTCGTTAACTGGAGCGACAAGAGATGTTGGAGCGGGATGGTGAGAACGGTTATGTGGCTCCGACACCGTTGAAGAAGGGCAGATGAATCAGCTGCCGTGGCATTCCATAACCTAACTCATTGCCGTGGCCCCACAGCAAGACCGCAAGGTATTCACCCTGCAAACCTTACCTGCCAGTGATTCAGACGACCCGATAGCTATCACGTTGGACAAGGGGCTTTTTGCTCGAAACCTACGGTGAGTGTGGCGGCCCGGAAACTTGCAGGTGTATTGCCGTGGACCACAGTGTTGAATGTACGCTTTCTGGAAGTAATAGCGAAGCACCACCGAACCGCAAATGGCGGGTTTTGTATGACATGCCAAGAACCTCGTAGGTCTGAAATTGGCCGGTTGTTGCCAAACACGGTGCAACGAACTGGCTCGCGGGAGTAACACGGAGTTGGTAGGCTGGAGTCGACCCTCAGGCGTCCTTCAGTCTCTCTACCGCGAACGGCCGGTGTGTCGGGTTAGCTGTCGCCCATATTTCTGCTCAGTACGACAGCACCCGGCCGTCAAGAGACATTCGCCACAG
>CAMYNX010000364.1 GCA_947259875.1 uncultured Gammaproteobacteria bacterium | reverse complement strand
AGATATTCCCCGGCGATCTCTGCCAGCTTGCCGAAAAACACCACTCGATGCCACTCGGTTCGTTCTTGAGTCTCGCCGCTCTGCCGGTCCTTCCAGCTGTCGCTGGTGGCGAGATTGATGTTGGCGATTGCGCTGCCGCTGGCTGCATAACGAATCTCCGGATCGCGTCCGAGATGACCGATCAAAATCGCCTTGTTCACTCCCCTATTCGCCATAACTCCTCCTTTGGTTTAGATGGCCAATTCTCTTTGATCTCGACATATTAATAGACGGCGACCACAAAGTCATGACGAGGAAAATTCTCGAAGTTTCTCCTCGTCCAACGCCTGTTTGTCGATCTTTAAATACGCCACGCCCTCTTCGGCGATGACAATCGCCTCCATCACCCCGGGCACCGTCAGCAAGCGATCGGCCAGCGCCTTGGCCTGCTCCGGAGCACTCTGCCCCACACGCAACAAACGGCTGTCGAACAACTTGAGCGCTGGTCCGGTGACCGCCAACACTAACCAAATACCCGACATCAACAGGCAAAACAAGAATACCCACGCCATCCCCCACTCACCGTAAATCCAGCCCCCAACGACACCGCCCGCGAACACACCCATAAATTCAAAGGTATTGTAGACACCGATCGCGGTTCCCTTACTCGCCGCCGGTGCGACCCGCGAAATCAATGACGGCAACATCGCTTCCAGGGCATTGAATCCCCAAAAAAACACCCACAGGGCAATCGCTAAACCCAATAGCGAGTGATAACCAACCAGCATCAACAACTGCGACACCAGCAACAACAGAACAGCTCCCGCAAAGATCTTGCCTATCAGGTGTTTCCTGGTACTGAGGTAGATCACTGGAATCACGGCAGCCACCGACAGGACCATCACCGGCACGTACACCTTCCAATGGTGTCCCACGGCGAGATTGCCCTGGTGCACCAAGGCCAACGGCACCACCACAAACATGGCGGTCAAAACCAGGTGCAGCACAAAGATACCGGCATCGAAACGCAGCAGCTGCGGGTCGCTGAGTACATCCTTGATCTGGCTGGGCGCGGTTTGCACCGCGCCGCGCCGGGCGGTTTGAATCGGCGTGGGCACCGACAGCCACAACACCGCGATCGCCGCCAACGCCAGGACGCAAGTGACCCAGAAAATGCCGGACACACCGATCCATTCAGCGAGAATCGGACCGGCAATCAACGCAATGATAAACACCAGGCCGATGGAAATCCCGATGAGCGCCATGGCCTTGGTGCGTTGTTCCTCGCGGGTCAGATCCGCTGTCAACGCAAGCACCACCGCGGCGATCGCCCCCGCCCCTTGCAGCGCGCGGCCGATAATCACCCCCCAGATACCGTCGGCGAGTGCGGCCACCACACTACCCAGTGCAAACACCAATAAACCGATGGTAATCAGGGGTTTGCGGCCGAACCGGTCCGACAACAGGCCGTAGGGTATCTGTAGCAGCGCCTGGGTCAGCCCATAGGCGCCGACCGCCAAGCCAACCAGCAACGGTGTGTGACCCGGTAAGCGCACGGCGTACAAAGCCAGCACCGGCAACACCAGGAACAGGCCCAACATCCGCAAGCCGAATATCCCCGCCAAGGTGGCGACGGCGCGGCGTTCGGTTCTGCTCATGGGGTCTTTTTTCATCACAGGTCTGTGCTTTGCGCGGGGAAACAAAGGCGGCGTATAGTATCAGGTTTGAATCTTTTCAGACCATCTCGATGGATACCATCCGAATCCGCGGCGCCCGTACCCACAATCTATGCAACATCGATCTCGACCTGCCGCGCGATAAGCTGATCGTAATCACGGGCCTGTCCGGCTCGGGAAAATCCTCTTTGGCGTTCGACACCATCTACGCCGAAGGGCAACGCCGTTATGTGGAATCCTTATCCGCCTATGCTCGTCAGTTCTTGTCGTTGATGGAAAAACCCGACGTCGATTTGATCGAAGGCCTTTCCCCGGCCATATCCATCGAGCAAAAAGCCACCTCCCACAACCCCCGCTCGACGGTGGGCACGGTGACCGAGATCTACGATTATCTGCGCTTATTATTCGCGCGAGTTGGTGATCCGCGCTGTCCGGATCATAACGTCACCCTGGAAGCGCAAACCGTGAGTCAGATGGTGGATCAGGTGATGGCGTTGCCCCAAGACTCACGAATATTGTTGCTGGCGCCGGTGGTGCGTGACCGTAAGGGTGAACATTCACAACTAATCGATAATCTCCATACCCAGGGATTCATCCGCGCCCGAATTGACGGCGAGGTGATCGAACTTGACGATCCCCCGACTTTAAAGCGCAACTTCAAGCACACCATTGAGGTG
>CAMYNX010000363.1 GCA_947259875.1 uncultured Gammaproteobacteria bacterium | reverse complement strand
CCCTATTCCACTTCGTACACCTCTATTTCGTGGCGATCGGCGCTTACGTATCGCGCTGGTCGGGATGCCCAACAGTGGCAAGAGCACGCTGTTCAAGGCGGTATCGAGTACAGCGATCAATACCGGGCAGCTGGCCGGCACCCAACGTGCTTATGGAGAGTGTGCGGTTCAGATCGGCTTTGACGAGGCGCGTCTGGTCGATCTGCCGAGCATCCATTCCCTGAACAACCTGCAGCATGATGATCTGGTCGCCTTGCAGTATCTGCTGTGGGGCGACGAGTTGCCGCTGGTTTCGGTGCACGAGTCGGGTGAACCACCCGCCCCGTTTACCCCACCCGACGTCATTATCCAAGTGATCGATGCCACGGCGCTGGAGCGCCACCTGGAGCTCAATCTGGAACTTAGCCAGTTGGGGCGACCCATAGTTATCGCACTGAATATGATGGATGAGGCCTCAAAAAAGGGACAGTACATCAACACGAATGCCCTGAGTAGATTACTTGGAGTACCGGTGGTACCCACCGTAGCGCTGATGGGACACGGCATCTCGGACTTGTTTGCGGCAGCGGTGAACGCCGTGCGCGAGGGGGAATATCCATTTCCGCAACGCGCCAGTAAGCACATCTGTGACCGCCTCCGACCCCTGAGTAAAGCCTTGAATCGCCCCGAGCTGCAAAGGGCGTTCCGCGTTCCGCACTCATTTCTGCTCATGCAGCTGGCGGCGGGCGACAGTTACTTTTTAGATGAAATGCAACAGCACTTCCCTACCATGCTGCCGGAGTTGTTGCGTTTGCGAACCGAGGCGGCGCAAACGCTACCCCGGCCACTCGAGGAGGAGCTGCATGCCGACCGGCATCACCGCGCAGCCAGTTTGTTTGAGGCGGTGACCCGTGTGGGTTCCCCGCACGAAGCGAGGAGTTGGCGCTATTGGCTGGACGAACTGTTTCTGCATCCCCACTGGGGTTTGGTCGGCAGCCTGGCGGTGTTCGCCGCTGTGCTATTTGTTGTGGTTGAGGTCAGCACCTGGCTCGATGGGATGACGGCGGCACGGCTGGTCGATTGGGTGTCTGGCTGGCAGCCACAAACGACCGGTGGCGTCATCGGACGCGCGGTCGTGGATGGTCTGATCGGTCTGATTGGAATTGTCGTACCGTACATGATTCCGCTGGTGTTGTTGTTGGTAACGCTGGAGGAGGCGGGGGTCATGCAACGAATCGCCTTCGTCGTCGACCGCGGTTTTCATCAGATCGGTTTACATGGCGGGGTTGCCGTGCCTTTCCTGCTCGGGCTGGGTTGTAATGTGCCGGCGATATCCGGTGCCGCTGCCGCCGCCCGCGGACGCGATCGCGTCGTCGCTTCGCTGCTGATCACTTTCGTCCCCTGTTCGGCGCGTTCCGCCATTATCTTAGCCTTGGGCGGCAAGTATCTGGGGGGAGTTGGGGTTTTCGCGATCTTCATGCTGACGATCAGCGTGATTGCGGTGTTGGGACGCCTGCTTACGCTCCGCTATCCCGAAACCGGCCCCGGACAGGTACTGGATATCCCGCCCTACGCCATGCCAACCTGGCGCTCTCTACTTTATAACACCTGGGCGCGCACTCGCGACATCTTAACTATCGTCACGCCTTTATTGGTAGGTGGCAGCATCGTGTTGGCGTTGCTCAGCCATGCCGGTGCGGACCACATCATCAACGCGATGTTCACGCCGGTTACCTCCTGGTGGTTGGGCTTACCGATGGTGCTGGGCGTGCCAATTCTGTTTGGCATTCTGCGCAAGGAATTATCATTGTTGATGATTTATCAGGCACTGGGTACGTTCGAAGTTGGCGCTTACTTGGATTGGGTGCAGATCGTGACCTTCCTGCTTTTCCTGACATTCTACATCCCGTGCATATCGACGTTTGCGGTGATGCTACAAACCATAGGCCGTAAAGAAGCACTATTCTCGATTTCTCTGTCTGTGGGTGTGGCGCTGCTGGTGAGCGGGATTGCGCGGTTACTGTTGGAAGGCGTGCGAATCTTTACCATTTGAAACAAGCGCGACGACAAAAAGTGAGCCGAAAAGAAAACAAGCCAGAAAACGGCTGGTTAGCGCTCGTACCGACTACGGTCGCTCAGGGCCAACTGCGGACGGTCGCGTGTTGGACAATCATCGTTTCGTGCGTCCGGTGTACACTTCGTTGCCGTCATCCATAATTTTTCAACATGGTTTTGTAGCGGCCTTGCACGGTACTTCCGCAAAGTGCCCAGACTGTGTGAAAACTCGTTAAAAGATATAATGAGTTTTTCCAACAGATGGGTCATTGAATGAGTGGATTCATTAGAGGCGAAGCC
>CAMYNX010000362.1 GCA_947259875.1 uncultured Gammaproteobacteria bacterium | reverse complement strand
GTACCACCTGATCCCATACCGAACTCAGAAGTGAAAACACTCAGCGCCGATGATAGTGCGGCAGCTGCCGTGTGAAAGTAGGACACTGCCAGGCTTTAATTTCAGGCCCCGTACCCGTCCAGGTACGGGGCTTTTTTATGGGTTACGGCGGCTATACGGGCAGTGCCCGGTTGATGATCCGTGTAATTTGGGGGACAGTTTGCTTATCTGTGGATAAGTTGGATAGTTGATTAACTGAACTGATCTTTGCCGGTGTCGTCGGTGATAGGTGAGTAGTCCGTCGGCGAACTTATGCACAGACTAAGTAGGTGCGCAAGAGTTGGGCCTAGATGCAGGCGCGTTCAAGGATTGTCTAGATAGCGGCAAGCACGCGGGGCGCGTCACACAGGACCTGAAAGAGGGGGCACCGGTCGGCATCACCGGTACCCCGGGCAACATCTTGCTGAACAACGAGACCGGAGAGGTGCGCCTCGTCAGCGGGGCGGCGCCTTTGACGAGGTTCAAGGCAGAGATCGATCCGCTTCTCAAATGAGCGGGTTGATAGGGGGCAGACCCCGATTAATCCCCGCTGCCACGACCTCGCGAGGGCCGACCGGTCTTGCCTGGCGTGACCCGCCGGCTCAACATGCGGCGCGGCGCTCAGAGTCCGAGCGGCCCAGGCGGTCGTAGTCGTCATGCGGGGTCATCAGACGGTTGACCCTGCCTTGTGCATTGCATTGATAGCTTGACCATGGGTAGGCGCGCGGATGTGCGACCATACCGGCGCGAACGGGATTGAGTTCGATGTAACGGTAGCAGGCCAGCACATACTCGTCCCGCTGGGCGAGACAGGAACGGAATCGGCCTTCCCACAGTGTGCCGCTGCGCCGGTAGTGACGGTTGATATACTGCACATAACATTGCCCGAGATGTTTCATCAACAGGCTGGCGCTGTCCTTGCGGGCCGGCGTCAACAACAGGTGCACATGGTTGGTCATCAATACGTACGCATGAACCTCGCAGTCATAGCGTGATGCCATGTCCGCCAGAGTTTCCAGGTAACGGCGGTAGTCTTGCTGGGCGTAGAAACAGGCGCTGCGGTTGTTGCCGCGTTGGATGATGTGCCAGGGGATGCCGGGCACGGCGATACGGGCGCGTCGGGGCATAGCGGATATCCTTATCCGTCGGTGAGTCCGGTTCGATAATAAACTCAAATCAGAACTTCTAGCGATCACGATAATCGTGGTCCGTCACTTATTGTTGCAGTAACATAATGTGTTCAAGTCATTGGGAGCGGTCAATGGAGGATTTCGAAAAACTCGGCGCATTTTATCTGGGCAAGGTCTACGATCTAGACAAAGACAAGCTCATGGAAGAGTTGGTTCTGTATGATTCAAAGGACCTTACCACCCACGCGGTCATCATCGGTATGACCGGTAGCGGGAAGACCGGCCTTGGGATTGGACTGCTTGAAGAGGCCGCCATCGACAAGATTCCGGTGATTGCGATTGATCCGAAGGGTGACCTGGGGAACATTCTGCTGAGCTTTCCCGGTCTCAACGGCAAGGATTTCGAACCTTGGGTCAATCCGCAGGAGGCGGCCAAGGATGGAAGTACCGTCGCGCAGTATGGCGAGAACCAGGCGCGCTTGTGGAAGAAAGGCCTGGCAGAGTGGGGGCAGACCCCAGACCGAATCCAGCGGTTGCGCGACAGCGTGGACATGGCGATCTACACGCCCGGCAGTACGGCCGGTCTGCCGATTTCGGTATTGAGATCATTCACCGCCCCGCCCGCGGAGATCAGGGAAGACCGGGACCTATATCGCGAGCGCATTCTATCCACGGCAACCAGCATTCTTGCGCTGCTCGATATCGAGGGCGACCCGCTCACCAGCCGCGAGCATATCTTGATCGCAAACATCCTCCAGCATCGCTGGGACGATACTCAGGATCTCGACCTGCCGGGCTTGATCGCGGCCATCCAGAAGCCTCCGATTGCGCGTATCGGGGTCATGGACATCGATTCGTTCTTTCCGCCCAAGGAGCGGGTCGCGCTGGCAATGCGCATCAACAACCTGCTGGCGGCGCCGGGCTTCGAGGTGTGGATGGAAGGTGAGCCGATGGAAGCGGGGCGTCTGCTTTATACCGGCTCCGGTCAGCCCCGGGTTTCGGTGGTTTCTATCGCCCACTTGTCGGATGCGGAGCGCATGTTCTTCGTAACCATGCTGCTCAACGAAGTGATCAGCTGGATGCGGCGTCAGCCGGGTACCGGGAGCCTGCGGGCGATCCTTTACATGGATGAGATTTTTGGCTATCTCCCTCCGACCGCCAATCCGCCGTCAAAAACACTGTTTCTG
>CAMYNX010000361.1 GCA_947259875.1 uncultured Gammaproteobacteria bacterium | reverse complement strand
CCTTTTGCACTGTACGGAAATACAAAGAGTTATGCCCTTTCCGCCGTCGGCGGCGAGGCTTTTTGCGACACCGACAAACATGATGGACTCGTAAAAAGTAAAAGACGCTGTTTACACTGTAGACAACTACAACAAGTTATAACCTTTCCGCCGTCAGTGGCGAGGCTTTTTACGACACCGACAAACATAACGGGCAAAATTACATTTGTCTCTCTCATCGCTGGCTGTTTAGCCCATTGCGACCTCGACGTGGTGCTCCAGTTGGTCGTCCACCAAGGGGATCATGCCATATGATGGCCTTGTTACATCTTCACCTATTTCCATTAACACAATACCGTCCACCGTCACGCGAATCACATGCTCAACTTTTTCACCGACGCGCTTGACGGTGATGTGATAGACCGTTTCGCGGTAGCGATAGTGAATTTTATATGATTGCCAATGGGCCGGGATACACGGCTCGATACGCAGATGGTCCTCTTCCAGGTGCAGCCCCAATAATGTTTCCAATATCAACCGATACATCCAGCCCGCCGCCCCGGTGTACCAGGTCCAGCCTCCTCTGCCCGTGTGCGGCGGGGTACCATATATATCCGCGCTCATGACATACGGCTCAACCTTGTAGCGTTCGACATCATCAGGCCCACTGCCGTGATTGACTGGATTAACCAAAGCAAATAATTCCCAGGCTTGATCCCTATCGCCCAGCATGGCAAACGCAGTCACCGTCCAAATCGCGGCATGAGTGTATTGGCCGCCGTTCTCGCGGACACCGGGCACGTAGCCCTTGATATAACCGGGCTCAAGGTCTGATTTGTCAAAGGGCGGATCGAGCAGACCGATAATCTTGGCATCGCGTCGCACCAACCGTTTATCCACCGCCTCCATCGCCTGGCGGGCTCGATTCGGGTCGCCGGCGCCCGAAATAACTGCCCAACTCTGGCTGATCGAATCGATTTGACATTCGTTATTTTCGGAAGAGCCCAAGGGGGTACCATCATCGAAGTAGGCCCGCCGATACCATTCACCGTCCCAGGCATGGGCCTCAATGTTATTTCGCAGCAACAACGCCTGCTCGGTGCAGAATTCGGCAAAGACCTCGTCGCCATGACCACGGGCAAGACCTGCAAACAGGTGAAGGTTCTCATACAGGAACCACGCCAGCCAGACGCTCTCGCCCTTGCCTTCACGACCGACGAGATTCATGCCATCGTTCCAGTCGCCGCAGCCCATCAGCGGTAATTGGTGTTCGCCAAAGCGTAATCCGTGTTTGATGGAACGTACGCAATGTTCATAGAGGCTTGCCGAATCAGTCGAACATTGCGGCAGGTCGTAGTAAGCCTCCTCTTCCGGTTTCAACTCGCGGCCCTCTATAAAATGAATCGACTCGTCGAGCAAGCCGGTATCGCCGGTCGCCGACACATAGCGACAAGTTGCATACGGAAGCCACAGATAGTCATCAGAGAAATGGGTGCGCACACCTTGTCCATTTGGTGGATGCCACCAGTGTTGCACATCACCCTGGTGAAACTGTCGTTCGGCGCAACGAATTAACTGCTCGCGTGCCAGCCACGGCGTCGCATGGATCAGCGCCATGGTGTCCTGTAATTGATCACGGAAACCGTACGCACCGCCGGACTGATAATACCCGCTGCGGCCCCAGAGCCTGGAGGACAGAGTCTGGTAGACCAACCAGCCGTTTGCCAACACGTCCAGGGATGGATCGGGCGTCTCCACATTCACCGTACCCAAGGTGTGGTTCCAGTGTTCCCACACCGCTTCCAATGCCTGCTGTGCCCCGGCCGATCCTCCGAATCGCTGGATGAAATGCTGTGCTTCGCCGCTGTTAACAGCGGCGCCGAATACAAAGACAATCTCACGCTCTTGCCCTTCAGCCAGGTCGATCCAGGTCTGGACTGCAGCGCACGGATCAAAGCCCGCACCGGTCCTGCCCGACAAACGCTTGCGGCGCATAGCGGCAGGATCGGCAAGCGTTCCGTTGCGGCCAATGAATCCTGTACGGTTTCCGGTCACCGCACGCTCAAGTTCGCTGACCTGAATAAAGACCACCCGATTGGCGTATTGGCGGTTGTAAGCATTGCGGGCAAACAGCGCCCCGCTGTGCGGATCCTTTTCGGTAACAATGTGCATCAGATTGGCGTGCCGCCATTCACCAAGCACCAGCTCCAGGTATCCGGTAAGAGACAATCGACGCGAACGCCCCGAATGGTTGCGCAGCTTGACGACCGCAAACTTCACCGGTGCGTCCATAGCGACGTAGGTGGTCATTTCAGAGGAGATTCCTGCTTCGTAATGTTCGAACACGCTATAGCCA
>CAMYNX010000360.1 GCA_947259875.1 uncultured Gammaproteobacteria bacterium | reverse complement strand
ATCCACTTGCGCCTGTTCGCCCGGCAGCGTCTTCAGTCGCAGGTACGCTGCGCTCGGTTTGCGCGGACGTAACTGCGCCACATGGGCGCGGAACTGGCTGGATCCACCTGGGTAGCCGCGCTCGCGCGCCATCGCCAGCAAGCGCGTTGCCGTGAGCGTCGGATACTGCTCCAGCGTCTCGATAATCATCGGATGATAAGGGTCAACAATAGACGGTTGTCGTGTGCGCTCAGCTTTGGGTAAGCCGGCCTGACACAGCACACGATCCACCGTGGTGTGATGGACACCGAGTTGCCTAGCGATGGTATTCACGCCCCAGTGTTCGACGAAGTGATAACGAAGAATCTTCGCCTCGAGTTGTTTATCAATGCTCAATCGCTCTCTCCCTCAATCGCCTGCTCTAACGTTCAGATCACGGTGCTCGAGATTGGCGAGCACGCCGCGTTGCGCGAACAAAGTCGATTCTGACAAACGCATCGCACTCGCGCTGACAGACATGACAACGAATGCCTGTCTCGGCGCTGTTGCGCTGCATGGGTGCAACAGCACCCCTGTTTGGCAATGCGCGCGACAGTAGAACAAGAGCGGGTAGCGGTACGGAAACCTGATGCGTTACTTTTTCTCGTTGACGCTGGCGAAAGCGGCTTTGACGGGCCGCGTTGACACGACGACCGTGGCGCGTTGCGCGGTAGCGAGCACCGGCTCGGCGTAACGACTGGGTACGGGCCAGTTGCGCACAACCCTTGGCGCAGTACACATTGCCTCGGTCGCAGTAGCGACAAAGAAAAACCTGGCAATGGCAGCAGGCGCAGTGGTAGTACCGGGCACTGATGGTCATCGGCGAGAAAGTGCCGATGAGGGCTGGATTTACACCGGTCCGAGTGCGACACTGGTCCGGCTGTGCGAAGGCACGGTTCGGGGCATGGCGTCGGTGGTGACGGTCAAATCAAGGCTGACGCTATGCCTTTCTCTTCGGCCTGACCGTCTTACCGAATCTCTCTTACCCTGTCACCACCAAATACACACTAATCTGTCACCGAGCAAGGACCGAGCACACCTAAATGCATACAACACTGGAATGACGGGTTTGCTATTTCTACTCACTCACCGCGGCAAATAATCGCGGTTTTACCCCGGCACATACACTATGTATAGATATAGCGCCAACGCCTAGTCGAACAAGCATCGAGTCCAGCGTGATCTGTACATAGTTACACCTGCGGCAGGAGCTGCATCGACTCGTCAGGCGGACGATCACGGACGATTTTGGTTTCGGCCTCCTGAAGACGAGGGCGGTGTTGCCTAGTGAATACGGGATAACGCGGAAAGCAACGTTCACTTGGCGGATGTGTCGGCCTACGACAGGAACGCATTGCCACCTTAGAACAAGGAATAACTATGTATAGCTTCGCCTCGCCTGTGTTCTCCCTCAACCCAACGAAATTGCCGTCTAGCACAACCGACCAATTGTTAACTATACATAGTTGAAAACTATGCATAGGGGTCGCTATGTATAGCTATACATAGCGGCCCAAACAGGACATCCGGCGCGACGATTCAAGGCTGTAGTGCTGTGGATGCGAGAATGTCTAGTAGCAGGTCTCGATTTCGGCAGTAAGAATATGCGTGAGCCGCTGTGCACACGTCACCGACGCTCGCCGTTCGGTGGGTATTCGCGGTTCTTCGCCTACCTCGGTCTTTCAAGCACCTTGTTTTTTGTCATGGTAGGACGCACATTTTTCTGCAGAGCTATGAACTAAATATACAGTCATACCGGTCTACCTGTAAGACTGATAATTTTGTTTCAGTGAAAAAGGAGAATAAAATGTGAAACCTGCTCGCAGCTTAAATTCTCTGCTGTTCCTGTTGGTCAGTATGCTGTACGCATCCCAGTCAATCGCCGCCGATTCAACTCCACGAGGAAAGATTGTCGGAGGTGTCGCCCATTCTGCGCCAAGCTGGTTCAAGGAGAGCTTTCTTGAAATTGCCGATGATGTCGACGAAGCGACCGCCGAGGGCAAGCATGTCCTGCTTTTTTTCCAGTTAAACGGTTGCCCTTACTGCGATCGAATGCTCGAGGAATCTTTCGAAGCCGAACCGCTGACCGGTTTCATCCAGGAAAATTTCGACAGCATTGCCATCAACGTGCGCGGTGACCGCGAAATAGTCTACAACGAAGAAATTTCAGTGTCGGAGAAAGAACTGTCGGAGATACTCAATGTCACGGCAACGCCCGCGATCATGTTCCTCGATGAATCCAACAAGACCGTAGTCAGGGTGAATGGCTACCGCGCGCCCGAACGCTTTAAACAGGTTCTTGAGTTTGTCGCCAGCAAGTCTT
>CAMYNX010000359.1 GCA_947259875.1 uncultured Gammaproteobacteria bacterium | reverse complement strand
GTGCTGGGTAACGGCGTGCGCACATACGTGCCATCGCTTTGCATTTCCCACACCTGGGTGTTGTCTCGCAAGTACAGCTCCAAATCGTCGATCACACGCCGTTTGAGCTTTTTGTCCTCGATTGGAAAGCATTGCTCGACACGTTGCACCAGATTACGGGGCATCCAATCCGCGCTCGCGCACATCACTTCAGGATTACCGTCATTGTGAAAGAAATACACCCGTGTGTGTTCGAGGAAGCGGCCAATGATCGAGCGTACGCTGATGTTCTCAGACACACCTGGAATCCCCGGACGCAAGCAACACACTCCACGTACGATCAATTGAATCTGTACTCCCGCTTGCGACGCCGTATACAGTGCTTGGATCACCGGCGCACTCACCAATCCATTGACCTTAGCGATAATCCGGGCTTTCTTTCCCGCGTTGGCGTTATCCGCCTCGCGTTCAATTCGGTCGAGAAGCCCCGGCTGAAGGGTAAACGGTGACTGCAACAATTTGTTGAGTCCCGATGTCCTGGTTTGGGTCGTCAATTGCATGAACAATTTGTGAACATCTTCACCGATCTTCTTATCACAGGTGAAAAGTCCGTAATCGGTGTACAGGCGAGCGGTGCGGTCGTGATAATTACCGGTCCCTAGATGGACGTAGCGGCGCAACTTATCGGCCTCACGGCGAACAACCATGAGCATCTTGGCATGGGTTTTGTAACCCACCACACCATAGACCACTTGAACACCGGTCTCCTGAAGCTTGTTCGCGATACCGATGTTGGTGGCTTCGTCAAAGCGGGCGCGGAGTTCCACCACCACGGTAACCTCCTTGCCGACGCGTGCCGCATCCATCAGTGATTCCACCATCACTGAATCCAAGCCGGTGCGGTAGAGCGTTTGTTTTATTGCCAGCACATTGGGATCAGCGGCTGCCTGCCGTATAAGTTCGACTACCGGTATGAATGACTGGAAAGGATGATGCAGCAGGATATCCTTGGACGCGATTGCCTTGAACATGTTGGTAGTTTGAGGCAATCGCGGCGGCAATCCCGGCGTAAAACTGGGGTATTTCAGATCCGGTCGTTCCACGATGTCAGGTAATGCAATCAAGCGATTGAGATTGACCGGACCGTTAACTTGATAAAGATCTTCCTTGGTGAGCTCAAACCGGCGCAATAGAAAGTTGGCCAGCTCCTCGGGACAGTTATCCGCCGCCTCCAGACGGACCGCGTCACCGTAACGCCGCGACGGCAGCTCGCCTTCCAGGGCGCGCTTGAGGTCGTCGACCTCTTCCGTGTCCACAAACAAATCACTATTTCGGGTGACGCGAAACTGGTAGCAACCGCTCACCTTCATCCCTGGAAACAACTCACCGATATAGGTGTGCAACACCGACGAGAGGAACGTAAATTCATTCGGACCGTCGGCGATTTCTGTGGGTAGGCGAATCAGGCGGGGTAAAGAGCGTGGTGCCGGCACCACCGCCATGCCGCCCTTGTTGCCGTAGGCGTCCTTGCCTTCGAGGGACACGATGAAGTGTAAGCTCTTATTCAATGTGCGCGGAAAAGGGTGGGCCGGATCGAGACGAATCGGGCTAATGACTGGCAGCAACTCGTTGCTGAAGTATGTTTTCAGCCATTGCATCTGTTTCGTGTTCCACTCCTCGCGCCGCAAGAATCGAATACCCTCGGTTGCCATCGCCGGTAGCAGTTGATCGTTGAGACACTGATATTGGTCTTGTACCAGGGCATGGGCTCGTGTACTGATCCGGCGCAGGACCTCATTTGGGGTCAAGCCGTCGGCGCCGGTTTGGGTGCTCCCGTACTCTGCTTGCTGCTTGAGACCCGCCACGCGGACCTCGAAGAATTCATCCAGATTGGAACTGGTAATGCACAGAAACCGCAGCCGCTCGAGCAGGGGAACATTGAGATCAATGGCCTGTTCGAATACCCGGCGGTTAAATTCCAGCAGGCTGAGCTCCCGGTTGATGTACAGTTCGGGTCGTTGCAGATCCTGTTGCGGGATAGTTGCCTCTTTGACAGTCGCTACCATGATCGGGGGTCAATAATCATCTTACTTGGAAGTGTACACGATAGTTGCGCGCGAGGTGTTTCAGCATGGACAGGCACTCATAATCAGCGCCGAAACTCGAACAAACCATAGAATTTCGAGTAGAATCATTACCATAACCCCAGGTTTAGACTAATCCTCCATGAAGTATAGAACCGACGATCTGCGGATCCGGGAGACCAAAGAACTGGTGTCGCCGGCCCAGGTCCATGAACAATACCCGGTTACGGAGAAGGCGGCGGAGGTGGTGTACACCACCCGCCAGGCCATCCATGAGATCCTCCACGGCCGTGA
>CAMYNX010000358.1 GCA_947259875.1 uncultured Gammaproteobacteria bacterium | reverse complement strand
TCGTAGGCCATAGCGGCTTTTGCCAGTTTTCTTGGATCGGCGCTGGTGCCGAGGTCCTGGGCAATCTGTGCCACGCCATTGATGCCGGCGGCCTTGTGGAAGTAGCGGGCGCAATCCAGAAGCGTCAGCTCCACGCCCGCCACCTTGGCGAAACCCGCCTCGCTTTTCATTTGCCCGAGCCAATCGGGCACGTTGGTTTTGGTGAAGGCCACCGGGGTCTGGTACAGGAACTGGAGCCGGTGGCGACCCATATCGAATGCCCGGAGCTGTTTCGGGACGATCACCTGAAAGACCATGCTCGCTTGATGCGAGGAACCATGGAAAGCAGCCGCGCGCAACAAGGAGATTCGATAGTCGAGGCCTAGGTATTGCATCAGGGGGTCGATCCAGCGTACCGGGTCCGGCGCCCCCTTCACGCGATCCTCCGCTCGCATGATCAGGTAGAAACCGCGGCGGGGAGTTGCCAGCCGATGCTTCTTGGCCAATCTGGCTGCGGTGGCAATGAATGCCCCTGCACTCAGGCCAAGCGCTTCCAAGGCCTCTTCCCGAGAGAAATAGGCCTTGCCACGGGAAAGCTGTTCGTCGAGATAGTGGTCAAGAGAAGTCATTCCTCGTTTATATGCGGAAACCGACAGAATAACAAGACTATTGCATATGATTGGGGTCGGAAGATACTCCGAAAGGATGCTAACGAGTGGCGTTCATTCTAATAAAATTTCAACGGATCAATAACGCTAAGCCATTGTTTTATAATGCATCATGAACAGCTCAGTTCCATCTTACGTGACGGTGTTGCCGATTCAGCGCATCGCAACTCGGCAAGGCGCGTGCCCTTCGTTTTAATAGCCTATTCGCGAGGCTTTTCAATGGCTTGCCAATGCTGTGCGGTAAATATTCGGCGAACCCACCGACAATAGAATCAGCGGATTAGCTGTTGCCTAAAGTGACGGGATAGCGGATAAAGCCATATGTCCTTGATAGGCACACTCTGTTTGCCAGGCGGTCCGAGTTTCCCACGTCCTTTGGTTTTGCCGACATGGATCCAATTCGCCGCTTTGTAGCAAGCGCCGGTGAAGCGCTCGGTATCTACAAAAGTCTCCAATAAAACAGGGCGTATGCCATATTTACGTTCCCAGTCATCAGGGGGTCGACGTGCGGTCATCGCCAGAATCTTGGATGCAAGATTCTTTGAAACCACCCAGGGTAGAATGAGAAGGCGGGCATTATTGACGATCAACGGCAAGTTACGTTGGCGTTGTTCGTGGCACCAGCCGATGAATTGATCGCGCGGCGCAATCTGCCAGGCCGCGGCGCCAAAGCCCAAGGCGGCGACAATCTGCTGGTCGATAGTCACGAAGTAGCGCAGCTGCGCACCGGGTAGCGGCTTGTAGCCGAGGTAGTGGTAACGATCGATGTACTCATTCCACAACCGGGAATGCTCACGATGCACCACGGGGCAGAGCTGCGCAGGGGCTAAGGCATGGACCGGTTGAGTCACGACCGGCTGTGGATCGCTCTGGGAGGTGAGTCGGATCTTTTGTTTTGCCAGTTTACGCCGTGGCGAGGGTAGGGTGATCAGGCCGTCCTTGGCCATGCGTAACATCGCCACGCGGCATGACATCTCTTTTAGACCGCCATCGGCCTTGAACCAGGCTAAAGCTTGGCAGGTTAACCGGGAGAGCTCGGCACGCGTACGGTTGGGATCTTCGGCGATGAGCTCGCGAATCTGCTCCAGTTGCTGATCGGTAAAATCACGTCCGCAATAGCGCTTCATGGAGCAGATAGCTGTGTAACCAATGGTGTGGATTGAGCTTCCACAGCAGTACGGTTTGGAACAGTGAAAACATCATCGCTGCCAGCTTGGCACTCCATTGGCTCGCGGAGCCGTAGTAGTTTTTACGCCCCATAGCGGGGTTGCGCATTCGCCGTTCCGCGGTATTGTTATCCATGGGAACTTGAGGAAACCTCACAAAAACAGTCAGTCCCAGCCAGTGATTTTTCAGGCTGTTGAGGACATCGCGTTGTGCAACGTGCAGGCTCTGCTTTTGCAGTTCGTGGTCGCAGCGCTCAGCGATCTGTTCGATGGCGTGCTCGAGCGCTTGATGCCGCTCCATAAAGGCCGGCGTTTGATCCTCTAAAGCCCGCGCTTCATCCCAGTGTTCCAAGCGCTGCGCGTTGAGCGCATAGAGTTCGCCGATCGCCTCGACCCAGGAGAACATCCAGCTCTGCAGCTCAGGCCAGCTCTTGGCCGCATCGAGGAAATCACGGCGCACGTGCGCCCAGCAAAATGCCAGCAGAATCACGGCGTTTTCCCGCGCCAAGCGCTTATAACCACTATAGCGGTCACACACCACAATGACCTGCTCCAGGCGCTTGTCCAGTCCGGAAAAATACGCTATAGGGATATCGCCACTGCGGCTCGGCGCCATCGCGTAATAGACCACCGAGGGCGATTGGGTCACCCAAAGATACCATCGATACCCCACTTTGCCTTCGATCGCTTCGAACACCTTCCAGCCGGTCTCGTCATTGTGAAACAGCTCCTCGCTCAGCTGCTTTTCGACGAGCTCCTCAACCAACGGTTCGAATAGGGGTGCGATCTGCTTTAGCCCTCCCGTGAGCGTGCCAGGCGCTAGGGGTAGGCCTCGATAGGCGTAGTCCGTGCACAAGTTATACGTCGCCCGGGAAAAAAGGAATTTGTTGAGCAGAACTTCTGTCCACACCGATATGCCAACACAACCTTTAGCAACCAGACGCGCCGCCGCTGGGGCGGTCACAATACCCGCTACACCCTCGCAGTCACAGGCTTGGGTGTACATCTTTCGTTTGATCAGGCGAACATGGGCTCTGACATGGACCTCAATGATCCTCGAGTCCTCTGTCTGAGTGTGTGAAGCATACGCCTTCGCGCAGATGGGGCACGTTCTATCCTCAGGTGCCACATCTCGCTCCTCTTCAACAACGGGCAGATCAGGCCGAGGGGTGCGCCCGTGACCTTGGCTCCCTTTTTGTTGGCCGCGAGGTCGGCAAGACCCGCGACCGTCGTGCGTAGTGGGCTTATCTGCCTTCGTGGTCCCTTTCTCAGTCTTCTTACCATAGAGCCGTTGCTCGAGATCCCTGATTTTGGCATGAGCCAATTCGAGCTCCTGCTTCAGCTCTTCGTGCTGCGTCTTTAGACGCTCATGCTGGCTCTTCCAGTAATTCCCTTGCCACTTGAGCTCAATATGTTCTGCTTGCGTCAGTTGGACTATCTTTTGCGAAAAGGGATTGGAAATGAGTTCGCCAGAAACCTCTGGCGCTAGGAGCTCGGGCCGATGCTGGGCGGGATCTTCCATGCCCAGCTTTATACACGATTATGTTCGATGTGTCCCGTACTTTCTTCAGTATGGAGGTGGGTTCGCCGAATATTTACCAGAAAAGTAACTTCTCATTTTACCGAGGTAGTTCCATTCTGGAACACGCGGCCCGTCGAATATATTCCGTTAATGACGGAATGATATTTTTCCCGGAAACACAACCTTTGAGGTACTCCTAAAAGTGGGTTCAGGTGAACCGGGGCCATAGGCTACACTTGGCTCGGCGTACGAAAGGGATTTCAGATCACGGTAGGACGGCCAGTTACGCGACCGCCCCCGTATTCGGGATAGAACTCCGGCACGCGCAACCTAAGGTCACCCACCCATTAGCCGGCCCCTGTCAATTGGCACTAGGGTATTATTCGCAATAATTTTTGCGTTTCTTTTTTTTACCCGCGAATAATTGTCATCTCCCTCATGCAAAGACCATATGCAATGCATGTGGTCCGGCAATACCACCCACGCATCGATATGAAATGGCCGCGACCGACGAACGTGTTCAATCGCGCCCCGAAAGACGTCAATGTGACGGACTAACAGGTCGCTTTTGAGTTCGAGAAGATTGACCGTGAAAAAGTACGTTCCGCCAGGCGCGCGGTTTTGGCGATAATCGGGCATGTCGAGATTATGCCAGCCGTCCCCATGCGGCGGAAGGCGCTTCGCTTTTCCGCCCTGCACGTGCTTCATATCATTCCTCTATAGCGCTCAGATAATCTGACACAGTTATGCTCAGATAAATTGACACACCCAAGACAAAGAAAGATTTATTGATCCTGCCTTATCTTCCCCCGGC
>CAMYNX010000357.1 GCA_947259875.1 uncultured Gammaproteobacteria bacterium | reverse complement strand
AGCCAGTTCCGCGCCCATGTGGCGCAGTTACGTCCGCGCAAACCGAGCGCAGCGTACCTGCGACTGAAGACGCTGCCGGGCGAACAGGCGCAAGTGGATTGGGCACACTTTGGTCACCTGCAGATCGGGCGTGCCAGACGACCGTTAATGGCGTTTGTGATGGTACTGAGCTTCAGCCGCCAGGTCTTCCTGCGCTTCTATCTCAATCAGCGCATGGATAATTTTCTGCGCGGTCATGTCGGGGCGTTCAACTTCTTCACCGGCTCGGCCCGCGTGCTGCTGTACGATAACTTGCGCTCGGTGGTCGTTGAGCGCCACGGCGATGCGATCCGTTTTCATCCGACGTTGCTGAGCTTGTCGGCGCACTACCGCTTCGAACCGCGCCCAGTTTCCGTTGCCCGCGGCAATGAGAAAGGCCGTGTGGAGCGCGCGATACGCTATATCCGCGAGAGCTTCTTTGCCGGGCGGCAATGGTCGGACATCGATGATCTCAATGCACAGGCCCACGCCTGGTGTCTCGGCCATAGTGCCAATCGCCGGTGTCCGGAAGATCCCAGCCTCACCGTCAGACAGGCCTTTGAACAAGAACGCCCGTACCTGTTGACGCTAGCGGATAACCCGTTTGAAACCGACGAGCGCATCGAAGTCAACGTCGGCAAAACCCCCTATATCCGTTTCGATCTCAATGACTACTCGGTGCCGCACACCTATGTACGGCGCACCGTGGTCGTGGTGGCCTCGCTCACGCGCGTGCGGGTGCTTGCCGGCACCGAGCTCGTTGCCGAACACACGCGCGTGTATGGCAAAGGCGAACAGATCGAGAACCCGGCGCACATCGACGCCCTGGTTGGGGCCAAGCGTCGGGCACGCCAACACCGCGGGCAGGACCGATTGGTCAAAGCCGCGCCGTCGAGCGCGGCGTTACTGCGCGAGGCCGCCGCGCGCGGCAATCGTCTGCGCCATGTGGTCTCGCAGCTGATACAGCTGCTTGAGCACTACGGTGCGGCGGCGCTCGAGCGCGCCATCGTCGAGGCGCTCACCCATCAGGTCGCGCACCCCAACGCCGTCCGCCAAGCCCTGGAGCGCCAGCGCGAACAGCGTCATCAGCCACCCCCGCTCAGCGTCGCCATGGCACAGAACAGCAAAGCAAGACACATTGTGGTGCGCCCCGCATCACTCGATGTCTATGACCAACTCAACACCGAAACTGAAACCGATGACGAGATAACAGGAGCCGACTCATGACCCGCACCAGTGACGAATTCAACCGCGACGAGCAAATGCGTCGGGCAGCCGCGCTGCCGCTCCACGGTTTGCTCGCGCATTGGGATGAACTGACCAAGACACAACTCGCCTGGGTCAACACCCTAATCGGCTGGGAAGAAGTCGAACGCAAGCAACGCGGATTGGAGCGACGATTGCGTGCCGCGCATATCGGTCGCTTCAAAGCGCTTGCAGACTTCGACTGGGACTGGCCCACGCAATGCGACAAGGCGGCCGTATCCGAGCTGATGACGCTCGCGTTCATCAAAGAGGCAACCAACATCGTGCTGGTCGGCCCCAATGGGGTGGGTAAATCGACGATCGCGCAGAACATCGTGCACCACGCCGTTCTGCAGGGACACACGGCGTTGTTCGTCAACGCCGCTCAGATGCTCGGCGATCTCGCGGCACAGGATGGTGACAACGCCTTGCGTCGGCGATTACGTCACTACGCGCATCCGCAAGTGCTGGTCATCGATGAAGTCGGTTATCTCGCCTACGGCACTCGCCATGCGGATCTATTGTTCAACATCGTCAACCAACGTTATGAAACCAAGCCGACGATTGTAACCACCAACCGCCCGTTCACCGAATGGAACGAGGTGTTCCCTAACGCCGCCTGTGTGGTCTCCATCGTCGATCGATTGATACACCACTCCGAGATTATCGTGCTCGAGGGCGAATCCTATCGCTTGCGAGAAGCCAAGGAGCGCGCGGGTCGAAAAATCAAAACGCCGAAGGCAAAACGTTCGGCTCGATCAAAACCCCATGATAACGAACCTGCGTCAGAGACACGACCATGACAATGAACACGACACGAATCACGACGTATTGGAACACCGAGGACGCCCATACGGTCATTGAGTTCCTCGATATACTTCGAGATCATCTTTGGGAGACCTATGGCGACGAGATCATTGAAATGTACCGAGAAGTGGCGCAAGCCGAGTCCTGCAATGAAAATCAGAACGAATTGGGGTTCGACGACGAAATCGACTGCTAAGATCCGTGCGCGCATCTCTTGCCAAATATTGGTGGCAGGAACGCCGCGATGCCGATTCCAAGTTAAACTAGGCCGCGGCAAATAACCGCGCTTTTACTCCGGCAACAACA
>CAMYNX010000356.1 GCA_947259875.1 uncultured Gammaproteobacteria bacterium | reverse complement strand
CGCCTCAGCGGCTGAAGAGGTCCTTGTGCTACTCCGCGAGCTGCAGCAAGACCAGTCGGGAAACGTCTCGCCTCACCGGGACGGGTAATTGGGGGACAGAGCGACGAACCTATCTATTACGGGGTCGGACCAACCTAACAAATTGAAGTTTGGCAAGTTTGTTCCAGGATGGCGATGTTTCAAGCGCTTAGAGCAGCCATTTCGTAGCGAAAATGGACGCGTTGGAGAAAGGCCGGTAGATTTATCTCGCAGGGAAAAATCGGGCCTACGTCTCATTGGGAAAATCGGCGTCAGTCTCAACTTCGTGGTGAGCCCGACGTTCTAGTTACGGAGATCGTTGGGACTTAGAGGCAGTGCTCGACAATTTCGGGAGATTGCAGAGAAATTACAGCCAGAAGAGGCCCAAGCCATTGGCGAATGAAATCATCTCATACATGGAAATGTGTCTTCGGGAGGGATCGAGCCTACAGCGCGGCATGAATTATCGCTTGGGCGGCGATCATTCGGTTATCTTGATGTCTGTTAGGTCCAATGCGCCTTATCGTGATCGGTTAGACGATAACGGCGAAACCTTGATTTATGAGGGCCATGATGTACCTCGGTCAAATAGCCCGAATCAAAATAACATGGGTCGGACCGTCGTAGTTTGTTGAATCCTTTGGTTTTAGCGTCGGAACTAGCACTGTTTTTGAGCTTAAACGTTGTGCGTGTTAAGAAGAGCATTTCGAGCGCAGAATGGCCGCTCTAAGAGATATGTAGCCCGTGATTGAAGAGTCGACCCTCGCATATTCAATGCATTGTTATGGTCCGACCCGCTATTCTTCCGCTATTCTTTTTTTGCACGGAAACCCCAAATCAGGATATTTTTAGTCCCAGACGCTGTCGGCGATGATCGTATTCCGGGCTAACCGGAAGCAGGCTTGCGTAATCGAGCGCGGTTCGGTAATCGCGGCGCACATGTTCATGGTATTTCGCGAGTCTGACCAAGGCTTCTTGGTTAATCTGTTGAGCCAGTTGTTCCCAGATTGAGCAAGCTTCGTCCCAGCGGTTTTGCCGGCGTAACAACCACGCTAGTTCCAGCAGACCCTGGTCATCTAGAAGTGATTGGTGCTGAGTAAGGAAGCGCAACGCGGTTTCATCGTCTCCCTGCCTGCGATGTACTCGAGCAACACTCAATACGTCGGCACCCAGATCAGCGGGTCGATTGTGCGCTTCGATCAGCATGGGCAAAAGCACGACCATGGATAACACATCCCAAAGGTTGTGTTGGGTGACGGCGGGCAGGAGGCGCGCGTCACCGCGTTGAATAAGATTGAGCCAAACCTGTGGCGCATCGGAACCAGGCAGGTCGTCCTGCCGCTGAAATCCGAGCAGGTTCGTCTCAACAGTACCCAGACGACAATCATCCCATTGCCTGCTGAATGCTCGGCGAACAGGGTGTAAGAGATCAATGTGTGACAACGCCTCGAACGGGTTGCTTAGTCCCATCAATCGATAGCGTGTTGTTAGCAGCGGTAAATCGAAGCTTTTGCCGTTGAAACTGACCAGAGCAGAGATCCCGTCCAACCATTCCCGTGTCACGCGCAGCATCGGCTCTTCCCCGGAGAAACGCGTCAACAGATACTGCCGGCACTCCAGTTTATCTCCGATGATGCGTGCGAACCCAAGCAGGAAAGCCAACGTGCCGGTCCCGCCAGCCAATCCTGTCGTTTCGGTATCCAGGAAAAGCAGTTGTTCCGGGTTGTGCCCTTGTGCCTCGGGCAGCGTGTGAAGCGGGATTTCCCGCAACAGACTTAAGGAGAACCGGCCGTGACGTTCGGTCAGGTCAACGTTTCGCTCGATGAGAATGACCCCTGGTGCCAGAACCCGACCCCCGACAAGATGCGCCACGTCCGAGTCCCCAAGTTCATTTCTGAAGCGCGATTGCTCGGTCATCGAGACTGGCCGCAGGCGTTGGATGCGTTCCGTGATATCGAGACTTACAGCAGTTGAGTTGACCGGCGTCTGGCCATTTTTCTGCCGGAGCTTGGCTAGGCGGTTTTCAATTGACATTTTTTGTTGGCGATTGTCGTGTAATTGACCATGCCTTTTTAATACAGAGTCGCTACAGTCAATCAGCGTGATTATCTGGGTTGCAAAATAGGTCTAATACGCTCAACGCCGCTGTCTTCGGCGAATAACCGCGATGTTCGTCGGAGGCCAGAATAGGACCAATACAGGCAGGACAACCATAGCGGCAGTTGCAACCGTTGATCATGTTCCGTGCCTGTTCTGCAACCTGGATCCGGTAATCGAAAAGGGGCGCCGACAAGCCAACGCCCCCAGGGTAGTTGTCGTAAAGAAACAGTGCCGGACGGAAGCGTAGTGGTGCGAATGGAAGCACTTCGCCGCTTTCGAGGCTGCGTATCTGACCGCGGCCGTTCCCTCCAACAGTAGCGAACCACTTAGCATCACCATCACCCACGGCTCTGCCCAGATCCCTGGCTTCTGACATCATCACCAATGCAGCGACGTGATGCATGGCGTAGGCTGCTCCAAGGAAACCATCCAATGCCTGATGGCGATCCGGTAATGCTGCCTCCAACGCCTCCGGCTGGACCTGCCACCAGACCGCGGTGGTGTGCATCTCCTGATCCGGTAGATTCACATTTCCATATCCCACGTTCTCGTGTGTGTAGTAGCGAATCTTCTTGAATCCAGATACACGGCACACCAGATGTACCTCGCCATGGGCCACCTCTGCGTCGCTTTGTCGTGCACGCTCGAAGTCATCCAGGATCTTCAGGCGCGTATAGTCGATGGCATCCGTGTAATAGTCGACGCGGGTTCGGCGCACAAACGCCTTCCGACCCTCCCAGTCCAACGTCTCGACCTGATAAGGATCGGCTTGAATGAGATAAATCGCCCCCTCGTACAGGGTCATCGCTGCGCTGGAATAATCTACTTCGGCAATCACGTCCTGGCCACCGTTGGTTGTATCTACAACCACGAAGTTGCCTTCCGCCACCGAGCGCAGATTGACACTGCCGGCGGGATAGCTGTCGGCGATCCAGTGCCATTGATCGCCCTCCTGGTGGAGGATGCC
>CAMYNX010000355.1 GCA_947259875.1 uncultured Gammaproteobacteria bacterium | reverse complement strand
CCACCCGTTACGACAAGCTCGCTGCGAACTATCTCGCCTTCGTCAAACTCGCCTGCATCAGGATATGGCTCAAGTTTTATGAGTCCACGGCCTAAATCAACAAAATCTGCCAAAAGGTGCCAATGGCGGTGTCTGAAATAACATAGTACAAACACCCCGTCGAAATCGGTCAGTTTTTGCTCAATTTCGGTTACCAGTAGTTAAAGGTCAAACGCCTATGAACAATCGCAAAGCCTATTTGTGGGTATCTGCCATTGGCCTCACACCGGTTGCGCTTTCGTACGGAGTGGTGCCGGAGCTCAGTCTGAACTGGTTGTTCGAAATCTCCGTTGATCTGCCCAATGAAGCTCACATTTTCCGGGGCGTCATGGGACTTTACCTCGCCATGGTGGCGCTGTGGATCATCGGCGCTACGAATGAACGTTACGAACGCACTGCGATAGTTAGTGAGGTCTTTTTCATGGGCGGGCTTGCTGTGGGTCGTTTGATCAGCGTGGTGGTCGATGGATGGCCGCACTGGGTGTTAGTCGGTTACATTGTGATCGAAGCAATTCTCGCCGTTGCCGGAATTACTTTGCTCAGGCAAGGGCAGTCAGTATCGGAATAGCCCGGTCGGCTAACGCCGTGAACGTCCAGCAGGAAGCTATTCCACAGCGCGAACGTGAAACCAGTGACTTGAAAAGCCTTTCCAGCTGTTGGCTTTGTCTGCTAACCTATGATCGCTTGTTTCCAGACGCTTTGCTCGGTCATCTTACCAGGCTCTTGCATCATAGCAGGCCAGATAAGACACCAACACCGGTTAGATTGGTGGGAGCTATTCTACTGCCAGCATTGCCGTTTTCGAATTGAGGAGAAGAATCGTGTTTCGCCCGTTTCTTAACGACTTCATCGCAAAGCCCGCTTTACGCCTTCTGAGAAGCGGGGTGCCGATCGTCCTCGGCTGCTGCACTCTAGCAGTGTCAGGCGCAGCCAAGGGCGCGCCGTATGAGATTAGGGTGGAAGATCTCCACACAGCAAAGGTTTATTCGCCCTATGTTGGCCGTGCCTACCCAAATCGCGTCCTTTTTGGCGACACGCATTTCCACACAAGTCTTTCGTTTGACGCGGGCTTGGTCGGCACCATCCTCAGTCCCGAAGAAGCATATCGGTTCGCGCGCGGCGAAAAGGTCATTTCGAACACTGGGCAGGCCGCGCAGCTGATCCGGCCTTTTGATTTTCTAGTCGTCACCGACCACGCAGAGCTCATTGGCCTGGCGTTGATGTTGCGTGAGTCCTCTCCGATCCTACTGGCTGATCCGTGGGGCAAGTGGTTACACGAGCGTTTTAATTCGGGTCTCGAAGGTCGGCAGGAAGGTTTCGCCTCGATCATCGAGGCCGGCACGAAAGGCGAAAACCCGTTAAGCAGTGACGATTCAGTCTACAGCATCTGGCAGGACTATCTGGAAACCGCCGAACGCTTCAACGAGCCAGGGCGGTTCTCGGCGATTACTGGCTTTGAATGGTCGTCCACCCCCGATGGCAACAACCTGCACCGGGTCGTCGTTTTCGCCGACGATATTGACAAGACCAGCAGGACGCTACCGTTCTCAACCTTTGACAGCTCAGATCCCGAGGAACTTTGGAAATATCTCGCCGCTTACGAGGACGAGACGGGCGGTAGGGTCCTGGCGATTCCGCACAACGGTAACCTTTCGAACGGCATGATGTTCCGCGACCGGACCTATAAAGGTGACCCAATCGACCGCACATACGCAGAGACGCGTATGCGTTGGGAACCTGTGATCGAGACGACGCAGATGAAGGGAGATGGCGAGACGCATCCGCTTCTCTCACCGGAGGACGAGTTTGCCGATTATGAAACCTGGGACGTTTCCAACCTCGATGGATCGGTGGCCAAATCCGACGAGATGCTCAAGTACGAGTATGCGCGCTCGGCTCTAAAGTTGGGCTTGAAGCTCGGCCTCGAACTCAAAGTGAACCCATTCAAGTTCGGCTTGGGCGCGGGTACCGACACCCACACCGGCCTTGCCACGACGCGGGAGGAGAACTTCTTCGGGAAATATGCATCAAGCGAACCGAGCGATGACCGCTTCGATCACGAGGTCATCCCGGCTTCTGACCCAAGTCTCCGGATCCTCAGCGCGCAGGATGTTGCCTCAGGTCTCATGGCAGTCTGGGCGAGAGAGAACACGCGGAGCGACGTCTACGAGGCTATTAAGCGCCGTGAGGTCTACGCTACAACCGGCACGCGAATCCGCGTCCGCGTCTTTGGCGGTTGGGACTTCGAGGCTGAGGATGCCGGCCGGCCTGATTTTGCAGAGCATGGCTACGAGCGCGGTACCCCGATGGGTGGCGATCTGAGCCAGCGGCGCGGGGCTGGCGCGCCTCGCTTCCTGAT
>CAMYNX010000354.1 GCA_947259875.1 uncultured Gammaproteobacteria bacterium | reverse complement strand
TCAGCAGTTCGATGACGATCATGTCCGATCGACACAGGGATACCAGGCGGTGGATCAGGAACACCCGGCCCGAGTGCTGCATGTGGTCTCGACCGGTTATAGTAGGTGGCCCATTCTTTTACGATTTTTCTAAGATAGGTTTCATTAACCGGAATCATATAATCGAGACACTCCCTTCTCAGCGATCCGATTACTCGCTCGCAGATCGAATTCTCCTGCGGACTTCGATACGGCGTTTCGATCACGTCGATCCCTAGACGACTGATGGAAGTGTCGAGGTCCGTTGAGAAGATGTTGTCGCGATCATGGATTAGAAAACGATATGGATGGTCGCAGGGAATAGCCTCACGGAGTTACTGTAAGGTCCACTCAGCGGTCGGGTATTCGGTGACATTACAATGTAAAAGCCGGCGCGATCCATGTTCGATAACTAGCAATACATAGAAAAGTCGGAATGTTGCGGTGACCGCAATGCAGAAATCACACGCGATAATAGCGGAGGCATGGTTGCGAACGAACGTAGACCAGCGCTGATCACCACGAGGACCACTACCAGGCCGTTTCGGCATATATTTGCGAACAGTCCGTGGTGATACACGGATTCCCAACTTGAGCAGTAGCTCATTTGCGATCCGTTCCTCGCCCCAGCTCACATTATCCATGGCCATCTGGCGGATCAGCTGTTGGAGTTGGATCGGTATCTGGGGCCGGCCAGGTCGGGACTTCCATCGCCAAAATAGTCGAAAACCGTACCTATGCCATCGAACTAGTGTTTGCGGTTGGACAATCACCAACGCTGGCCGCCATTTGAAACGCTTCGACAGAAATACCAAAGCAATCCGTGTTCCCGCATCGATTCGGCGCGGTTTGACTTGTCGTTCTTGATATAGAGCGAGCTGTTTCCGTAGGAATAGATTCTCGGCCGCGAGTACTTTATTAGAACGTAAACCTAGATACAGGTACCGAAGCAGATCGAGGGCTTCGAGCCCAACACCAATCTGGTACACGCCCTAAAAGTGAAAAACTAAGAATGGAAAATGAAAAATTGGGAGTGAAGGCGATTGTCGTGAAGTAGGAAAATGGTGACGATGGTCGGCCATTTTTCTTTTTTTACTGTTCATTTCTCATTCTCTCTTTACACCCTCGACACCAGGCGCGCAACAGTTGCAGTAGCGCCGGCGAGAGCATGGCGTAGCGGTCTTTTTTGCCCTTGCCCTGTTCGACGTGAAGCACCTTGCGTTCGCTGTCGATGTCGGGCACCTTGAGGTGCACGACCTCGCTGGCGCGCAAGCCGGCCCCATACGCCACGCCCAGCGCGGCTTGGTACTTGCGGCGTAAGCGCTTAACCGACAGCGCTCTTGACGTCGTCGATATTTATCAGTTTGACGCGGTAGGGTAACAGGGCCTCGACGTCTTCAACGGTTTTTGCGTTGGGCAACCCGGCGAATACCCGGCGAAGATATTGATACGGTTCGATGCCGTTCGCCTTTGCGGTCTCGATCAAGGAATACAAGTTAGCACTGGCATTTGCTCCGCGCACGGTGTCACAGAATAGAAAGTTCTTCCGTCCAACAACGAACGGTCGGATGGCGTTCTCCAGCAGATTGTTATCGATTCGTAATCGGCCGTCTTCAAGATAACGAATCAGCTTCGACCATTGGTTGTGCAAGTAGTGCAATGCCTTGCCGGTGAGTGTCGTTGGCGGGACTTGGGGCAGGACCTCATCGAGCCAGTTGCGCATCTCATCGAGAATCGGTTGGGCTTGTTCCCGGCGGGCTTGATAACGGGCTTGTGGGGTAACGTCCTGCAGTGATCGCTCAATCCGGTACAATTTCTGAATAAACTTGAGGCCTCGCCAGGCGTGGGACGACTTACGCTTCTTGCTCTGACCCTGACCCTTGATCGCCTGGTCGAACTTCCTGCGGGCATGAGCGAAACAACCCACCTGGGTAATACCGGGGTCGGATCCCACGGCGTCATAACCCGCGTACCCGTCCGTGTGCAGATACCCACGGTAGCCTTCGAGTAATCGTATCGGCACCGCCTGACCCCGGCTCGGATCGTAGTCATACAAAATCAACGGTTGACCCGGCGGGCCACCCCGTTGCACCCACAGATAACTCTTGGTTTGCGGCGCCTTGCCTGGTTCTTTGAGCACCTGCACCGGCGTCTCATCCATCGCCACAATGTCGTACGCTAAGGTCCTGTCTCGCATCAGATTAATCAGCGGTTGAATCAATTGGCCGGCTCTCACCACCCAATTCGCCAGATTCGCCCGCGTCAGCTCAATCCCAATGCGCTTAAAGATCTGCTCTTGACGGTAAGATGTTGCGCTGGAGATTATGTTGCGGCAGCTCCTGTTATCTGCGAGATTCGGGCGAGCACAAATAATCGCCGCAACATAATTTTCTGATACG
>CAMYNX010000353.1 GCA_947259875.1 uncultured Gammaproteobacteria bacterium | reverse complement strand
GACATCGAACGTCATATGCGTGCCGAGTCCAATGGCCGGCACTTTCTCGCCCGTGCGCGGGATCGGTTTCATGGCGAGATCTGCCGGTATCGCCAGCGCAGGACCGCTGCGTAACAAGCCGGGGGCAGCTAGCGCGGCGGTACCGAGGCCAAGGGCCTTGAGGGCGTTACGACGAGAGGTATCGACGGTTGTTTTCGTAGCATCAAAATCGTTCATGTCATCCTCCTAAGATGAGCGAAAAAGAGTAAAAAGGTCTGACCCTGTTGATTTGCCCGGTGCAATGTACGGGCCAGGTCTAGTGATAGCGGCCGTGGCGTTGCAACACCTCTATCTTGTAGCCATCCGGATCCTGGACAAAGAAGAAGCGGGCCATCAGCTTGCCGCCGGGGGTAAACTCGACGATGTCTTTGGGTTTAAAGCCCAGCTTCTGCAACCTGGCGTGCTCGGCGCCAAGATCTTCGACACAAACAGCAATATGGCCGTATCCATCGCCATGGGTATAGGGCTCCGTCTGCCCCTTGTTGAGGGTTAGCTCTATCTCGAAGTCATTCTCCGGATTGCGCAGATAGACCAAAGCGAAGTCGTCGAAGTCCAATGTCTCCGCGACACCCAAACCGAATGCCTTATTGTAGAAGTCGATGGAGCGATCCAGGTCGAGCACCCGCACCATCACATGTATGGCTTTAGCCATGGCGTCCTCCGTTGGTATTTGCCAAGCGAGGTTGGCGAATCTTGATCGAGAAGATTAGCTCATATTTACTTGGAAATAAAAAGGGTTCGGTGACAGTTTCGGCTAATCCATTTTTCGACCTCAACGAGGAACAGAACCGTGGAAGCGACCAGCACGGTCATGCACCAAGACAAGAAAGAGACGGGGCGTGTGTCGAACAGGATTTGAACCGGCGGCGCGTATGTGAACGCAAGCTGAAAACCAATCACGATAGCGACCGCTATCAAGATCGGACGGCTCCCCAGCATGCCTTCCTTATTCAGCACTGAGCGCCGTAAATATCGCGTGTTAAATAGATAAAAGACCTCGAACATGACGAGTGTGTTGACGGCCACGGTACGGGCCAATTCCACGCTGGCGCCCTGCTCCCTTTCCCAGACGAACAGCCCAAACGTGCCAAGCAACAAGATCGTGGAGACAAACACGATTCGCCATACCAGGAACTTCGAAAGTAACGGCTCGCTCGCCCGTCTGGGAGGACGCCCCATCACGTCTGTTTCCGGCGGTTCGAAGGCGAGCGCCAGCGCCAGCGTCACCGCAGTAATCATGTCGATCCATTCTTGGGGCAGACCAGCCGCCACGTCAATCAATTTAATTGATCGTCACGACTCAATAATTCCGCTTTACTTTGGCATGGGTGTTTCTTATTTAAGGCACTGAAATTTGGAGGCATCGCTCAATCAAGAACTTTTCGTGGAGGCAAAGATGGTGAACTACTTTGATCATTTCACTGAAGTCCGCGATGAACCGGACTACGAGTCAGGTGTGGACAGCGAGCTCAATGTGGAGAGCGCGTTGGACCTGATAGAGGATAGACCTGTATCGGCGTGGCGCCGTATCGAGCAATGGAAGGAGGAACGGCAATTGAGGAGCCTGCTACGCGAGTTCTACGACGAGTAGACCGATCAATCAGCATCAAATGCTTGGAAGGTCTCGGGCAACAACAGTGATTCAATGACGTGTTTACGATCGTTTTGTTCCGCGTAGACGGCATACGCCGCGCGCTCTATGATCGGGGCATCTTCGACCAGGAACAGTTCTTGCTGGTCCACACTGGGTCGCACCATCGGTTCGGCCAGATATGCGGCACCACCGCTGTTAGTTAACAAGGAGTAAGCGATGCGCCCCAACCCCGCGCGCAGAACGGGCGGGGTCATGTCCGGAAAGTATTGGGCATGGGAATTGGCAAACGACGTTCCCCAATCGACAAGTATGTAACCATCTTCGAGTGCTTCTCGTGCGCTGATCCCGGGTTTTGCTGCCACCATCACCAGCGGGATACAGGCAACTTGTTTGACCGCCAGTGTCGCCTCATTCGGCATCTCGAACATGAAACCAAGATCGAGCGTCCCGTCGCGTAACATTCGTAGTTGTAGTTCGGTCCCTTGCACATCGACATGCAGCATAATTTTCCGTTCGCTCGCCAACAGTCTCTCCAGCCAATCCTGTAGAAAGATATCCCACAGACTCGATACACCGCTTACGCTAAGCGATACGTCGATATCATCGCTGACTACGACTTGCTGCCTGGCGCGATTCCACAGATTGACGATTCCCTCCGCATGTCTAACCAACTTTTGTCCCGCCGGTGTCAGCTGGATATTGTTGCGGGCCCGGTGAAACAGCGGTGCGCCAACAGTCTCCTCGAGCAGCTTGATGCGCGCGCTCACCGCAGACTGGGTAACAAACAGGTTG
>CAMYNX010000352.1 GCA_947259875.1 uncultured Gammaproteobacteria bacterium | reverse complement strand
GGTGGCTCAAACCTGAATAATAAAAAGCGACTTACGCCGCTTTTTATAAAATCCTATTGCCTATTGACCCAAGGGGGCCTCATAGGTGTTAGCCGTCATTGTCTACTACCCATTCTTTCAGATCATCGACCGGACGCGGAAGGCGCCCTTCGAGCCATTCTGCGACTGTTCCGGGTCTGAATTCGAGGTCGGAACACTCGATGACCCAAGACAAATACTCCGAAGGTCCACCGTTCATATAGGGCGGAGGTGAAACGGACTTAAAGACAGTTGGAAGTCTCTCATCAAGAGATAGATAGTTCAAAACGTGTCCCAATTCTTGCACGACGTGCCACGATAGCGAGTGCTCAATATCGATCGCAAATTTGACCCACCATCCGGTTTCTTCGCTCCCACTCCCAATCGGGCCGATGACCGCCGGAACTTTTAGCAGGTATTCCTCAAGCTTTTGGAATGCTCTTAGGTCCACTGTTATTGACGCCTAACGTTCTAGCTCAGCGGCAAAGGCAAGCTGGCGTGACTTTTGCGACAGCAAAAGGCATGACAGGTTGAATTTGTCCGACTGGAGCGCTTTGTTAGGCGCCATTCGTTTCAAGAAACTTTGGTTGTTCATACGCCTCAAGCTGCCATGCATCATCATAACGCATATCGAAAGCAATCTTTGGAATGGCAGTATCAGCGATTTTCGACAACTGCAATAAACATCTATGTAAGTGTGCTCGCAGCATTTCCAATGCTGCAAAGTATTGTTCCCGTACCGGCGTTGGTCTTCTAATATCTCTTGGCCCTTTAATAAATTGTCCCTCTAGCGATTCGGAATCGTTTAGCCTCTGCTCGAAAGTAAGAAATTGCCTGATCGCCTCTAATTGAAACTCAATAAGAAAATACAAGGGACTGTTTGGTATACCCGATAGCTCTATTTGTTTATCTACGAGAATCCGGCGTATCTCTTGAAGAGAGGAAAGAGCTTGGTCAATACAATTGTCGCAGCACTCGCCAGCGTTCAATACGCGCCTATCCGACATCCGAATTACGATTTCTCTAGCAACTCGTTTTTCTAGATCATCGGGGTTCAATGAGAATGAAACAAAAGGCAGATTTACTGAAACCGAACCGACGCGCGAACTTAGCTTGCGCCGTGCCTCTTCAAGCTGCGTCCTAAAGTCGAATTTAAATGGTGGCTTAAAATCTCGCATCCTTACCTCGACCAGCGCCTAACGTCGCCCTTGAGTCGCGGCCGACGAAGGAGGCCGTCGATTCTCGAAGGGGTTGTTAGGCGAATGGATACAAGTCATTTCCACCCTCCGCTCTTAGCTACTACCCGTAAGCTATACGATCCAGTCGGGGCCGGAAACACTTTCACCCGGAGCCTATAGGAGGCATTTCTCATCGGAGTAAAGTAGGTGCCCCACCCCTCTGACGCCTTTATCTGGACACGCTCGAAAGTTGTCGTGCCATCCCCAACAGCTTTCTCGACACTTTCTCCAGCACGGTATAAAAATGCACCGTCACAGAGGGTGGATTCAGACCATACCCACTCTCTTAGTAGCGCGGCCTCAGAAATGACTTCTTCCCCAGCCTCTGATAGCAAGTACGTCTCAACCATAGGATTTATAGGCTTTGAATCCGCAAGACAATCTCCCCCTTTTCCGACAAGAACAAATCCTACAGTCATTTCCATAGCCGGAAGCTTTTTCAAATGATAAGTGGCTTCATTCCCGCCCACTGGACCGAGATCAAGCACATACCGATCATTAGCAGCGGACCAGCCTCGGTCTACGAGCTGTCCGTCGCCCCCATAATCTGATTCCGAGTAACATCCTCCGAGCAATGCGGATAACAAAACAATCGACATCAAGGTGTATTTCCGCATATTCGCCTAACGTTCTAGCTCAGCGGCAAAGGCAAGCTGGCGTGACTTTTGCGAAAGCAAAAGGCATGACAGGTTGACTTTGTCCGACTGGAGCGCTTTGTTAGGCGGCAACTTGCTCGAAGGAAAAATGTGGGATGTCTGCTCGATAAGATGCATGTTCGACGGTGATAGCGCAGATATCGCCCTTGTTGTCGATATCAAGCAGCGTATTTTCGTCCAGATCGCGGGTTTCCGCGACTTCAGCGGACCGGAATTCAATATAGAGCGTATCGGTATCTTGAAAGTACTTGATTTTCATGACTCAAACCCACGATCGAAGAAGGCATTATGTATCGTTTCACCGTCAGGAAGAAGTATAACTCGTAGATAACGACCGTCCATCTCCTTTATCGGAGCCCAGCGTCGAATACGCCCGTCATCTTGAATCATTTCCTTGGTGGGATTTTTAACTACGTGGCGAATCCATTCGTCCTTTATTATCGCTCGATCAGGTCGCTTTCGAATAGTGAGAAAATACCGCGTGTATTTCACTTCGTATCTCTTGTTTCGCTTCTCGACCTGCCACCTAACG
>CAMYNX010000351.1 GCA_947259875.1 uncultured Gammaproteobacteria bacterium | reverse complement strand
GGTTGCCGCTGTCCACCGAAGAGACGTATTGCGGGCGAAGCGGTTTCAGCGTGCGCGTGTCGTACCAGTTGTAAAAATGGCCGCGGTAACGTTCCAGCTTTTCCATCGTTGCCAGTGTGTTCTCGGTAAGCCGCAGCAATTCTCCGACGGAAATGTAACCGAAATCGTACGCAGCGAGATTCGCCAGCAGCGACATGCCGATGTTCGTGGGCGAGGTACTCGAGGCGATGGCCGGAGCCGGATATTCCTGGAAGTTATCGGGCGGCAGCCAGTTGTCCTGTGGACCGACGAAGTCCGTGAAGAAGCGCCACGTTCGCCGGGCCGATGCCCGCAGGAACGCCCGTTGATCAACGGTCAAGGCCGGTACGGGGGACACAAGCGGCATGCTGATCCACCAACCGACGACTGGCGACACCAGCCAGAGCAACAAGACGGGCGTACAGAAGAGCAACTCCGCCGAGCGGGTTTGCCACAGTACAACGGCAAGCGCCAGCGCCACAACAGGCGCGATCCACATCTCGATAAAAAAATCGGCCAGCGTGCGGCGCGCGTTGCGACTTGCATAGGATCGCAGTTGCCAGAGCAACAATCTACGTCGAGTAAACAGCATCCGCACACCCGAGCGCCGGATCGCATCCAGGCAAATCAGGGTGTCGTAGGGCAAAAGGACCAAGGTCAGCAAAGCGAGCACTATCGGGCGGCCCTCGGATTTGCTTGTCAGAATCAGGTGCACCAGCCAATCACGTTCTTCAGGCTTACGGATGAGCTTGATCACGGCTCCCAGCAACGTGGGCAACAACACAATACCTGCGACCAGCAGGGTCCAGAACCACGCCGATCCCGGACCAAACAACCAACCCCCGACCAGCAAGGCAAGCAGCGCTGGCGACACGAGGCTGCGGCGAAGGTTGTCGACAATTTTCCACACCGACAAGGCGGAGAGCGGGTTTGGCTGCCGTTTCGCCTTTGCCCCATTTGACCTGGGCGGCACGGGCGGTCTGGGCACGCGCGGGAGCAGCCAGCCGGCAAGCTGCCAGTCGCCGCGTATCCACCGGTGTCGCCGGCTGGCCTCTATGGCGTAACTGGCGGGATGCTCTTCGATAAGGTCGACATCGGTCACCAGTGCCGAACGCGCATACCCGCTTTCCAGCAAGTCGTGACTGAGGATGAGATTCTCCGGAAAGCGCCCATCGACGGCCTGACGAAAAGCGTCCACATCGTAGATGCCCTTGCCGATGAACGACCCCTCCCCGAAAATATCCTGATAGACATCCGATACCTCGCGCGTGTAGGGATCGATGCCTGACTCACCCACGAACAGTTTCGTAAACCGAGACTGGCCTGCACTGGTCAGGCTGATCGAAGCGCGTGGTTGCAGGATCGCGTAGCCTTCGACAATGCGGCCCTTGTCGGCATCGTACACCGGCCGATTGAGAGGATGAGCGATGTTTCCTACAAGCGTGCGTGCCGTGTCGCGGGGCAGTTGCGTGTCGGTATCCAGGGTGATGACGTACTTGATCGAACCAAGGATGGACGGATCACCGACAATATCCGAGAATGCGGTTTGCTCCCCTCCCCGCAGCAAGGCATTGAACTGCTCCAGTTTGCCGCGCTTGCGCTCATATCCCATCCACACCCGTTCGTATGGATTCCACACCCGAGGTCGGTGAAATAGATAGAAGATGCACGGGCGGTCCTCGCGATAGGTCTCGTTGAGCGCCTGGACTGCTGCGCGCGCGTGGGCGAGTAACGCGTCATCGTCTGGCAGAGTGCGTTCAGGCGCGTCACGGAAATCCGTCAGCAAGGCAAAGAACAGATTAGGATCGCGATTACCGAGATAGCGGATCTCCAGGGCTTCGAGAAGATCATCAATCTCTTGCGGCCTGCTCAGCAAGGTGGGGATAACCACCATAGTGCGGTGAACGGATGGAATGCCCTGCGAAAAATCCAATCGTGGTAACGCGCGAGGCGGCAAGACGAGCGTGACCAACAGGTTCACCAGCGAGACGACCAGCGACGAGACGCCGATTATCCCGGTGATCGCAAAAAACCAGTACCGCCAGTCACCCAGCCCGAACCCGCCGAAAGGGAAAAGCACGACCGATGTCGCCAGTGCGGTGAGCAACAGGATGGGTCCAAGGTAAAGGAACAGGCGGAAATGCCGGCTCGCTCGGCTGGCCCGCGATTTCCACGACAAACGGCAGCCGACCGCGCGCTCCAATATGTGCCGTCCGTGATCGATCAGGTAGTATCCAACATGCGCGCTGCGGTCGTTGGTACCCGATCGCTCTGCAGCAGTCTGCGCGAGAACAATGGCTTCGCGTGCCACCGCCAACTCACTGTGCGAACTCCCCCTCGCCACGTCTTCGATGACATGCCGATAGCGGTCGCGGGTGGCGAAATCCTGGCTGGCGTACATCCCCGTCGGGTCTTCACGTATTGTCTG
>CAMYNX010000350.1 GCA_947259875.1 uncultured Gammaproteobacteria bacterium | reverse complement strand
TTCCGGTACACGGTTTCCTTGCACCGGATTGGGAAGATTCCAACCCCATTCCTTGCGCGCATAGTTGATCGCCACCGACATCAATCCGACTTCCTTGTTAATCGTGCTCGCCGCGGCGCCGTCCGCTTTGCGCTGTTTGATGTATCCACGGATGGTTATCGTGTCAATGTCGGCGACGTTTTTCCCGGTGAACACTGGATACAGATGCTTCATGCTGCATCGGTCCCGCCCATGGGTCGCTTTTGTGGTTTCCGTTGCTTTCAAATAATTCAACATCAACTCATCGAAAGTCCGCTGTGGTTCTTCATCCCATTGTTTCACTTTATAAGCCTCGAGCTTCCATTTCGCTTCTAACGCCTTCGCTTCCTTTCGGATTGTTGCGCCAGTAGATCTTCTAACTCTCTTGCCGCTTGCATCGGTGAAGTCCACCCACCAGTAGCGGCTGTGTTTGCGTTTATACGGCATACGTTTACCTCCTTTTTACGCACGCCAGATCCCACGCGGCATCGATTATCCGCCACGTTGATCTGGTGTGCCACCCAATTGCGCACCGCCTGCGCCGGGATCCGCACCGCGCCTCGGACTTTCACCTTCGGCAGCTCCCCGCTGGCGAGCATCCGGCGCACCGTGCGCGCGGATACGCCGCCCAGCTGCCGGGCGGCTTCGTCAATAGTCCAAAGCAGCACGGTCTGCACGATGGTTGGCCCGGTCCGGGGAGAGATTTGCGGTTGGCGCGGGCACCAGTCTGGACCCGGTCCGTTTTGCCCGCTCTAAGGCCCTACGGAGGGGTGCATAGCGGTGAGACATGGCGTCGATGGACGTTTGGATTGCTTCATAGATTGGTACCCCTATGCTCCCCTGAAATTGATCCTTGGCATTGGGCTTCACGTATTCGAGCAGGTAGAAACAGATCGGCTCGCCTTTACGGTAGACACGGAGGCTCCACTCGCGATCGAGCGGGCAGATCGGTGCGGAACACTTGTCGAATCTGGGACAATCACACATCTTGATTGAATTCATCGTCACCCCCTCACCGACCTAAATAGACGTAGGTGATACTGATACGGGCGTGACCAAGCTCTTCGGCAATCTGCCGCCGGGCCTGGATATCCAGCTCGCGTTGGTCACCGATTAACGAGTCCCGAGAGGGGCCGCTTTGCATCGGGGACCTCCAACCGGTGAGTTCGTAGTACCGGCTTTGCGCGTATGCGTGGCGAAGACCATGCGTTTTGGAAAGTCCCGCCTTACGCGTCTCGTACTCCCAGGTGTGCAGATGCTGCTTGTAGCTCTTGTGCGGCGGGATCATGGATCCGGTGCCGGCTAACCGCTTGGCCTCTTCCAATACGCCTCGCTGGTAGGGTGTGCGGATCGGGATCTCTCGGGGTCTGCCGCCCTTGGTCCAGCTGCCTTTGAGCACCAGCTTGGTGCCGCGGTCCGCCCATATGGGCTGGACCTTCATCGCCTCGGATCGTCGCAGGCCAAAGGCCGCTTGAAGTTTGAAGCTGACCCGAACATAGGGATTGGTCACCTTTGCCGTGACGGAGACAGTGAGCCGCTGCGCTCGATTGAATCCAGATTGCGATCGACCGTTCAGACCAAATCGGGCGTTACTGTCATACCCAAGATTCGGCTTGTTGATCTTCTGGCCCAGCCAGCGGATCATCGATAACCGGTTCATGATGGTAGCGTGACTGAGACCTTGTCGCTTCCAGTGGCCAACGGCCTGGCTGACATGCCGGTTGCCGATACCCCGGAGTCTAAGACCCCTAAAACCCAAGCCGTCGATGTCCTTGGCAAACCGAAACGCCATCATCTTGCGTTGATATTGCGTAGTACGCGACCCGTCCCGGTTCACGCCTAATAGCTTTTGAATATCCCATTGAAGGGGAGTCATAACCTATCCTCTAATCTTCTCGTTCAATCTCCCCGCCGTTTCCAGCGGGCCCTGTCGTTTGCGTGTCTCAAAACGGTGAGTGTGAATCCGCGGTCCACGACTCCTTGCGGAATCGAGTCCCCCTCAAACAGCGAGGCAAGGCGGATGCTTAACGTCGGTCACGCAAATCCCCGACGGCGCCTGATGAGGCGACGGCAAGCGATCTAAACGGCGATACGACTTGCCGGGTGTGCAGGCGGATGGGTCTGCCAAACCATCTGATCCAAGACCAAACTCCGATCCTGAAACTAAATGTCTCCCGCCCCGAGCGGGCACTGTCCGCTCGACGTCGGATCTCGACAGGCGAAGTGCATGAGGCGGGTTCATCCCGCCAATACCACTCCACTTAATGGGAGAAGATGCTGAAGGGCTCCTAAGTCCCAACAACTTAATGGAGGAAATCCGGCACGAGTTCTTATGAACTCTAGGCCCCCTTTCAGCCAGCATGAGGGCTTTGTGATGACCCAGTTGCTCTCTTAGGTAGAGCGCCGCCGGTCATCGAGCGGCTGGAAAATCT
>CAMYNX010000349.1 GCA_947259875.1 uncultured Gammaproteobacteria bacterium | reverse complement strand
ACCGCGTATCACGAAGATATCGTTGAATATGGGCTTGGGAGAAGCGATTGGAAATAAGAAGGTGTTGGAAACCGCCGCCGATGACATGGCGAAGATCAGCGGGCAAAAACCCGTGATTACCAATGCGAGAAAATCGGTGGCGAACTTCAAGATCCGTAAAGGATGGCCAATTGGATGCAGAGTGACACTCCGGCGCGAACGTATGTACGAGTTCCTGGATCGGTTAATTAGTGTTGCTATTCCGCGTATTCGTGACTTTCGCGGAATGTCGCCAAGGTCTTTCGATGGGAGAGGGAATTATTCGTTCGGTGTGAAAGAGCAGATTGTGTTTCCAGAAATTGATTACGATAAGGTGGACGCTATTCGTGGCCTCGACGTAACTATCACCACGACGGCTAATACGGACGACGAGGCACGTGCTTTGTTGTCGGCGTTCAATTTTCCAATTCGAAGTTGACCCAGCAGGTTAGAGCGATGGCAAAGAAGTCAATGATCGCGCGGGAAGTAAAGCGTGCCAAGCAAGTTGATAAATATAAGCTGCGCAGAGACGCGTTGCGCAGCAAGGTCGTCGATACCTCTATCAGCAACGATGAACGCTGGCAGGCAATGATGGAACTCCAGAAGCTGCCTAGAGACTCAAACGCATCGCGTCGAAGAAACCGTTGCGCCCTGACAGGCCGTCCCCGCGGCTACTATAGAAAGTTCGGACTGAGCCGGAACAAACTACGGGAAATCATCATGTGCGGTGACGTACCCGGCGTAGTGAAGTCGAGTTGGTAACGTAAATAGAAACTCTTGCGAAATGTGTAAGGACTATCAGTTCGTGATCTTGATTTTAAAGGTGGACTTTGAAAAATGATGACCGACCCCATATCTGATATGTTGACGCGTATCCGCAACGCACAAACTGCGAACAAAGTTACGGTTCGTATACCGGCGTCAGGCATGAAAACGGCAATAGCGAAGGTCTTGAAGGAGGAGGGGTACATCGAAGAATACAGCGCTGACAAAGAGAGCACAAAACCGTCATTGGAGGTGAAGTTGAAATACCATCAAGGCCAGCCGGTAATATCGAACTTAAAACGTATCAGCCGTCCGGGTTTGCGGATTTATACTAGTGCGGACGAACTTCCTTCGATATTGGGTGGTCTTGGAATTGCCGTCATATCGACCTCGAAGGGCATTATGACTGATCGGGCGGCGCGAAAGGCCGGAGTCGGTGGTGAAGTAATATGCGCGGTGAGTTGAGCGGCGAGTTACAACAGGAAGAATTTTATTCACATCAGTTTAAATCACGACCATATTTTTCCAGTTAAATACCATGTCTAGAATAGCCAAAGCCCCGGTTGCGATACCCAAAGGAGTCGAGGTTAAGCTTGCCGCTGATGAAATTTCGGTGAAGGGCCCCAATGGCCAGTTGCAGCTCGAGGCGCATCCTTTGGTGCAGGTTGTGCAAGAAGGAGATGAGTTGAAGGTGGTAATCAAAGCTGAGAGTAAGGCGGCGGTGGCGATGGCAGGTACGACGCGGGCTCTTGTCAGCAATATGGTAACCGGAGTTACCAAAGGTTTCGAAAAAAAGTTGTCTATTGTCGGTGTTGGGTATCGTGCTCAGATTCAAGGCGAGAAGCTGAATTTGGCCTTGGGATTTTCACATCCCGTGATTTACGAGGTGCCCAAAGGCATACAGGTAGAGGTGCCAAGCCAAACGGAGATTGTAGTAAAAGGTGCTGACAAACAACGAGTGGGTCAGGTAGCGGCGGAGATACGAAGTTACCGTAAGCCGGAGCCTTATAAGGGAAAAGGAATCCGCTACACAGACGAACATGTGGTGCGTAAGCAGGCGAAGAAAAAGTAGTCGGTATATTTGATATGTCCAAGAAAAGCGATCCGAGATTGCGCCGAGCCCGCAAGACGAGAGCCAAGATCCGTGATCTAGAGGTGAATCGTCTGTGCGTGTTTCGCACGCCGCGGCATATTTATGCGCAGATTGTCGATCCGAGTGGCAGCGTGGTGCTTGCCAGCGCGTCAACACTTATTGCTGCGGTTCGTAGCTCAATTAAGAATGGCGGAAACGTAGCGGCGGCTCAGGAAGTGGGGAGGCTTATCGCACAAAATGCCAAGGCCTCGGGTATCGATCGGGTGGCGTTCGATCGTTCGGGTTTCAGGTATCACGGGCGGATTAAGGCATTAGCTGATGCTGCTCGCGAACACGGGTTGGAGTTTTAGAACAGTGGTGATTGCAAGTAACGAAGGCCGCAGCGAAGATCTGCAGGAGCAACTGATAAGCGTGAGACGTGTCGCAAAGGTGGTCAAAGGTGGCCGAATCTTTGGGTTTTCCGCTTTGACCGTGGTTGGTGACGGCAACGGTCGGGTCGGCATGGGCCGCGGTAAGGCGCGCGAAGTCCCTTTGGCGGTGCAGAAGGCTATGGAGGCGGCACGGAAAAGTATGTTCAAGGTGCCACTCAAGGATGGGACT
>CAMYNX010000348.1 GCA_947259875.1 uncultured Gammaproteobacteria bacterium | reverse complement strand
CATTTTCCAGTGCGCTTCTCAACAGGGTCTCGTTGGCCTCGATGGTGGCCGGTATGCTATGGGTAATGCGCACTTGGCGATTTGTCGCATGCGCCTCAAAATCCGTACTCTCAGTGACTTCCGCTAGCAAAGTGGCTAAATCAACAGGCCCTGCATGGGAGAGCTTCGTACCGGATTCCAGACGAGCGAGTGATAAGAGTTGACCGATCAATTCATTCAGACGTTCGGCTTCGCGCTCGATACGATCCAGTTCGGCATTGGGCTGATTATGTTCGCGTTGGCGTGCCAGGCCCAATGCCACCTGCAGCCGTGCCAACGGCGAGCGCAGTTCATGTGAAACATCACTGAGTAACTGTTTTTGTGAGCCGATGAGCGTTTGCAGACGTTCGGCCATCTGGTCGAAATCACGCGCGAGATCGGCGATTTCATCCCGGCGTCCGCCCATCGTTGACGCTACTCGCAAACCAAGATCGCCGGAAGCGAATTGATGGGTCGCACGGCTGAGTCGCTGTATAGGTGTTGTAAGATATCGGGCAAGGAGAAAACAGACCAATCCGCTGATAATTGCGGCCACAATAATAGGGGCCGCGATGACACGCGGCCTGCTAAGCACTCTATTCAGGGTAACAGCGTGAAAATCCGGTAACAGCCAGTAGTTGCTGCCGTCTGGCAATTGAATCAGATCACGGCGCCAGAATCGTTGCCCCTCTTTCATATGGGGCGGTGCTCTCCGCTGGTGATTTAAGCGTTCGGCGAGATGCGGCGATACCGGCCGTTCGAGCAAGTCTTTGCCCTGCTCATCGAGCAATATATAAGGGATCGCCTCGCTTCGATCCAATGAACCGCGCCTCTTCGATATAGCTTAAATGCCGGTCGCGGGGACTCTCTATTGTGTCCTGTGTCCGTGTTCGCTCCAGAAAGAGCGACGCCGCCAGCAGGCTCACGCCGGCGAACAGGATCAATGAGAACCAGAAGGAGAGAAAGATTTTCCAGAAGAGTCTGTGCATCGTTTACTCAAGAGTGTGTGTACTGGTAGCCAACACCACGAACGGTCTTTATCCGTTCCTCTCCGTTCGCAAGTGGCCCAAGCTTTTTGCGCAGACTGCTGAGGTGCATGTCGATACTGCGGTCATAGCGCGTCAATTCTCTTCCTAGGGCACGGTCTGATAATTCCTCCTTGGAGACCACATGGCCGGCTTCACGGAGCAACACTTCAAGCACGCTGTACTCTGTGCTCGTCATGGCGACGGGCTTACCATCCAGAGTGACTGTGCGCGAACCCGTTTGAATTTCCAGATCACTGAGCTTCAGTGTTTCCGGTGACTCTGTTTCTTTTCCGTGTTCTGTTTTCGATTGCGCACGCCGAAGAATAGCCCGGATGCGTGCAACTAGTACGCGCGGATTGCATGGTTTTGGCAGATAGTCGTCGGCGCCCAATTCCAGGCCAACAATGCTGTCCACATCTTCGCCGCGGGCTGTCAGCATCAGCACCGGCATCAAAGAATCCCTGCGCAATTCCCGTAACACATCAAAGCCATTGAGCTGCGGCATCATCACATCAAGCACTATCAAGTCATAGTCGCCTATCCGGGCCTGATTCAACGCCGCCTCACCATCATGGGCCAAGCCCACCTGAAAGCCCTCGACTTCCAGATACTGCTTCAGCATTTCGCACAACTCGATGTCGTCATCCGCCAACAGTATTCGGTTCATGTGATATTTCCGATTAAATACTTTATTAATAAACAATATCTGCCTTGATATTGCCACAGCACTCTTATCAAGTGACAGTGCATCAATCAACCTTTACCTATCTTTACACAGCCTTACCCGATTTTAACCGCTTCCCGTGCAAACTTGGTCTTGAGTGGCGTCGGTATGGAGAAAAGAGAATGGCAGTGGGCGTCGGGAAATGTTTTCAAACCGTTCGCCTTAACAAGATGAACCTTTACTTAATTTTACGCATTCGCAACACACATTGACACCGGGATTCTCTAATCTTTCACCATGCTCTGATTAACAGGGCATACCACTTACAGAGACAGGAGTTTACGTTATGAAAAAATCATCCAAACTATTATTAACTGGTGTATTGGTCGTGAGTTCATTGGGCCTCGCGGCGACGGTTTCCGCCAAGCCATTTGAGGAGGACTGCGGGCGTGGCGGCCATCATATGGGAGCGGACCATAAGTATGGTGAGCGGAAATTCGATGTGGATCGTATGGCGAAAAAGCTGAATCTCACCGATGACCAGCGCACACAGATCGAAGCTATTGTGATGGGCTCAAAGCAGCAGATGAGCGATCAGCACGACCAGATGCAGGCAAATCGCGAGCAACTGAAAGCGTTGATGCAGCAAGGTCCGTTTGATGAAACGGAAGTGCGCAAGGTCGCTGATACTCAAGGTGACCTGCAAGCGGATAGGATCATGCAGCGCGCTCAACAACGGGCTAAGATCAATGCTGTCCTTACCGACGATCAACGGGCACAGCTGGAAGACATGCGTGGCAAAAAGCGTTGGGATCACGGATCCTGATTGAGCATTTTCACCCGGCGGTCCGTTTCGGGCCGCCGTTCTCAATGCGTATATGCTGATCGACACGAAGCGGGCATCTTTAAAGAAAAGGGGTGGTTATACTGGTCAATGACAGCAACCGCGACAGATCGATCATTACCTGAATCAATCTTTTTCGATCAATGCGCGGCAGACGAAGCATTTCTAAGTCGCAAGTCCAGCGGCAGCTCATAGAGAAAACTGTATATCTCATTTTTTCCAAACAGATCTATTTGTCCCCTTTCTTTGAACCACTAATGCCAAGTACATCTGCAAGATCGACACCTGGGATGGCATTGCGGTTCAGTAGAACAAACTCGATAACAGCCTTTGTTAAGACCGGTTCGATCTTGCTTTGTACATACTTCCTTAAACCGGTGGGGGCTAACGTTTTTGTACTTTTATCCAAAAAAATCAACTTTAACAGTGAAATAGCCCCACCCATGGTTTGAGCTGTACCGGCCAAAGAAAAACTACCAATCGTTACCTTACCGCCACGACTAATATGTACTCTTTTAAGCGCTGCAACAACCGAATCACCCTTAAGAACAAAAATCCCTTTATCGCCGTGTTGTTCGTACGACCCGATCGTTAAACTATCGACTTTTATGTTTGTACCTTCTGCGAGATCCTCGAGACCACCTGCGAAATTAGCTGTTATGTTAATACTCGTACCAGCAGGGATCATTATCCCTCCCTCAGGTGTTGCAACCTTGATCTTCTTTTTCGTCCAAATCGTTGCAGCTGCTCCGATATTACTAA
>CAMYNX010000347.1 GCA_947259875.1 uncultured Gammaproteobacteria bacterium | reverse complement strand
AAAGTAATTCTTGGGTGATTCGTGAGCAAGGACTGCCGGCACTCCTGGCCCTTCTCGACATAAAAGAGGAGGCTGATGCTGCGGCTCTACCCGCTTGGTAGGGTCCACGGCAATATAGGGGTTAAAGCGGAACTACTTTAACTATGAGCTATTGTCAAATCTGGTGTTTAGCCGTTTGAATTAAGCGGCGGCCTGATCGACGTCTGTCACCTCAACTCCATCTTTGAATTTGATTCCTGTTATGACCTTTGCCAGGTATTCAAATCCCCGTAAACGTCGCCATTTCTTCTCGGCACACAAACCGAGTTTGAACATCATATGCAGCATGCCGTCACGCGTCAGGCAACCCTTCGAGCGCTTGGTTCGATGACGGATCGTTCCAAAGGTTGACTCAATCGGATTGCTGGTCCGAATGCTCTGCCAATGTTGTGCAGGAAAGTCATAGAATGCCATTAATTCTTCTCGGTCCTTCTGCAAGCATAGCGTGGCCTTCGGATACTTCGGTTCATATGTTTTTATGAAAAGATCGAATGTTTTTTCTGCATCGGTCTTCGTCTCAGCCTGCCAAATGGCGTGCAGGGACTCCTTCGCTTTTGCCTGAGCGGACTTCGGCAGACAATTGAGCACATTCTTCGTCTTATGCACCCAGCAGCGTTGCTGCCGTGTGTCTCCATAGACTTCTTCCAGTGCCGACCAAAATCCCATGGCGCCGTCACCGATGGCCAATTCCGGGCTATTCATCCCGCGAGACTTCAGCTTCAGCAAGACCTCGCGCCAACTTTGTGTCGATTCCCGCATGCCGTCCTCAATCGCCAGAAAATGCTTCTCTCCACGCGCATTCACGCCGATCACGACCAAGGCACACAATTTCGTTTGCTCGGCTCTCAGACCACTGTAGATGCCGTCTGCCCAGACATAGACCCAGCGGTCTTTATCCAGTCGCTCCTCGCACCAGTGGCGGTATTCTTGCGCCCACACCTGTTTCAAGCGCGACACCGTGCTCGCGGACAGACCTTTTGCCTCCGGGCCAACCAGCACGTCCAGCGCCTCGCTCATTTCGCCGCTGGAGACGCCTTTCAAATACAGCCACGGCAGTGCGGCTTCCAGCGATTTCGTCTTGCGAACATACGGCGGCACCAGCGCCGACCGAAAAGTCACTGGCTCGCCCGTCTTGGCACGAACTTTGGGAATTTTGACCGTGACCGGCCCCAATCCCGTCTGTAGCTCGCGCTCAGGCAGATAGCCGTTGCGTACAACACCCGCGTTGCCAGATTCGGTACGGCGTTCGCCATGCTGTGTCAGTAGCTCCTGAAGCTCGGTTTCCACCGCGTGTTGAATCAGACGCTGCGCCCCGATCCTTAACAGCTCTGTCAACGGATCAGTACTCGACTCTCGACCTGCCAATTCAATAACGTTACTCTTGCTCATAGTGGCGTATCTCCTCAGGTTATTTGTTTGTCTCGCAACAACAAATCAACCAGATACGCCGCTTTTCTTCAACCCCTTAAACACCAGATTCGGTTATAGCTCTTTAACTATAGGCTATTGTTTCTATACAAAAAGCTAAGTTCGTTCTGAACTGATAGTTGTACGATACTCATTCCTAATTACCCCAATACGGTGATATTTCAGGCATAGTACTACTTGAGTTAAACAACACCGTTTTCTATCGCAGATTATTAAATCTTAAGCGATTTGATCCTCTCAAAATCAAATATAGGATCGTTTACTGAAGGCGGGGTGAACGAGTACTCACCACGCAAATTAACGTGCCCCCAAGTAATTACACTGCCGCGGCGTATTGCTTCAATTAGTTGTTCACGTTCGTCCGGGTCACTTGTATTGATGACTTGATCAGACAACGATAAGTAGTTCCAAAGGATGATCGAATTCTGTAACAGCAGTTTGCAATCCATTGCAGCTTGTTGCCGATGGAGGGAGCCATCTTGAAACGCCTGGTCGTTATCGAAGAACACTGCACGAGAAAATTTGTTGGCTTGTTCAACTAGATTCAGCTGTTTCTGAATCCGTTGCCGCAGTTCAACATCATCATAGTAAGAGAGGAGAAACTGTGTCTTAATGATGCGCCCATACTCCTTTAATGCCTTGTATAGCGGGTGATCTTTCGCGTATGAACTCAATCGTTTGAACAATTGTGATGCTGTACTGCGATGGCTTTTGATCGTGGCAATAAAGCGAAGAATGTCATCCCATTGGTTCAGAATCAGTTTTTGGTTGATAGTACGGCTAGGCAATAGTGGGTAACCCATTTTTTGATAGGTTCGTCGTGTGGAAAATCCATAAAGGCGCTGCTGGTGCAGGTTCGCAATACGTGGCGCGAATGATATGCCCATCAGATTCGCTGCCCCAAAGATTTGCTCGGTAAACCCGTGCGTATCTGTCGAGTGAACAAGGCCGTGAGTGACCGGGTTATCAACAAGGCCATCGAGTACATAGGCTGCTTCGCGGTCAGACGAGCTAAACACAAGAGCATGT
>CAMYNX010000346.1 GCA_947259875.1 uncultured Gammaproteobacteria bacterium | reverse complement strand
CTGGATGAACTGCCAACCCCAGACCACGAACACGACGTATAGCAGCACGCGGCCATAAAAAACCATGGGGTCGATACTCGACGGCACGTAAAGTAACGTCGCCTTCAGCCGCCGAAAGATCGAGTCGGTTGATGCCTTGTCACGGGGCGCTGTGGTTTTGGGGCGAAACCGGGTTCTCATCCACTTGGAAAAGATCAGCCCGCAGCCAGGACACACATCGGCCGAACCCTGGTCCGTGGGCTGACGTCGGTAATCGCATTCCGGACAGGTGTTATACATATCCTTAAGTGTAGTCAAGCCTGTCACTGTCCCCGAGCCACGCTCCCCGCTCCCCGCACTCCGCTCAGCGACGGGGTTGTTTCAAATTACATAACAGGCCTTGAGACGCTAGAATGCGCATATGGACGAGGACGCACTGGAAATATTGAAGCGAAAGCTGCGAACCTTTACCGCAGCACGGGATTGGGAGCAATTTCATTCGCCGAAAAACCTGGCCATGGCGTTGATTGCCGAGACTGGAGAGCTGGTAGAGCATTTTCAGTGGCTCAGCGAACGGCAAAGCGAAGAGCTACCGCGCGACAAGCTGGATGAAATCGAGTTGGAGCTCGCGGACATCCTGATCTATCTCGTTCGACTGGCCGACAAGCTGAACATCGACCTGGTGGAAGCTACACACAAGAAGCTGAAGCTAAACGATGAAAAGTATCCCGCGGATTTGGTGCATGGTAGTGCCAAGAAATATTCGGATTATTAATCGCCACTGACTAAGCTACATTGCCGCCAACGCCTACAACGTCACCTGCCTCTGTAGATGCCCTGATTGAGTACGTACTGGGTTGTCGCCGCCTGTTCGTACTGACCGGCGCCGGCTGCAGCACCGCTTCCGGCATCCCCGACTATCGCGACCAGCAGGGCCGCTGGAAGCATCGGCAACCGGTGATGTATCAAGATTTCGTGCGCAGCGAAGCCGTGCGTCAGCGTTATTGGGCGCGCAGCCTCCTGGGTTGGCCACATATCGACCGTGCCCGTCCCAATGACGCCCACCACGCGCTCGCTACTCTGGAAGCTGGCGGGCACATTCACCAACTCGTGACTCAGAATGTCGATGGCCTGCATCAGCAGGCTGGTAGCCGGCGGGTGACTGACCTGCATGGCCGGCTGGACGCGATCGAATGTTTGGATTGCCGGCAAACCATCTCGCGGGCGTTTTTTCAAGTCGTCTTGGAGGACCTTAACCCGGAATTACGTGCCCGCACCGCGGCCACTGCCCCAGACGGCGACGCCAATGTGGATGACCTCGAGTTTGGTGCAGTGCGGGTGCCCGATTGCAGGCAGTGCAGCGGGGTACTCAAACCTTCGGTGATCTTCTTTGGGGAAGCGGTGCCGAGGGCCCGGGTAGAGCATGCTTATCGATGTCTGGAAGAGTGCGACGCCGTGTTGGTGGTGGGTTCATCACTGATGGTGTTTTCCGGTTACCGCTTCTGCCGCGCGGCGAGTGAGCACGGCAAACCGATCGCCGCGATTAACCTCGGGCGTACCCGAGCGGATGCCGAGTTGACCTTGAAGTTCAACGACGACTGTGGCCGCGTATTGACGGCCCTGGTCGAACGTCTTAGCGGCTAAGGTTCGCGCAGCAACTGTTGGAGATAATAGTTCAGACCCACAAGCGCCGGTGTATCGGCGGTGATCAAGAACACCGGGATGTTGCTCAAGTATTCTTCGAAACGGCCTTTGGACTCGAAGCGTTGCCGGAATCCCGACTGCACCAGTTGCGCGCGCAACTTGGGTAGGATACCCCCGCCCAAGTAGATGCCGCCCCGTGCCCCCAACGTCAAGGCAAGGTTACCGGCTACCGTGCCCAGCAATGCGAAGAACAGGTCCAGTACGTCCTTGGCCTGCGGTTCGCCGTCGATGGCCATTTGCGAGATCTCGTTGGGGGTTAAGTCGCAATGCTCACGGTCGGTCACAGTCTCGTAGAGGGTCACCAGCCCCGGGCCCGACAACACGCGTTCCGCGGATACGTGGCCGTACTGACGGCGCAGGTGAGCGATGATCTGGGCCTCACGCGCATTCACCGCCGGTAAGGTGACATGACCGCCTTCACTGCTGATCGGCGCCCAACGGCCGCCAAAAACCGTCAGTCCCGCGACCCCGAGGCCGGTCCCCGGGCCGACCACGCCGATAGTCGCCCCGGTCACCGGGGCCGTTCCTCCGATCTGCACACGATCGTCGGCACGTAGTTGGGGAATGGCACACGCGAGTGCGGCGAAGTCGTTGATGAGGCTCGCACGGTCCACACCGAATTGCGATATCAGTTGCGTCGAGTCAATGGTCCAGGCGAGGTTGGTCAACTGCGCCACCCCGCCGTGAACCGGAGCGGCGACCGCTACTGTGATGCTGACGGGCTGGGCATGTCCTATCTCAGAAAGGTACTGCTCAAACAATGCGATCAGGTCGTCAAAGTCCTGATTCTCATAAGTCCGCACCTGTTGCACAGTGGATTGTTCGCCGCCAAGACCACATCGTGTATGGGTGCCTCCGACATCGGCCAGCAAATGTG
>CAMYNX010000345.1 GCA_947259875.1 uncultured Gammaproteobacteria bacterium | reverse complement strand
GGAAACAAAAACGTTTCCTTGAAGCGGGACCGAGGCATTTGCCACGGCGCCTGTTGCACGGTCCTAAGGCGCCTTGTTTGTCACTGAGACCGCAGTGACTACGTATGAAACTGTTGTCAAGCCACGTCCGATTCTTCGCAGACGTATTGCAGATACTTCAGCATGCCGCGCGCGTTAGCGAAGGCCGGATGTTCGGCGATAACCTGATGGGGAAACCAATCAGCGATATGTTCCACCAGCGCAAAGGTGCCACCGCCAACGAACAACACCCGGTCCAGTTCGACACCCAAGCCGAGTTGTCGGCGTGTTTCCGCATAGAGTCGTTCAACCAGCTCGCGCTTGGCGGTGCCCACCAACTCCGCGACATTGTGATCTTTGCCCTGCAGGCGCACGACACCACATTCGACGGCATACGTCACAAGCTGCTCGCCAACATTTTCCAGATCGAAACGTGCCTGAATACCGTTTGCGACATGCTGTTTCACGTCTAACATGCCGCCCTGCAGTGAACCCGATGACGTGTGTATGACGCCTTGGTCCTTGACGACGACAAAATCGGTGGTGCGTCCGCCAATGTCGACAATGGCGACTGGTACCGACAAACGTTGTTCGTCGAGCATGACCTCATCTTCTTTGGTGACGATGACGTAGTCGTACCAAGCAGCGAGCGCTTCCGGGATCACATCAACAAATGCGATCTCGGCCGGCAATCGTTCCATCTTCGGTTGGACGCCCTGCTTCAAGCTATGGCACTTTTTTTCAATCGTCTCGCGACGCTGCTCGCCGTTCTTGTTGTAGAAGGCACTGACGGGGAGTCCGGAGATCGCATGAATAGTTCGGCCTGCCAGGCCAGTCTCCTGAAGGGCATGTTGTACGATGACGCGATTCAGGCCTGAGTTGGGATAGCCCTCGAAATGCGTTGGCGCGGCATCAACGGCACCCACTGAATACAACGTCCCTTCGGTTTCGTACTCGAAGATGCGTTGCTGGCCGTCGTCGATCCAAGTCACGGAGGACTTACCGACTCTGGCTCGCGATGGAATGGCAATCAACCGTCCATCCGGTAGCGCCACTTTGGTAAACGCATAACCATCATCGAGCCCCACCTGGATGGGTGTCATGGTATTAGCATCCGGCATCATTTCTCCTCCGTGCTAGAAACATTTGCTTATGCAACCGTTCTCATCCGATCACCTTTCTCAATCCGGCGAAGGGCTTGCCATTACTCGCCAGGATATTCTCTTCAACCGCAACCGGAATAGACTTAGTCACAGTGTCTGGTTGTGACACGGATTTCGCCAACCAAGCAGCAAACTCAGATCTCGCCGTCTCTGAGTATGGCCTCGTTGACACGCCTTCTTCATATCGTGGTCTGATCTGCCGCGTATCGAATTCACCCTGAGCCACCCGCAGCGTTCGGCATTCATGACGGAACCCCTCGACCAGTAAACTTCGCAACCACTCTTGCCGCCGACCTTGAGGGATTCGCTCCAGCCTGTTTAGGATAAGAGCCTCGAACGCCACTCGCAGATCAAGCTGGAGCACGATGCGTTTACCTCCCACTGTTTTAGCCATACTGAATCGATCCTACCGGCCCAACCGTATCGTCACAGAATTATGGCGAGATTGAGGCTGCATACCAGCGAAAACTAAGTACTACTAATGTCGTCGTTTACTGACGCAGAAGAATCTGCCTTTTGCGGCGAATCAACGGGCTTGAGACGGATGTACTTGGCCGCCTCTTCGGGGTATCGAATTTTGCGGGGAACAAGCGGTGCTTGGTGTGCTCCATTCAACACGTCTTCCGGAACGTCGCCCATGAGCTGGCGGGCGCGGCTTGCCTTGGCGGTGCCCTGTTTCATTGAATCGCGATCGACACTGAGGAAGTGATAACCCTGCGGTACTGCGAAAGCACCTCGAATCTTACGTGCACACGTATTGAGCAAGCCTTCCATCGATGAACTGTCCAGAAGTCCCACATGGTGGGCTGTCAAGAGCATGCGCACGAACGTGTCATACTCGGCAATCATCTGTGCGCCCCGATAGGCGTAGGGATTGGCGAACTGCAACGCGATACGATATGGCTTAAGCGACTCCGCCACGGCCACTTCCAGTGCAGTGAGCTGCTCGAGTTGGGCGTCTAACACCGCCTGCTCGGTGCTGACCAGATCACGAACGCGTCCCAGTGCCTCATGGACCTTGATCAGCCACCAATCGGCATAAGGATCGTCACTGCGCGCTGCCTGCCAGATCACACGTAGCCGATCGGCAAATCCCATCAGACCGATAATCGCCGGTTTATCTGTACTGCCGTTACGACCCCGAATCAACCGTTGTGCTTGTCGGGTCTGGACCGTTAGCCATACTTGGCCGCGCAATACGCCAGGCGCTGAATCATGCTCCGGCGCTTCAGAATTCGGCGCCCTACCCGGCTTGAAATCTGATGGAATGGAATTCATGGCATCCACCTTTATGCTGGTGATGTTGATTGACTACCTATCAATCCATAACCAGTACTGACAAACAAGCATTTATTCCGCCATTATTCGTTTGGGTTTATGCT
>CAMYNX010000344.1 GCA_947259875.1 uncultured Gammaproteobacteria bacterium | reverse complement strand
TTGTGCAATTCCATGCCGCCGCCGGGGACGGAAGCGTCGTGTTTGAAGGACGGGTCGAACACCTGAACTCCGGCGACGTGGGTCACTTCTCATCATCCGAGGAGTTATGCGTCATTCTGGACCAATTACTGATCAAGAAAACAGAGTGAAGGAGTAGACATCACATGAAAGCGAACCGCGCCATGGCCATCGCTCTCATTATCGAGCGAAGACGCTCCATAGCCTGCGAAGCGAGAGGCGGGGCGAGCCGAATAGTAAGAATATTGAATGAACGAGCCGCGTCTGTTGCCTCAAACAGATCGTAGTTCGAATTCAATAGTTAGCCCAACCAAATGAAGCTAATGTTTAAAGAACCGCTGTTGTGGTTTTTGCTGTTGGGAGCCGGGCTGTTCGCGCTCTTTCAACAGGTATCCGATGAGGGCTTTCCCAATGACGGCCAACTTGAAGAGATCGTGGTAACGGAAGGACGCATACAAGCATTGTCGCTGGGGTTTGAGAAAGTCTGGCAGCGCCCTCCCAGCCAGGCGGAGTTGGACGCACTGATCGATAATTTTGTTCGCGAAGAAGTGCTGTATCGCGAAGCCCTGGCGATGGGTCTGGATCGTGATGATCCCATTGTCCGGCGGCGTATGAAGCAGAAAATTGAGTTCCTGTCAGAAGATCTTGCCGGACTGGAGCAGCCTGCGGACACGGAGCTGCAGGCATATCTGACGGCCAACCGGGAAACCTATCGCAGGCCGTCACGCTACAGTTTTCGGCAAGTTTATTTGAATACCACTAAACGCGATCAGTCGGTGGAAGCTGAGGCGTTGGAAATGTTGTCGCAGTTGCGATCGCGAGATACCGACGCAGCCGTGTCGGGAGATTCGATAATGATTCCGCGGCAGTTCGATCTCGCCACCGAACGCGATATTGAAAGGGTCCTGGGGCGGGAGTTTTTACAACGCCTGCAGCAAACCCCGATCGACGGCTGGCAGGGACCAATAAGGTCGGGTTACGGTTTGCATCTTGTGCACATAAGTAAGCGCGTTGACGGTGAAATTCCTATGCTCGATGCCGCGCGCAACGCAGTATTGCGCGACTGGTCGGCGCAGAAACGTAAGCAGGCGAATGCGGCGTTTTATGATGCCCTGCGCAAACGCTACCGGGTGACCGTGGCGAATTCCACTGCTGCCACCAACTCACAGCTATCCATGGTCACGGTGCCAAAGTGATGCGTCTATTGGTATTTGTTTCATTTATCTTTTTGGCGGTTATACCCGTTAAAGCGGATGAGTACCGCCCGGCGTATCTCGAATTCAAACAAACCAGCGGCGATACATTCGACGTATTGTGGAAAGTCCCGGCCCGTGGGCCGGACAAACGCCTGGGGCTTTATGTAGAACTGCCAAACGACGTTGAAACAGTTAGGGCTACGAGGACCCGCTTTGTGGGTAATGCATTTATCGAAACATCCTCCATCGAAAGAGCGGGCGGATTGGCCGGTGCCGAAATTTATATCGACGGACTGACCACCCTTACCACGGAGGTGCTGGTGCGCATTGAAAGACTCGATGGTTCCACCGAGGTCGCGCGCCTGACATCGTCTTCGCCTTCTTTCATAGTGACCGCGGCGCCGGATTTTTGGGAAGTGGCGAAAACCTATCTGGTATTTGGCATTGAGCACATTCTACAGGGCATGGACCATCTTCTGTTTGTCGCTTGTCTCATCCTGGTCGCCGGCACGTGGCGCCGCATCCTGATCACCATTACCGGCTTTACGGTGGCGCACTCCGTTACTCTGACCCTCGCAGCGCTTGAGTTGGTGCATGTTCCGGTACCCCCCATCGAAGCGGCCATTGCGCTGTCCATCGTTTTTCTGGCCAGGGAAATCGCAATCGAACGGCGCGACACCCTGACATGGCGTTTCCCCATAGCGGTATCCGCAACGTTTGGACTGCTGCATGGCTTCGGTTTCGCCTCGGCATTGCGCGAGATCGGCCTGCCCCAGACGGAGATTCCCGCCGCGCTTCTGTCTTTTAATATCGGCGTGGAGATCGGTCAGATTGTGTTTGTGACAGCGGTGATTGCCGCGGTCTGGATCGTAACGTTCTTGTTAAAACGAATTCGCGATCTAAAGGATGTGAAATTAGCGCCCTTAGAATGGCTGCGCGGGATCGAAGAACCACTGGCCTACGGTGTGGGCGGTGTGACCGTGTTCTGGACTATGGAGCGCGTCTCCGCGTTTTGGGTATAACCATCATGAACGAAGTCACACTAATCTGGCACACGCCTTAAGCTAAGCCACTAACAATATCATCGAGGAGCAAATCATGAATGCACTGAAGAAATCAATCCTGACCCTGGCCGTCATCGCGTTGACCGTGCCGGGCTTGGCGCTGGCACAAGATACTGGAACGCTGCACAAGGGCAAGGTGGTCGAACAGCCAAAACCCTATTCCCCTTACGTGGATCAACACTTCCCGCAGCGAGTGCTCTTCGGCGATATGCACCACCATACCTCGTTGTCCGTGGACAGCGGCTTGATCGGGAACACAAACGGTCCGGACGTAAGCTTCCGCCTGGCCCGG
>CAMYNX010000343.1 GCA_947259875.1 uncultured Gammaproteobacteria bacterium | reverse complement strand
CCGCGGGCGACAATGTACCCAGGCCGTCCATGGACGGTGCGGCAATATGCCGGCTTCTCCACCGCCGAGAAATCCAATGAGTTCTACCGCAACAACCTTGCAGCCGGACAAACCGGTCTTTCTGTTGCCTTTGATCTGGCCACACATCGTGGTTATGACTCTGATCATCCGCGGGTGCTTGGTGATGTCGGTAAGGCCGGCGTTGCCATTGACACAGTCGAGGACATGAAGATCTTGTTCGCTGGTATTCCTCTGGACCGAATGTCGGTATCGATGACCATGAATGGCGCGGTGCTACCGATCATGGCGATGTACATCATTGCCGCCGAGGAACAAGGTGTCAGCCCGGACCAACTGGCCGGCACTCTACAGAACGACATTCTCAAGGAGTTCATGGTGCGGAATACATACATCTATCCGCCCGAACCATCGATGCGCATCGTCTCTGACATAATCGGCTATACCGCGGGGTACATGCCAAAGTTCAATTCGGTTTCGATTTCTGGTTACCACATGCAGGAAGCCGGGGCCACCTGTGTGCAAGAATTGGCGTTCACGCTCGCTGACGGGATCGAATACGTACGCTCCGCAATCGCGACAGGTTTGGAGGTCGATGCCTTTGCCCCGCGGCTGTCGTTTTTCTTTGGCATCGGCATGAATCTGTTCATGGAGGTTGCGAAACTGCGTGCGGCACGATTGTTATGGTCAACTCTTATGCAACAGCTGTTTCAGCCAAAAGATGATCGCTCGCTGATGTTGCGCACCCATTGTCAGACATCGGGCGTCAGCCTTACCAGTCAAGATCCCTATAACAACATCATCCGTACCACGATTGAGGCCTTAGCCGCGGCTTTAGGCGGTACCCAATCGTTGCATACAAACTCTTTCGACGAGGCATTGGCATTGCCCACCGAATTTTCCGCCCACATTGCCCGCAATACACAATTGGTGTTGCAAGAGGAGACTGGTGTCACCAAGGTGATCGATCCGTTGGCTGGCTCTTATTATCTCGAGAGCTTGACTGCGGCCTTGGTTAAGGACGCCCGTGAACTCATTGACGAAGTGGAAGCATTGGGCGGTATGACCAAGGCGGTAGAGTCCGGGATGCCGAAACTACGCATTGAGCAGGCGGCGGCACTGCGCCAAGCGCGTATCGATCGAGGCGAAGAAGTCATCGTTGGTGTCAACAAGTATCAGTTACAGGATGAACCGCCGGTTGATATTCGCGATATCGACAATACCGCAGTGCGCGAAACGCAAATAAAACGATTGCATGCAGCTCGCCGGGAACGCGATGAGTCTGGTTGTCGGGCCACCCTGGAGGCGCTCAAGGCAGCGGCGGATACCAAATCCGGTAATCTTTTGGCATTGGCGGTAGACGCCGCGCGGGCTCGCGCCAGCGTCGGCGAGATTTCTGCGACCCTGGAAAAAGTATACAGTCGGCACCGTCCAGAGATTCGTTCAATTAGCGGTGTGTATGGATCGGCTTACGCTGCGGACGAGCATTTCATCAACATCAAGCGCGAGGTGGAGGCGTTTGCGCAGGAAGAAGGCCGCCGGCCGAGAATCCTGGTCGTAAAAATGGGACAGGACGGCCATGACCGCGGCGCCAAGGTAATTGCTACCGCTTTTGCCGACATTGGTTTTGATGTCGATATCGGTCCTCTGTTTCAGACTCCGGACGAGGCGGCCCGCCAGGCGATTGAAAATGACGTCCATGTAGTTGGGGTCTCTACTCAAGCTGCAGGACACAAGACACTCGTGCCGCAGCTCATCGAAGACCTCAAGTCAAATGGCGCGAACGAAATCTTTGTTGTATGCGGCGGTGTGATTCCACCTCAGGACTACGAATATCTCAAAAACCACGGTGTTGCCGCCATTTACGGGCCGGGCACGAAGATCCCTGAAGCCGCCAAGGAGGTGCTCCGTCTCATTGCGGGACGTCGGGCTGCTGCCTAGCGCGGATTCTGGGAAACTAGTCACCAAAGCCATGCGGGTCTGCCGGTAAGCAGACCCGGAAAATGATCATAATCGACATGGGGAGGGGCTCATGCAGGACATCATCGGACAACTAAACGAAAAGCGAACCGCCGCCCTGCTTGGAGGGGGTCAAAAGCGGATCGACGCGCAACACAAAAAGGGAAAGCTGACAGCGCGAGAACGTATCGAGTTGCTGCTCGACGAACGGAGTTTCGAGGAGTGGGACATGTTCGTGGAACATCGTTGCGTCGACTTCGGTATGGCCGACAACAAGATCCCCGGGGATGGTGTGGTAACGGGTTACGGTACGATCAACGGCCGTGTGGTGTTTGTATTTAGCCAGGACTTCACTGTGTTCGGAGGTTCATTATCCGAGGCCCATGCCGAAAAAATCTGCAAGATCATGGACCATGCGATGAAAGTTGGTGTGCCGGTGATCGGACTCAATGATTCTGGTGGCGCACGCATTCAGGAAGGCGTTGCCTCACTCGGCGGATACGCCGAAGTGTTTCAGCGCAACGTGATGGCATCCGGAGTGATACCACAGATTTCCGTGATTATGGGGCCCTGCGCAGGGGGTGCGGTGTATTCACCGGCGATGACCGATTTTATCTTTATGGTCAAGGACACATCCTACATGTTC
>CAMYNX010000342.1 GCA_947259875.1 uncultured Gammaproteobacteria bacterium | reverse complement strand
GAGTTATCGCGGCTACGACACCCTGGGCGAAACGGTGGTCATATTCACCGCCGCCGTCGGCGTCTTCGGACGCCTGGGTATCGTCCCCGAAGGTGCGGTGGGGCCAAAAACCGGGGGTATGGAACACCATCTTATCTTACGCATCACCGCCAAACTCATGCTGCCTTTGATCCTGGTGTTCGCCTTGTATGTACAATTTCACGGCGACTTCGGTCCCGGCGGCGGATTTCAGGCCGGGGTGATCTTTGCCTCGGCTTTCATTCTCTACGGGCTCGTGTTCGGCATGGAAAGCGTCACCGCAGTCGCACCGCCTATCGTTGTTCGTACTCTGGCGGCTACCGGTGTGCTCATCTATGCCGGGGTAGGTGTGGTGAGTCTATTGTTGGGCAGCAATTACCTGGATTACAACGTTCTCGGCGATCACCCCAAAGACGGCCAACATCTGGGCATCTTCCTGGTTGAGTTCGGCGTAGGCATGACGGTCGCCGCATCGATGATCAGCCTTTTCTACGCCTACGCGAGCTACAAACAGGAGGAATAAATCGTGCAAATATTTGGCCTCTACAACTATTGGGTTGTCATCATCCTGATGATGATCGGCTTGTATGTTGTGATCGCCAGCGGTAATCTGATCAAGAAAATCGTTGGTTTGAATATTTTTCAAACCTCGGTATTCATTCTTTACATTTCCATCGGCAAGCTACAAGGCGGCACAGCACCGATACTGGTTGAAGGTACCACGTCCTACAGCAATCCCCTTCCCCATGTTTTGATTCTTACCGCAATCGTAGTGGGCGTCGCGACCACCGCTTTGGGCCTCGCATTGGCGGTTCGCATCTACGGCGCACGGCGCATACGGTTCCATCGAGGAAGACGAAATCCAAAAACAGGATACGACGTCTTAGTGATCAGCGCGCAACTCCCGGCTCTGCAGGTTGTCATTCCGCTGCTGGCGGGCCCCGCCTGCTTGTTGCTGCAACATCCCCGCCTCAGTTGGGCGCTGGCGACAACCGCCAGTTGGATAACGTTTTTCATCGCGCTGGCCTTGTTGGATCAGGTATTGAGCACCGGGACAATCACCTACGCGTTGGGTGGTTGGGCGGCGCCTTGGGGTATTGAGTATCGAGTCGATGAGATTAATGCTTTCGTGCTGTTGATAATCTCCGGCATCAGCGCGATCACCCTCCCCTTCGCTAGGAGCAGCATCGAACACGAAATCAATCCTGAGCGAGTGTATATTTTATATACCGGTTGGATGCTGTGCTTGACCGGCCTTTTAGGCATTACCATCACCGGCGATGCCTTTAATGTATTCGTATTTCTCGAGATCGCGTCGCTTTCATCCTACTTACTGATCAGCCTCAATCGTGATCCACGCGCACTGACCGCGGCATTTCAGTATCTGGTGATGGGCACGATTGGCGCAACATTCATTCTCATCGGCATCGCGCTGCTGTATATGATGACCGGCACGCTCAATATGATGGATCTCTCCGAGCGCATCCCCGCAGTTGCTGGGACACGTACTATTAAGATGGCGTTCACGTTTTTGATAGTTGGCATCGGTTTAAAGGCTGCTGTCTTTCCTTTGCATTTTTGGTTGCCCAATGCGTATGCCTATGCGCCATCGGCGGTCACCGCACTGTTTGCCGGCACCGCCACTAAGGTAGCGGTTTATCTATTACTGCGATTCTTTTTCACCGTCTTTGGGGTGCAATTCTCGTTCGAAGTAATGGAACTCGACCGGATTTTGCTGCCACTGGCGTTAGCGGGGATATTTGTCGCGTCCACAATTGCGATTTTTCAAACTGACGTCAAGCGTATGTTGGGATACTCGAGCATTGCACAGATCGGATATATGTTGCTTGGTGTTAGTCTGGTATCGGTTCCCGGGCTCACCGCCGCGATCCTTCATTTATTTAATCACGCGCTAATGAAAGTCGCGTTATTTTTTACCTTAGGCTGCGTGTTTTTTCGGGTGGGTTCGGTGATGCGCAACGATCTCGCGGGCATTGGCCGTAAAATGCCGTGGACCATGGCAGCGTTCGTGGTTGGCGGACTGAGCCTGGTTGGTGTGCCGTTAACCGTCGGTTTTATCAGCAAGTGGTATCTAATCGTCGCCGCGCTGGACCAGCAGTGGTGGTGGCTTGCGGTGTTGGTATTGGCGAGTTCATTACTTGCATTGGTCTACATCTGGCAAGTCGTAGAAGTCGCTTACTTTAAAACTGCCGAAGATCAATCAAAAAACATCAAGGAAGCACCAGCGACCCTCTTGATACCCACATGGATATTGATTATTGCCAATATTTACTTCGGCATTGATACGTCATTGACGGTTGGCGTGGCCGAGCGTGCCGCAAAGTTATTGTTAGGAGTCGTGTCATGAGCCCGGAGTGGGCGACGGTACTCGCCGTTTTTTTGCCCTTATTCGGCTCGATTGGCATCGGGCTGTTGGATAAATATCCCAATCCACGGGAAGCAGTCACCCTGACATTGGCCACCACGCTATTTTTCCTTGTCATTAGCCTGGTTCCCTATGTCACGGCAGGCTATCAACCGAGCGTGCAACTCCTCGAAGTGATGCCCGGTTTAGCGCTCGCCCTTGCGGTCGAGCCTTTAGGATTATTGTTCGCGCTCATCGCCTCGGGACTATGGATCGTCACGTCGGTGTACTCCATCGGTTATATGCGCGGCAATCAGGAGTCCCACCAAACCCGTTACTACATCTGCTTCGCGGTCGCTTTGTCAGCGACAATGGGTGTGGCCTTGGCTGCCAATGTATTCACATTGTTTATTTTTTACGAGGTGTTGACGCTCTCTACCTATCCACTGGTGGCACACAAGGGCACTGACGAAGCCAAACGGGGTGGCCGGGTTTATCTCGGGCTACTCATCGGCACTTCGATTGGGTTTCTGCTGCTGGCCATGGTGTGGACATGGCACGCAGCCGGCACCTTGGACTTCGTGAACGGCGGTATTCTGCGAGACAACGTAGACCCCGGGCTGTTACCCCTGCTGTTAGCGCTGTATCTGTTCGGCATCGGCAAGGCCGCGTTAATGCCCTTTCATCGCTGGCTGCCGGCGGCGATGGTCGCGCCTACTCCAGTGAGCGCTCTGTTACACGCGGTTGCGGTGGTCAAGGCTGGCGTATTCACCGTCGTCAAAGTGACGATCTATATCTTCGGCATTGACCTGCTGCGAGATACGAATGCAACCATGTTCATGATGTGGGTCGCAGCATTCACATTGCTCGCCGCGTCATTGGTCGCGATGACGAAAGAGAATCTGAAAGCTCGGCTGGCGTATTCGACCGTAAGTCAACTCGCCTACATCACGCTGGGCGCGATGCTTGTCAATACGACCGCCGTAATCGGTGCGGCGATGCACATCGCCACACATGCATTTGGGAAGATCACTCTGTTTTTCTGCGCAGGTGCGATTTACGTGGCGACCCACAAGACACAGATCAGCGAG
>CAMYNX010000341.1 GCA_947259875.1 uncultured Gammaproteobacteria bacterium | reverse complement strand
GGCTCGTTTGACCAAGATGAAAATCAAGAAGGCCGGCGACAAGCATCAAGTGCTCGTCCTGGTCAACCATCCCATGGAGACCGGGCGTCGCAAAGACTCCAAAACCGGTCAATTAGTCCCTGCTCATTTCATCAAGAGCATGGAGTTTAAACACAATGGAACAGTCGTCGCCGAGGCCAATATGGCCAGCGGTGTTTCAAAGAACCCGCTCATCGGCATCGAGATATTAAACGCCAAGGCAGGCGACAAGGTGGAAGTGAGCTGGTCTGATAATAAAGGTGAAAACGGCAGCGCTGAAAGCGCCGTCAAATAGCCTGCTTGTCTGGACGCTGGTCATCGTGGACCGGCGTCAACACAGGAGGAGATGCAATGCGAAAAATCGTTTTAATGCTGTCCGCGCTGACCTTACTATGCGGATCCTCGGCAATGGTATGGGCGACTCAGGATCCCAAAGTAAAAAAAGAGATTGCCGAGTACCAATCCTACTTCAAGAAGCGTTTCCCAACGGTTAGCCTCGCTGATTACAGCGACGGCGTCAACGCCTTACCGCAATACGCGGAGCGGCGCGCGAACTGGGAACTGTTGATGGAGTTTCCACCGTACGAGACGGATATGGACAAGGCCCGGGCGTTGTGGAAAAAGCCGTTGAAAAGCGGGAAGACTCTGGCGAGTTGTTTCAATCGGCCGGCGACGAAATATCCCTATTTCAGTCACAAGACCGCAGAGATACGGACCATCGAGTTGGACATTAATGATTGCTTGAAGAAAAACGGAGAAGAACCGATCAAGAATCTGAAACATGGCAAGATGGCGTTGCTGGTTGCGGCATTCCGTGAACAATACAACGGTCAGGCGTGGAATATCGACATCGACAGTGCCGGGGCGGTGGCGGCCTACGAAACGGGCAAAAAGTTCTATTGGGCCAAACGTGGTCAAATGAACTTCTCTTGCGCCAACTGCCACGTGCATAGCGCGGGCAACAAGTTGCGCGGTGACGTGCTAAGCGCCGGTCTCGGACATACCACGGGTTTCCCGGTGTATCGCACCAAATGGGCGCTCAAGGGCAAGGCCTGGGGAACCGTGCATCGCCGCTACGGCGGTTGCAACAAGCAAGTCCGGGCCAAGCCCTTCAAACCGCAGAGCGACCAATACCGGGCATTGGAGTTCTATGAGGCTGCCATTAGTACCGGCGTGCCGCTCAAAGTGCCGAGCCAGCGCCAGTAAATTGAAGGCATCTGGAAAAAAGCCTGGCCCTGCGGCCAGGCTTTTTTCTGTGTTGAGACGCTGTTGTCAGCGCGTCCGGAATCGCAACATCATCACTGGAGGAGACCGATGAGTCTAACCCGTCGTGAGTTTTTGCAGGTCTTGGCGGTGTCCGCGGCTGCCGGGTTCGACCTCACCGCCCAAGCGCAGAGCAAGTCAACCAATCCCTACGACATAGCGGATTTCGGTAATTTGACCTTAATGCATTTTACCGACTGTCATGCACAGCTTTTGCCGGTGTACTTCCGGGAACCGAGCTACAACATCGGGGTAGGACAGGCAACCGGCAAGCCTCCCCATCTGGTGGGTGACGCGTTTCTCAAGCATTTCAATGTGTCGCCAAGCAGCCTGGAGTCACATGCGTTCACCTACTTGGATTTTGAAAAGGCCGCCCGCCAGTATGGGAAGGTCGGTGGATTCGCGCACTTGAAGACGCTTATTGATCAGATTCGAGCCCAGCGCCCGAATCGCACTCTGTTGCTGGACAGCGGAGACACGTGGCAGGGATCGGCGACGGCGTTATGGACCCAAGGCCAAGATATGATCGATGCGTGCAAACTATTGGGTGTCGACATCATGACCGGTCATTGGGAGTTCACCTATGGGATGGACCGGGTTCATGACATTATCAACAATCAGCTCAAGGACAGCATCGAATTTGTTGCCCAAAATGTGATGCTCACCGAAGACGCACAATTCGAGGAAAAACCTGCGTTTGACCTGGAGAGCGGCCAGGTGTTCAAGCCCTACACCATGCGTGAGGTCAACGGCGTCAAGCTCGCGATCATCGGGCAGGCCTTCCCATACACCACGCTCGCCAATCCACGTTATATGGTCGAAGATTGGAGCTTTGGTATTCGTGATGAGCAGGTGCAAAAGTATATCGACGAGGTGCGCGGTAAGGGCGCCCAACTGGTGGTCATTCTGTCCCATAACGGAATGGATGTTGACCTCAAGATGGCAAGCCGTGTGTCAGGAGCCGATGTGATCCTCGGCGGACATACCCATGATGGCATACCCAAACCCACAGTGGTGAACAATCAAGGCGGCAAGACCTTGGTCATCAACTCGGGTTCCAATACCAAGTTTCTGTCGGTTTTAGATCTGCAAGTGAAAGACGGCAAGATGCAGGATTTCCGCTTCCACATGATGCCGGTCTTCGCCAATCTGCTGCCCGCTGATAAGGAGATGGCTGCACATATCGACAAAGTGCGCGCGCCTTTCAAGGACAAGCTGGCGGAAGAACTGGCGCTCACCGAAACCACCCTTTACCGGAGAGGTAATTTCAACGGCACGTTTGATCAATTGATCGTAGATGCATTAATAGATGTACGCGGCGCCGACATCGCGTTCTCACCGGGGTTCCGTTGG
>CAMYNX010000340.1 GCA_947259875.1 uncultured Gammaproteobacteria bacterium | reverse complement strand
ACGTCCCGTGGCAAAACGACAACAAGGTATGTTTCCTGCGTATAGAGGGCAAGCTGTTTGGCGATGTGCCGATGAATTTGGAACTACGGCTGTCGGTGGAAGATTCCCCCAATTCGGCGGGCGTCGCAATTGATGCCGTTCGTTGCTGCAAACTAGCCTTAGACCGCGGAGAATGCGGTGTGTTGCATCCGCCCTCGGCGTATTTTTGCAAACACCCACCTCGTCAATATACCGACGACGAGGCGTACCGTATGCTCGAAGCATTCATTGATGGGACTTGGGGAGATAGGCTGAGTGAAATGCCTGATCATCGCCGCCGGTCAGGGGAGTCGATTGCGGCAGAGGGCAGAAAGTAAGCCTCTGGTTCCGATACACGGAATTCCCCTTATCCAGCGCGTTATTCGCGCCGCACTAGCAGGCGGTGTCGACGAGTTCTATGTGGTGAGCGGGTATCAAGGCCCGCGCCTGCGTGAACATCTGGATCACTTTGCGGATGGTGAAGGGATCGTTGTCAACCATCTCGTGAACCGGCAATGGCAACAGCCCAACGGTGTGTCGGTGTTACAAGCTCGGGGTCATCTAAATGATCCGTTCCTGCTGTTAATGTCGGATCATTTGTTCAATCCGTCTATAGTCCGCGAACTTCTCGATCAACCCATGGTCGCCGATGGGTTGATTCTCGCTGTGGACAAAAGATTGCACAATCCGTTAGTGGATTTGGACGATGTCACACGTGTTTACTGTAACGCTGACAAAATTCAAGAAATTGGTAAGGGCTTGTCAAATTTCAATGCTTTTGACACTGGCATTTTTTATTCTACCCCGGCTCTTTTTGCGGCTTTGGAGGCCAGTATTGAAAATAGCGGCAATGCCAGCCTTTCCGGCGGTGTTGCTCACCTGGCCAGTCTTGGGAAGGCCGGGATATTCGATATTGGAGATCGCTTCTGGTTAGACATCGATGACTCGCGTTCCTATGTTAAGGCAGAGGTTGCTCTGATTGAGAGTGCCAATCAGGAAGGGATAAAGTACTCGAGTCGATCCGCTACCGCCTAGACTCTACGCGCGTCTTGGCGGTGATTGATGACGCGCAAGCCCCTAAAAGTAATGCCCCCTGTCGCAGTAACAGAACCGCGCTCATTTGAGATACACGGTGAGACGTATATCGATCGTTACGCATATCTTCGTGATCGCACGGATCCCCGGGTAGACAAGTATATCGCCGCGGAAAACGCTTATACCGCCGCTATCACCACGACGTGGCGTGGGTTGCAGAATACATTGTTCGCCGAGTTAACCCGCCGGATGGTGGAAGACGACAATACCGTTCCCGAACATATCAACGAGTATTGGTATTACGCTCGGGTTGAGGCCGGAAAAGAATACCCGCTGCATTGTCGACGCACGGACTTGAGTGCGCCGGAGCAAGTGTATCTCGATGAGAATAAATTGGCGGACGGCAGGGACTATTTTGACCTTGCCACCTTGAGTGTTTGTCCTCGCCACAAACTGGTGGCTTTCGTCGTCGACACGCAGGGCGATGAGCGCTACCGGTTACGATTCAAGGAAATTAATGATATAGGACTGTTGGATGATGAGATCCAAGATGTTGGCCAGGATCTTGCGTGGTTGGAGGACGCCAACACGCTGCTGTACACAAAAACCGACGCCAACAGCCGCCCTTATGCCGTTTATGCGCATAGGATCGGCACTCCGGTCTCCAGCGATATCTCATTATTTGAAGAACGAGACCAAGCGTTTTTCTTAAATCTCTGGAAGTCCCGTTCAAAGGATTACGTATTCATAGAAACCCAAAGTAATACCACATCCGAGGTACGGTACGTGGAAGCCAGAGAATCTGATATGGCGCCAACATTAATTAGGGCACGGCAAACGGATGTGGAGTATTACCTAGATCATCATGGTGATCGATTCTATGTATTGACGAACCTTGACGCGCCCAACTTTAAAATAATGGAAGCGTTTGTCGGTAAACCCAAACTCTGGCGCGAGTGGTTGCCGGAGCGGGCGGATGCGACTGTCGAATTCTTAGAGGTGTTTGCTGATCATCTGGTAGTCGGGGAACGACAAAAGGGCCTCGAGCGTCTGCGGGTCATCGATATGAAAACCGGGAAAGACCACATCATCGCATTCCCGGATGCCCTATTTTGCGTAGATGTCGAAGATCTGGATAATTACCATTGTGCGTTCCTACGTATAAATTATAGTTCCCTTGTCACACCGGAATGCGTCATTGACTATGACGTATCAAGCCGTCAACGCCGTTTGCGAAAACAACACAAGGTCCCTGGCTACGACGAGTCAATCCATCAGCTCAGTCGTCTGTATTCGAGCAGTGACCGCGGGATCAGGGTTCCCATCTCAATACTGCATCGAAAAGAACTGCGCCTCGACGGGAGTCACCCGCTATTACTCATCGGCTACGGTGCATACGAGGAGAGCCTTGATGTCGAATTCAATAGCGACTTTCTGAGCCTCCTGGATCGTGGGGTAGTCATAGCCTTGGCCCACGTTCGCGGTGGTGGAGAGCTGGGACATGATTGGTATGAGCAAGGTCGGCTGGGCAATAAGGAACACAGTTTTTCCGACTTTCTGGATTGTGCCGAGTATTTAATCGCGAGCGGTTA
>CAMYNX010000339.1 GCA_947259875.1 uncultured Gammaproteobacteria bacterium | reverse complement strand
GTGAGCTGCCCTTCTTTTCCCACAGCGAATGGTGGCCTGTGTTGTGGCAGGACCAGGCAGACAGTGATACTGCTGACCAAGGCGTGAACGCCGTTGATCTGCACCTAGGTGTCGGGGAACTCTTCGGTTGGCGGTTCTCCGATGTCACCCTAAGAGCGCATAAGACACCGGAGGTGTGGCAGGCCGATATTGACGGACCGCAGGTCGCTGGAAAAGCGCAGATACCGCAGCTGGAAAACCTGCCGTTGACCCTGGATCTTCGTCACTTGCATCTTGTCGAAGAAGTGGCGACGGCGAATGGAGGCAAAAAGGAGGATCCGCGCGTCTTGCCACCGTTGGAGATTAGAAGCCAGAAGTTTAGTTATGCTGATGTTGACTTAGGACAACTCGAGCTAATGGCTTCGAAACGTTCCGCTGGCTTACATCTGGACCGTCTAAATCTCACCTCGCCGGTGACGGCTATCAGCGCGAGCGGCGAGTGGACTGTCAGCGCTGGTCGGCAGCTGTCTGTGTTTTCGATCAGACTCGTAAGCCGCGATATAGGGCAGACCTTGGCGGCATTTGGTTATGCCGGCACAGTCAAGGATGGACGCAGTGAGGGTACGCTGACGGCGCGTTGGGATGGTTCGCCGGGCAGTTTTGCCATAGATCGCTTGGCAGGTAACCTTCACCTGAAGATTGAAAAAGGGCAGTTATTGGATGTTGAACCGGGCGCCGGGAGAATTTTTGGGCTTCTCAGTCTGCAGGCCTTGCCACGTCGCTTGTCTTTGGATTTTAGCGACTTTTTCAAAAAAGGCTTTGGATTCGACCGTATCGAGGGGAATTTTTCTATCGACGCAGGCAATGCACATACCAACGATCTGGTCATGGAGGGGCCTGCAGCGCGGATTGAAGTACGAGGCAGGGTGGGATTGGCGGCGCGAGATTATGATCAGAAAGTTACCGTAGTCCCGCATGTGACCTCGGGTTTGCCATTGGCTGGGGTTCTAGCGGGCAGCTTGCCGGCCGGCGTGGCGATATTTTTCGCCCAGCAACTGTTCAAACCTAAGATCGAGGATATCACTCGGGTACACTACTTGGTAACCGGGCCGTGGGATGCGCCAGAAATTGAACGTCGTTCTAAAACTCAGGCTTCTCGCTGAATGCCGTTGCAGATACACCGCCTCGGAGGAGAGCGGGCTAGCCCGCATTTCTCACCGGACATCGTCGCGAGGGCGTCTAAGATGTTGAAGATTCGGCGCGCACGGACCGGAAGGCGACGCAGGCGTACTTGACAATGTTGAGGAACGTGGAGGGAGTACGCGTTGAAGGTTCAACGTCTTAGGCGGCCGCAGCAGATGGCTGGTGAGAAATGCGGGCTAGGTTTAACTCCGTCTGTTGTTGATTGAATCGTAAGGCTACCATTGCGGTATCACCCTCGAGTGACAAACCGTATCTACGAAGTAGGAACTCGCGGTTTGTCCTTCCTAGATCTTGGATCGGAATAGCGGTAAGCACGCATAAGCGTAGGGGGGGCTTGCGCTCTGCAGAACAAGGCATTTAATCGACACCGTTAAATCCACTTCAGCGAACAGGGATTGGGAGGTCAGGCCGTGGAAAAATCACTCGACAAGCTCGACCCGCAGGACACGTATTATATCGTTACACGTTTGGCTAGTGCCGCTGCTGGCGCTTGGGCTGCTGTTCGCGGGCCAAGCTCAGGCGGTGCAGTGTAGCAGTACCATAACGGCAAACGTGGTGGTAATTGAAAACCCCACGGTTTTCAACCGTCTCGGTGCCCAGAACCCAATTGGATTGCCTATGCGCTGCGGCACGACGCGAGGAGGACCCGCTCAATCCGCAGGAGCGCATCGTCGCCCTGTGGGAGGACGTCTCGCCCACCATTACAAACTGCGTCCGCCGAAGCCGCTGGTGATGCGCTTCAACACCGTCGATTGCGGCAAGATCCTGCACGCCGACCTGGTGCCAGCGGAGTTCGAGCTGGACGACTTTCAGGTGCGCACGCCGACCGACATCATCGGTCCGCACATTCACCTGCCGAAGTGGGACCTGACCACAGACGACGGCGAAGCCAACGGCTGGAACTACGAGGACGGCACGCTCTCGCCTGGCATCGTCGGGGAGCGCATCCACGCCATCAACAACTTTAACGCCTTGGCGGATACCTCTAACCTCTTGACCGCCCTCCTTACCCAGCTCGGCATTGAAGTCAACCCAATCCTGGCAGAGGCGGTGGCGAATCATCAGCTCAACCTGACCGACCTGGCAGCGGTGCCGACCATCGACACCGGCGATCCGGGCAGTGATGTCTTGCCCGGTTTGACCGAGCTTACGGCCCTGCCGCATCCGTTCTTCGGTACCGGCGTGGGCGACGAGCGTATTCGACCCGAACGGCGTCGGGCCTGACGGCAGTAGCGGCACGCAGGCAGCCGGACCTGCGGGCGATCTCGCCTTCGCCTTCCATAGCAACACGAATCGTGCCGTCGTTCAGCTCAACACCCGCCTTGGCGACACGCCTTACCCAACGGCGTCTTATTGCCAGGGTGCGGCTGCGAATGGGGGCCTGATCAACTGCGACCGCCGGCGGGGCGACCCCTTCACCCTGATCATGCGCGCCTACGAGCGTGACGAGGTCAAGGTGAAGATCCAGGTCGG
>CAMYNX010000338.1 GCA_947259875.1 uncultured Gammaproteobacteria bacterium | reverse complement strand
CCCTGACCTATCTCGCTAACGAGTGTGATGATGACTTGGAGAAGCACTGTGCCAAGGTGGCGATCGGTGAGGGGCGTCTGGCGCGTTGTCTGCTCGACAACAAGGCGAACCTTAGCAAACGCTGCGCTACCGCTATCGATGAAACCCAACTGAAGGTGGAATAGAAGTAAAAATATAATAACGGCATTCGGGGGACAGTTTACTTAACCTTCCTTAAACTTAAAGGAGACCTCAAAAGATGACAATTTTCAAAACCAAAAAGATGATCGTGGGCGGAGCGGCTGTGTTGCTGGCGTTTGGGACACTCGCCGTGCACGCCGACGACGACACAGGCTGGTACCTCGGCGCCGGTGTCACCCGTCTGGACGCCAACTTCCAGGATGTGGACGATCTGGACTTCGACGACAGCGATAACGCGTTCTTCATCAAGGGCGGCTACATGTTCAACGATATTCTCGGCCTCGAGGGTGGTTGGCTCGATCTGGGCGATTACGAGGGCGGCAGCGGTATCAGAGTCGACGCCGACGCCTTCTGGTTGGCGGGCGTGGCTAACTGGAGCGTGGCGGAGCAATTCGACCTGTATGCGAAACTGGGTGCCTTCTTCGTCAATGCAAAGTCAGACCAGTTCATTCCGGGCGTCGGGCAAATCAGCGAGGATGACGATAAAACGGAACTGGGCGGTGGTGTCGGCGCGGAATGGGATCTCGGCAACTGGAACCTCTTTTTGGAGTATAACCGCATCGATACCAGTGTGAACGATCTCAGAATCGATGCCATCGCGTTCGGGGTGAAATACGAATTTTCACGGTAACGCGGCGACCAATAGTTCGGGGGACAGTTCAATTAATTTATACTAGAGTTTCCGACCATGCGTTCTTTAGGCACGGACAGTCCAATGATCAAAAATCGATTCTTTTCTACCGAACAGGCTACGGGTCACCGAACTTCCGCCTGGCTGTCCCTTCTATTGGTCTTTTTTTCTCTCTCCGCGTGCGTTCCCAACAAGATGTATAGAACCGATAGCATCGAGCCGCGGCCACACCATACCATGGCCTATGTTGAATTTGATGATCAGGGCGACCTGTGGTCGGAGAGACAACTTTCCCGGGCGCTCGGCCAGATCGAGAAGGCCAATGAGAATCCGAACGGCAGTGTTGTGTTCCTCTTCATCCACGGTTGGTACCACAACGCGGCGCAGGGGGACAGTAATGTTGAGGCATTCAGCAAAGTTCTGGATGGCATTGCGCGGAACGCCAAAGAAGACGAAACACTTGATAAACCGATGATCGGCGTATATATCGGTTGGCGAGGCAAAGCGCTGATCCAATCCCTCAATGCGCTTTCGTTCTATGGCCGCGCGTTCGCAACCCACCGCATCGCCGGCAGCGTCGCGACCGAAACGCTTTTACGAATTATGACCACCGCGAAGCGCAACCCGAATTCCAAAGTAATTCTAGTCGGTCATTCCTTTGGTGGGCAGATTCTCGAACGTGCCGTGACGCAAGCGCTGGTGGCGGCGGTTTTGGCTCAGGAGGCGGGTGAAACATCGATTCCGGTCGATTTGATCGTTCTGGTGAATCCGGCCGCCAAGGCGGTGCAAACCAAGCAGTTCATCGGGGTATTGGCGCGCAACCGGGTCAAGCTCTACCGCACCGATGCCGATGGCAATCGTTACGAGGTGCCATTGATTGTCTCGGTGACCTCGGCAGGCGACTGGGCGACGGGTATCGCCTTTCCCGCCGGTCTTTATGTCACCAGTGTGTTCAAGCGCTATCGAAAGTATGCCGAGACCGACTGCAGCCCGGTCAAGAGCCAGCGGGAGGTCTACACGCATACCGGCGGACACCTGCGCCCGCTACTGAGCCACGTCTTGACCGCCGAGCCTTTGCCGGAAGGGGTGCCGCCGCCAAACATGATGGACACCGCGACGATCCAGCGGCGATTCGACACCGTTACCCGTCAGGATGTCTACACATTTGACGGCGAGAAACATCGTTTCACCATCCGCAGACGGCCATACGCCTTCAACGACACGCCTTATTGGGTGATGCGCGTGCCGCGTAGCCTGATCCCGGATCACTCCGCAATTTTTCGCTTCAACAGTATTCGTCTTTTACTTGCGATCCTGTCCGTGACCGGAGTCCTGGAGCCAGACGTTACCGCGGAGCTGGTGAAGGAGTCGGGTATCGAAGCGACCGGTTTGGCGGCGGTTTCTTCGGGGGGTATCCTATTCTCCGATCGCTCTCGCCGTGTGTACAAGGTGGAGCCCGGCACCGAGCAGCCATTGTTCATCTCCTGTATACCGCGGACGATGCGTCCCGCGGATCAGATCGGACTGCACGTCCGGGAGGATCGCATCTGGACAGTAACCAATGCCCTAAAAGAGGGCTCGGATGACGAGTTTATCACCCGCGTCGCGAGCGGTCCGTTGACAGCCGATACGCTCACTGTGGACCGCGAGATCGAACTGACGGGATCGCGGCGCTTTGTGTCCTCCGCCGTCGACGTCTCGGGAAATCGTGTGTTCCTCAGTGCCGAGCGATCCAACGGAACCCAAACTGCTTACGCGGATACCCGAGGCGGGCACGTTGAGCACCCTCGTGTTCCATTACAAGACCAACAGCTTGTTGGCGTTGGACGGTGACAAGGGTGTGCTGCTTCAAGTCAATCCTTCGGTTGAGCCGGTAAGTATGCGTACATTGACCAACGGCCTGGGCCGGCCGACGACCATGGCGGTAGATGAAGACGCAGGCGTGATTTACAGCACGAATGCACTTGGTCGGCATCTGTGGTCAATTAAATGCGCGCCAGGATTGGTTTGTAAGCCACCGCAACGGTTTGCCGGTCACGTGACCGTGTCCGCGCAAACGATTATGAAAATTTCAGCGGAAGGCACGCTGTGGGTAGCCGACCTCCGGGAACGGTCGATTATGGAATTATCACGCGGTGGGGAGGTCAAACGGACTCTCAACCGTGCCATCGAGGATGGTTGGGTTCCGGGGACGCAGATGAATACCTCCCGTGACGCCAAGTAAAGCGGAGTTATGAAAAGAGAATGATTGCGGACAGTTATCCAACTATAGCCATACATCCGACTATATAAGATAAAGGATCGGTCAGATACTTTCGAGCCTCGTTGCGATTCGCTACCTGTCGCCTAAACAGTGAGGGACGAATTAAG
>CAMYNX010000337.1 GCA_947259875.1 uncultured Gammaproteobacteria bacterium | reverse complement strand
CATGATCTGCCCTCTCAATTATGGCTCTGTGTCTGAGATCCCTATCTCAACATAATCCACGCATGTTGAGATGGGCAGGTCAAAACATTATGTCTAGATATCGTCGAACGACCGCATTAGAGAAAGCAGACATCTTTAGGCTTCACGAATACGCCTGCTTGGTGCTGACGCAATGTGGATAGACAGTGGTATCTAGTTGCGGACAATAACCTGCTATCCGATGGAGTCTGCTTTGCGGGCTTGGAAGAGCGCGGAGATCGCTCGGGTCATCCCAAATAGATGCCTCCAAAATCTTAAAACCAACCAAGAGGTCCTTAAATGTTAACCACTGAAAAACTAATACCGTCTTTGATATTGGCAGCCATGAGTTGCGCGATCGGCGCTTTATTTCTCGCACTTTCGGGTTCTGCGTTCGCGCAGGATGAACCGTACGCATATGCCTGCGAAAACTGTCCGGCAAATTGGGAAAATCTCGCGATCGACGGCAACAGTTGTGGGGGGGATAACCAGTCACCCATCGCATTCGACGCCAGCTCTACGCGTGGCGCACGCTCAGCCAGGCTCACGCTGACCTACGGCACTGAGCTCGTCGAGCCGGATATGACGTTGACGAACATCGAGTGGGGTGCTGATGCCAGTGCCTCCTCAGTACGGTGGAATGGCGAGGAGTATTTCTTTAGCCAGTTTCACTTCCATACAACCGCCGAGCACGTGATCAACGGCGAGCGCTCGGACCTTGAGATGCACTTCGTCAACAAGACTGCGGAGGGTGCTGCGCTGGTTATCGGCGTTTCTATCCTGGTCGGTGCTGAAAACGGCGCCTTCGAACCGGTCACTGCCGCTCTGCCTGGAGCCGATTTGGCGGTTGTCGATCTCCGGGCACTTTTGCCTGGGAACCTGTCTGCATACGCGTACACTGGCTCGACCACGACGCCACCTTGCTCCGCCAACGTCGAGTGGCGGTTGTTGAGGAACCCTGTCGAGCTATCGCAGGCACAGATCGACGCGATCCGGAACGAGCTCTGGGCCATTAACGACGGTTTCGACAACAACCGTCCGATCCAGAACCGGGAAGGCCGTCGGGTTAGCACGACGGGCAAGGCAAACAAACCCTAGTAACGCGGCCGGAAGCAGGGCCGACTTCGTCGGCCCTGCGCGCCGTTCGTAGGACTGACGGCCGTACCAGTGGCCGGGTGGCTGCGTCGATGAGAAATCTTCTTGAACGCGTAAGCGAGCGATGGCCCAGTTCTAAACCACTTCATTCGAAGCGACTTCCGTCATCGTTCCTTTCGCTACCTGGTGGTTTAGCTTCTCGCCCTCGATGCTCAGTTGGATTCGCCCCGGCCTCTGCCATACGGGCTCGAAAAACGGATTCCGGACCAACAAGCTCGGCATTTCTTATCCGGCTATGTCCGCTATAAATGGCCGATAGCGACATGTTGCGGTGCAACACACGGCACCACTTTATTTACTTCAATGAATGACCGTTCAGAGTATACACCGGCCCTTCGAAGGTCAAAATTTTGATATTACGAATACCCAGAGCTGGCTGTGAGGACCCTTCAGCGCAGACTACCTTCTTATTCTTCTTTCTCCGCACCCATACAATACGGCGCTGTGACGCCGGCACATCAACCGCTGGAGATGCTCATCTATGTCGATATAGATCCATGCTGAAAGTCGCTCGCGTGCGACGAATCCTAAACCCAAAAATAGACAGAGATAGCGCTGGCACCGCAATGCCCGTGTGTCCAAACCCTGTCAAAAATGGATGAACAGCATAGCGCTTGTTGTTCTGATACCGTTCGAGCATAGTCAGTGAGGATGGCCGGGATCACGTCCTGCCATCAACGAGAATCCGCTTGAGATGGCACGGTTGTGTAATTCGTCATCTCGACCCTGAATGATTGAACGGGAGACTAACGCGAATAGTGCTGCATACGTGCTTAGGGTTGCCAGAGGCGACAAAATGTCCGGAGGCTTGGACAACGACATAGGATCCGTGAGGCCGTGGGCGCATCTATAACGGTAAACGAATACGGCAAGCGGGCGCGTTCACGCGTAGGAACCTGCTCGGGTTGTTTGCGGGTCACGACGTGATTTGCAATGATGCCCTGCGCAAACATCACGCAGACTTGGCGTGGTCTGGCCGGCAGGCAAAGAAGCGGTGTTGATTATCATCGCCTATGCCGCTAGCGAATCGCACGCCGATGTCTGATTCTGCGAATATGTCCCCCAGCCGGATCGAGATCAACGTCGACATCCGCTTCCATACGGAAGACGTCGACATCTTATTCTGCGGTCGGGACCGAGGGAAAAAGGGCGCATATATCCCCAGGTATCCAGTCGTGGCCCGTGCGTTGCAGGGCATCTATGCGCAGATGCATGTGGACAACCCGTTCGCCGAGACCATGTTGATCGAATTTGAAACGCGCCTTGATGACGTCTTTGGTCTGGCAGACACTCGGATCGAACGGTGCCAAGCGCTCGCCGCGCACGCCCAAGACCAATATGGCATCACCGTCCGTCCCTTTACACGCCAAAGACCGTTTGTGCATACGTCGGTGGTCACCGTCAACAGCGTTGCGCTCATGGATTCGAAACCTGCGGAGCAGGCGATCCGGGAGTTGTTACGACGACAGCGCAGCGTGAATGACTTGATGATCGGCTACGCCAAGCGGTTGCAGCCGGTCACGCGGCAGGAGGTCCGGGATCGCAGCCCACGGGCCCAGGCGGCGGTACAGGCGCTTCGGAAGTGCGTCGTGCCGGAGGTGCTGAACAAACAAACACGTTGCCGGTTCTACCGGGTGCGTCTTATGGGCCAGCCGCAGGACGCACCAAGCGAAGGCCTGGACGAGGCCATATACGGCGAATCTGACCCCGCTCCGACGCATCCCCGTCCACAGCAAGCGACGGAGAACAAGACGCCTCGCACCTGTGAGCTCCCGCTTTCCAGGGAGCGGTAAGCGATGAATGCCCCGCAGATATCCCAACAGCGCGTCACTGCGGGCGCGAGCGCCAGGAGTGACGCGCGCCAGAGTCCTTCAAAAATGCAAGTTCGACGAGGATTTTGGGGAGTCGACCAGAAGGAATGCGCATGACGGGCGAATGATGGCCATGGATAACCGCAACCCTGTAAAAATGGGATGAACCGAATAGCGATGGTGGCATCGCGAAGGACATGTAGAATGGGTGACGGTGACTGAAGACGCAATCATGTCGCCGGAAATATTACGCAAGAATTTGTAGCCGTCCGATGGCCGTCGGCACTCCGGGTAACGGAGTAAATGGGCCATCAAGATTCCCCGTACTCGCTGCGAGGGGAAACGGGCGTAACGCCTAGCGGGATGTCCTCCATTGTGTCGTTGGGCCTGGCGCCCCTCGGCGTTTTCCCATCTCGCTAGTGGGCCTGGTGCCCACTAGCACCTTGGGCCGCATCTCGCGGCCGATTCAGACTTTAGTCAGACACTGGGTGTCGGATTGCACGGCGTTGACGCGCAGTGCAATGGGATCTTGGCTTGTGCCGGGTCCGAAACCGACGCCAAGCGCATGTCGAAGTCTGTTCGAGGCGAAGTCAGGAAGCCGTGTTTTTTAAGTCTTCTCTACTTCGTGTTGTGTTGAA
>CAMYNX010000336.1 GCA_947259875.1 uncultured Gammaproteobacteria bacterium | reverse complement strand
GCCTAGATGCCGTTTCAAACGCAGGATGTCATAAGGCGTGATCTGAATATCGATGTTTTTACAGCATGCATTAAAACACGCGATGTCCTTGTGGCAGTGAAATTGGATTTCATCGTCTAGCGCCAGCTCCACGGGCTGCACGGGACTAGAAAACGGTATCTCGTCTTTAATCTTTTTCAAATCGTCGGTAGCCATGGAAAATCCTCTCAAAGAATAGCGGGCATGTGTCACAGTGTCCGGCCCAATTGTCTACCAGCTCGCATCTTAAAACGGATCGACTTAGGTGCGCTTAGCTTCGGCAGTCTATGGCCTCGAATATCCGATCTGTGCAGCGCAGTTAGCCATAAAAAAGCCGGGCATACCAGGATGCCCGGCCCCTTTAGTCAGCGTGAATGTCGCGTCTAAACCGGACTGCCGTCGCGTGCCAGGCCCTCCGGCTCACCTTCACCGTGCTTGATTAGTTGCTTGTACGCCACCTTCTTCAAGTTCCATTCGCCGGTGTCGCGGTTATAGGTGGAATTCACGAAGCATTTCCAGTTGTCGTCATCCAAGTCCAAGAAATCCGTGCGGTAGTAATACCCCGGGTACCGGGTTTCCTCACGGAACTGGATGTGCCGCATATGTGCTTCCGCCGCAAGGATCCGGTGATAGTTCTCCCACGCCCGCAGCAGCTCGTGCAGGTCCTTGGCACGCATCTTCTGGGCGTCCTCCCTGATCATCACCAGTTTCTTCTCCGCAATTTCCAGCATCTTGGCGTTGGTCTGATACCAGGTCGCAATGCCGGCGACGTATTCGTCCATGATTTTCTGCAGGCGGAACTGCAGCATCTTTGGGGTAATGTAGTGGGGATTCACGTCGATCGCGGTGGTGTAGTCTTTGTGCTCGAGGAAGGTCTTAACCGGTCGGTAGATCTCTTCCACCAGCTCGTCGACGGTGCGCGACATCTCCGGTTTCCAATCCTTGTTGTCCAAGGCGTATTTCACCATCGCCTTGGCCGCGATACGGCCCTCGGCGTGCGAGCCAGATGAAAACTTATGACCCGAGGCACCGACGCCGTCTCCGGCGGTGAATAGCCCTTTCACGGTGGTCATGCGGTTGTAGCCCCAATGGTAGTAATCCGGGGTTCCCGGGATATCATCGGGACCGGAGCACCAGATGCCTGCACAACCTGCGTGCGAACCCAGCAGATACGGCTCGGTTGGCATCAATTCAGACATCTCCTTATCCGGCTCGATGTTCTCGCCGGCCCACACACCGCATTGAGCGATGGTCATGTCCAGAAAGTCCTCCCACGCCTCGGCCTCCAGGTGTTTGACCTCCTTGGGGGTCATCGTCTCTGCGAGTTTTGCCATAGCACTCGGCGTGTCCATCAAGATCGGGCCGCGTCCCTCGCGCATTTCCTTCATCATCAAGTGATTACGCAAGCAGGTGCCCATCTTCATACCGTCGGCGTAGGAGTCGTACTTGTTGTCCTTGAGGATGCCGTAGTTCTTCGTCTGATAATCTTCACCGAAGGCATTCATCGCCTGCGCTTTGAACAGCAGGAACCATGCCCCGACCGGACCATAACCGTCCTTGAATCGCGCCGGGACGAAACGGTTCTCCATCAGGGTGAGTTCTGCTCCACACTCGGCAGCCATCGCGTAAGTGGAACCCGCGTTCCAAACCGGGTACCAGGCACGGCCCGTGCCCTCACCTATGGAACGTGGACGGAAGACGTTCACGGCACCGCCGGCGGCGAGCAGACAAGACTTGAACTTGTAGATGAAAAGCTTATTCTCGCGAACGCTGAAACCAGCAGCACCAGCGACCCGCGTGGGATCGTTCTTGTCGGTAACGAGACGCACTATAAAAACGCGCTCGTCAATACGGTCGATCCCCAGGGCTTTTTTGGCCGCTTCAGCAACGATCCACTTGTAGGACTCGCCGTTGATCATGATCTGCCAACGGCCGGAACGCACCGGTTTGCCGCCCTCGGTCAGTTTTTTGCTCTCGTCGCCCTTTTGTTTCCAGATAGGTAGACCCCATTCCTCGAAATGATGAACCGAGTCATCGACATGACGGCCAACGTCAAACACGAGGTCCTCGCGAGTGATACCCATAAGGTCGCCGCGCACGTAGCGAACATAGTCAGCGGGATCATTCTCGCCCAGGTAAGTATTAATTGCCGACAGGCCTTGGGCTACCGCACCCGATCGATCCAGTGCCGCCTTGTCGACTAGTTTCACTTTCAAGTCCGGCACCTTCTCTAGCCAGCGACCGATTTCAAATGCCGCACCACAAGACGCCATACCGCCACCGATGATGAGAATATCAACCTCCTCTTCGATGATTTCTGGATTACCGAAACCGTATTCTTCTGCCATCACTTCTTCCTCAATATTAGTTGGTAAAGCACACTCTCACGCCGCTAACCCGGAGCGTCTTACGTAGGAGGGCTGTGTAATCAGGGCGCGATTACGTTGCGCCGAACTGACTCATATCGCAGGAATGCGTACCTTTGGTAAACAATGTCGCGTGATCAGTAAGCTCGTCAAGGTTCGCCTCGGGTTTCGCGTTGTACGGGTCAACCGAACCTTCCGCGGTGGTTCGAATCGGGAACTTGAAACGTTTCATCGTGCCGTTGCGGAACTTAATCGTCCACATGATTGACTCGGTACCACGCAGCGGCTGCACAGAGGCACCCAGCGGAACCACATCTGCGTAATGACGACACTCAATCGCCTGCTGGGGACAAATCTTCACA
>CAMYNX010000335.1 GCA_947259875.1 uncultured Gammaproteobacteria bacterium | reverse complement strand
GGTGTACGGTCAGTCAAACACAAGGGCGGACTAAGCATGTAGATCCGATGCGCGGAGGGCTTGCGGACGCGGGTTCGATTCCCGCCGCCTCCACCAATTTAACGGGGAAACGGGGTCAGACCCCATTTTTCCGTTTTTCTCCGTTTCATTCCCGGCCGGTCGCGACCGGACGCTGGGGATCGGTGATCCATTCGCTCCAAGATCCAGGATACAGCTTCGAACCGGACAACCCGGCAATCTCCATCGCCAATAGATTGTGACAGGCGGAGACCCCAGAACCACAGCTGTGCACCACCGCGCTCTCGTTATGCCCCTGCAAAAGTGTCGTAAATCGGGTACGCAGGGTTGCGGCGGATTGAAATCGCTGGTCTTCTCCCAGGTTCATCATATGGTACAGATTCACTGCCCCCGGTATGTGACCGGCTACCGGATCCACCGGCTCCACTTCGCCGGAATAACGGTTCGCACCACGCGCATCGATCACCAGGACCGCATCGGTGTTCATCGCATCGACCAATTGATTTACATCCAACCACCGCGACCGGTCTGGCTGCGGCGTAAATACCTTGTGCGTGCTCGGCCTGACGTCCCGGTTCACCGCAAAGCCGGCATCGGTCCACACCTGCCAACCACCATCGAGCACCGCCGCTGCTTCGTGACCCAGCCATTGCAGCATCCACCATAATCGTGCCGCGAACGAGCCGCCGGCATCATCATAGACCACTACTTGTTCGTTGCCGCCGGTCCCATGCCGCGCTAACCAATCGCAGAAAAGACCGACATCAGGGAGTGGATGGCGGCCGCTGTCCGCCCGCCGCGGTGCCGACAAATCCTCATCCAAATGAGCATAATACGCCCCCGGAATATGGGACTGTTGATAATCGCGTCGACCTCGTTCTGTATCATCCAGGGAAAATCGACAGTCGAATACGACCCAGCCCGGATCATCAATATGCTGTTTCAAGGTCTCAGCGGACACGATAGTCGAGAACGGCATCACTCACCTCTTTGTTCAGGGTCACTCAATAAACGTTGCAACAATGCTTTCGCTTGTTCATAGATGCCCGGCCGATGACTCTCGCGCGGGCCCGCTACGTTCAGTGTCTCAATCCGGTTGGTTTTTAGCCACCGCCAGAATCCTTCAGCGTCAAGGGATTCCTTTGTCTCGCTGATCCAACAGGGTTTGTTCAGTCTCTCAGCGCAGATCTTGGTAAACAGTGTGCCCCCAGTTAGCGGTCCGTCGGTAATAATTAACGTGCCTTCCGAGTCACGAACATTCCATTCAGTGCGCTGGGCATATTCATCACTGGGAGTCTCTTGTAACGGGTAGCGCACATCAATGCTACCATCTTCCGCGCGTCGTCCAGCCGGGCACCACCCTCCGCATTTAATCGACAACACCAGCGCAGCGTCCAAAGCTGCGCGATCTACGCCCGTTTGCCCTCCGGAAATAATTTTACTCAATGGCATATCGCGCCTTGCAATGGCCATGCCTTTGAGCGTACGCTGACACACCCGCTACGCACAAACCGATTGTTGATGGACACCCTCACTATACCGTTGTTTCCCCTCAATACCGTATTATTTCCTGGCGGCCCCATACCCTTGCGCATCTTCGAGCCCCGTTATCTCGAAATGGTCAGCCATTGCGTTAAGAAACAAACACCATTCGGCGTATGTTTGCTTCGCACCGGGCAAGAGACTGAAATCCCTGCTGAGCCCTACGAAATCGGCACCCTTGCCACTATCGTGGATTGGCACACACTGCCGGATGGATTACTTGGAATTGTCGCCGAAGGTGGTGATCGTTTCACAATCAAGAAAACCGAGTTGCAATCCAATCAACTGTTGACCGCAGAGATTGCGCTGATCCCCGGCGAGCCGCTGATTGATCTCCCGTCCAAGTATGCCAAACTTGGTCACTTACTGTCCGAGATCATAGAGGACGCGGGACCACTCTACGCCACCGTACAGCGGCACTTTGACGACGCAAGCTGGGTGAGCTACCGGCTGGCGGAGATCCTGCCGTTGGACATAGTCGTTAAACAGTATCTCCTCGAAATGAGTAGTCCTCTCACGCGCCTGACTCATCTCCAATCCGCGTTGCGAAATCTATTTGACGCCTGACCTATGCTTCAGCATTTAATTCGACTGGTCTACAATATGAGTCCTTGCCCGCAGGATCTGTAATGCACCACATGGGGCGGTAGCTCAGCTGGGAGAGCGTCGCGTTCGCAATGCGAAGGTCGGGAGTTCGAGCCTCCTCCGCTCCACCATTATTAACTCAATTCCTTCAACCACTTAGCGAACCAATATTAGGTTACTTCTAGTTGTTTTTTCGTCGACCGTGACAAAATCGTGACGTCCGTCGAGCTTCGCCACCGCGGCGCGCACATTTTCGGGGGCTAAATGCGCATAACGCTCGGTCATCTTGACCGTACTGTGACCCAACAACGCCTTCACTTCCGCAAGCGGTACATTGGCACTCACTAACCATGCGGCGCAGGTATGGCGCAGATCATGAATGCGGAAATCATCAATCCCTGCTCTCTCACACGCAGTGGTAAAAGAGCGCTTAACGTGTGGGTCTCGGATTCCTAATCACGCGGCCATTGGCAGCTGGACGAGTCCGCGACAATGCGTTTCCCAACGAAACTCATCGAGTGTGGCTCGCTCTCTACTGGATTCACCGCTGAGTTCGGCCGGTGTTTTGCCATCAAGGAATTCACGGCGAACCGTTCCTATTAAGCGTTCAACAAAAGGGTGAGAGACGGGAACACCGGGGACCGTCTTGATTTCGTCAATGTTAAAGACGCACAGGTTCAGAGCAAGCCACGTTCCGAGAAAGAAACGCACTCGCCGGCAGACACGACGAAATGGTCCAGTACGCGGACATCCACCAAAGTGAGTGCGGCTTTAAGCCGACGTGTAATTGCCTCATCGGCATGACTGGGTTCTGCGACCCCGGAAGGGTGCGAGTCGCACGCGGGCGTTGATGCTGTCGGCGGCCAGGCACGCGCGTACACGATGGCGTAGTGTGCTAGCGAGATAACGTGAACGACCGCCGACTTCACGCAGCCCGGCCAGCCCTTGGAGAACGACAACTGATTCAGAACCTTACGATCCGGAGACGAACCGAAAGATTCGGTGGACCAGCACACCAGGCGCAACTCGAATTCGATTAACATGCTCTCGGCAAACGGGTTGTCCGCCAGCATCTGCGCATAGATACCCTGAAACGCGCGGGCCACGATGGGGTACCGGGGGATGTAGCCGCCCTTTTTTCGCCGGTCCCCGCCACAGAATAGGATGTCGACGTCCTCCGTATGGAAGCGAGTGTCAACGTTGAACTCAACCGGACTGACTGAATTGTTCGCAGATTCGGATACGGGTGCGTAGTTCATTATCAGCATGGGTGATCAGAATCAACGCGGCTTCTCTTTGTAACCGGTTAAATTACTAAGAAATGAGACGTCGCCGTTGACGAACGTTACGTCTCGAATTCAATTTTGTTGATTACAGAATGTTTTCCATTCAACGATAGTGACAATGCAGGAAAAACGTTACAACAACAAGCGCTATAACGTTCATCCATTGTTGACGATGTACGGAGATCCCAGAACTGCGGCGCTTAGTCTATTAGAATTTATTCTTGCATTAAGGATCCATCCCCCACCGGCGACGTCAAGAATAAATCACAACGCTGAAATCAAGTATTTCATTCAGCACATCTGCCGATGACAGAGTGCTGTCTTATATGAGCTCGCATATGGAAAATGAGAGAGTGCGGCCTGGACTAACAAGATCCCGCGGCCAGTTCTTGCCGTTTGGGCTTCTCGCGATCGGAGTATTGAGTTCCATAAAGCGGTCGTTGGTCAATATGAGGTACCACAGTCATGCGTCGGACGGACTTGGTTGGAGAACTGGTGTCTGTCCGTTGTGATTGACAGCGAAAGCGGCGTGCTGGTACTGGTGTCAAATGACTGAAACTGATTACCTCGCAGACATACTGATCTTGTTGGCGGTGGCGGTCATCGCCATTCCAGTCTTCCAACGGCTACGCCTCGGTTCGGTGCTGGGTTACCTGGCTGCCGGCGCTATCGTTGGTCCCTGGGGACTCGGTTTTATCGATCAGATCGAGGAAATCCGGCAAATCGCCGAGTTCGGCGTTGTCTTCCTGTTGTTCATTATCGGTATAGAGCTACAACCCGCACGCCTGTGGGCCATGCGACGCATTGTGTTCGGTTTGGGTACCGCACAGGTGATGGTGACCGGGCTGGTCATCGCTGGCCTGGCCCTGATGTTCGACCAACCGCTCAGCGCCGCCGTGATCGTCGGTTTCGGTCTAGCGCTCTCCTCGACGGCGTTTGGCCTCCAGATCTTGACCGATCGCGGTGAAATGGGGACAAATCACGGCCGCACCGCATTTTCCGTGCTGCTGTTGCAGGACCTGGCCGTTGTGCCGCTGCTGACACTGGTGTCGCTTCTCGATGCTGAGACCCCACTCCTAGAAGGCATCGAGTTCGCGATACTGGAAGCCGTGCTCGTTATTGCCGTCGTCATCCTAGTTGGACGGTTTTTCCTATCCCCTATTCTACGTCTTGTGGCGACCAGCAGGACGACGGAGGTATTCACTGCCGCAGCCGTGTTCGCGGTGCTGGGCACGGCGTGGCTAATGGAAGAGGTCGGCCTATCGCTGGCACTGGGGGCATTTCTCGCCGGGCTGATGATGGCGGAGTCCCACTATAGGCACCAAGTGATAGCCGATATCCAGCCGTTTCGAGGCATCCTGCTCGGTTTGTTTTTCATGGCCGTTGGCATGTCGATCGATTTTGGGCTGCTTGGCCGTCAGACCATCTTGATTGTTGGCCTGGTCCTTGGCCTGTTGCTGCTCAAGTCAGCGATCAACTGGGGGCTGTGCCGAATAATGGGGGTCGGCAAACCCGACGCAATACGAGTATCGCTGCTGTTGTCGCAGAGCGGGGAATTCGGCTTTGTGCTGTTCGGGCTGGCGACCATGAGCGGTGTGCTGCCCGAGGATGTTTTCCAGATTCTGACACTGCTGGTGGCGCTGACTATGGTCACGACGCCGTTGATGACGGATCTGAGCGAATATCTCAACAGGTACCTGACCAAAACGGCAGATCGGCACGATGTCAGTATTGATCATATTGATGCCGACCAACCGCATGTCATCATAGCCGGATTCGGCCGTGTGGGACGTCGCGTCGCAAGGATTCTAGAGGCCAGTGAAGTGCCCTACCTAGCCATCGAAAGTAATGCAGACCGGGTGTTGGAGGGGAGGCAGGACGGCTTCTCGGTATTCTACGGTGATGCCAGCCAGGTCGATGTGCTGAAGGCAGCAGGTGCTGGGCAGGCTGGCGTGTTGGTATGCACGCTTGACAAAGCC
>CAMYNX010000334.1 GCA_947259875.1 uncultured Gammaproteobacteria bacterium | reverse complement strand
CACTGCCACAAGGACATCGCGTGTTTTAATGCATGCTGTAAAAACATCGATATTCAGATCACGCCTTATGACATCCTGCGTTTGAAACGGCATCTAGGCTTGAGTTCTTCTGAGTTCGTTGCCCGTTACACCACTCCATTTGCGATGGACTTTCACAATATGCCAGGGCTGAAGATGAACACCAAGCCCGGTACTAGTGAATGTGTGTTTCTCACAGCAGAAGGTTGTAGCGTATATCAAGACCGGCCGGCGGCGTGTCGCTATTACGCCTTGGGCAGCATGGGCGTGCGCAAGAAGGATAGTGCTAATGTGGAAGACATCTTCTTCGTGGTAAAGGAGAATCACTGCCTCGGTCATGAAGAACCCCGGACCCTGACGGTGCGTCAATACCGCGAAGAACAGGGTTGTGACGAATACGATGAACACAACCGAGCCTGGCGGGATGTTATTCTCAAAAAACGTTCCAGTGGTCCTACTGTAGGGGCGCCTTCGGAGCGATCACTGCAGCTTTTCGATATGTGCAGCTACGATATGGACAGTTTCTGTGAGTTCATTCAGACAGACGGATTTGATGAGGTGTTTGATCTAGATGACCAGACGAAAAAGAGTTTGCTCGAAAACGAGGAACAACTTCTACAATTTGCGTTTCGCTTCTTAAAGCAAGTCTTGTTCGGAGAGATGAGTATTCCAGTCAAGGAAGATGCCAAGGATAAGCGCATGGCACGGCGTAGCGAGTCACAAGCACGCATGAATGCAAACAGCGGCGGCAGCGCGCCAGAATCCGGTACTCAGGGTTAGTCGAGCCTCTCCAGCCTAATTGGATCACCGTCCCGAGCTGCTTGCAGTGTGTCTACCGGCTCGACGGCGTGGCCCCAGATGTTGGTCTTGGCGGCAAGCCGAATTTCATCGCCGACGGAAATCGGAGTTCTTCCAAAACCAATCGCGATGCTATTGCCCTCAACCCAGAACGCCAATTCCCCCGCGTCAACGACATCCTTGGCATCGGACTCCTTGATTACCCTGATCGGCGTTGAGAAGTATACCTCTTCGCCCCATGTGTGCGCCTCAGACTCGATGGGAAGTGAGTTATAGATGGCGTCAGCGGTTGGAGTGTCATATAGTTCAGCGGTTAGTTCGACAGAACCGATGATCATTTTCAGCTTGCGCATAAACGTGCTCCCATGCGGTGAACTGGGTGAGCGATTCAATATTTGTCCTAACTATAGTCGGCGAATTCGCCGTTGACCAAGCTCCCGGAATGCGATGCAAAGTGTGATTGTTTATGATGCCCATAGGTTTATCAATCCCTGTATTGGGCACGTCGCTTGGAATTGCAGCAGTGAGGCATGAGCTGGCTGCAATTGAGTCGTTCGCATTGATCCTACGGCCTGGTACCGATTCATGACGCGTGAATTCGGTCAGGTATTGTCTTGCACGCCGGCTATCACCAATGGCAGTTTGAACCGCTACGACTGTGGCCGCTGCCAAGCGCCAAATTCTAAAGACCAGGTATTCATGTACGGCGGAATCTTACGCGCCACGTCGCTTTATGAAGCATAAAGTACAAGGATTAAAGTCCGGGGGAGCGAGATCTCGCGTCGCTTTGAGGTAATAGGCCGTGCCGGAAAAAGTCAAAGACCTGTATCTCATTGATGCCAGTATTTACGTGTTTCGGGCCTGGTTTTCGCTCCCGGATACGCTGAACGCCGATGATGGTACTCCGGTGAACGCTGTGTACGGCTATCTGAGATTCTTGACAGAGTTCCTGGAAAGGACTACTCCACGGTATGTGGCTGTTGCGTTTGACGAGAGTCTGACTCGTTCATTTCGCAATGAAATATATCCCGAGTACAAGGCGAACCGGGATCTTCCACCGCCGGAGCTAGAAAGGCAGTTCAAGGCCTGCCAAGACTTCACGCGCGCATTGGGGATGCAAAGTTTTTGTCACCAACGATTCGAGGCCGATGACCTGATAGCTACCATCGCCCATCAAATGCGTGGCCAGGGTTTCCGTAATATTGTGGTGAGCGCGGATAAGGATTTGACTCAGGTGCTGAGCGGTGCGGACCTATGGTGGGACTACGCCCGAGATCGCACCCTCGATGTGGATGGTGTTGAGCAGCGTTTCGGAGTTCGCAGTGAGCAAATCCGAGATTATTTGGCGCTGGTGGGTGACCCGGTCGACAATATTCCTGGTCTCCCCGGAGTCGGACCCAAAACCGCCGTTCGTTTGCTGCGCCTATATCCTGATCTGGAGGCGGTGTATGATAATTTAGCGCAGATACCACAACTTGCGATCCGCGGTGCCAGCCGCATCGCGAAAAACCTGAAAAGTCATCGAGAACAGGTATTTTTGTCTCGCCGGCTGGCGACCGTCGTATTGGATGCGCCACTGACAGTGGGCGGCGAAACGCTACAGATAGAGGCGCCCGATGAACAGACCCTGGGAAGACTCGTGAAGTGGATGACTCGCGGCGATGGATATATAGAAAGGATCAGATCAGTGTTACCGGAACGTTAGTGTTTTCCACTACACTTAAAGAAAAAAACACGGGGTCGGAGTGTTTGCATCCGACGCCCATTTTCCAACGCTACCGCACAGCGCCTGGCCGCCCGACCCTGCGACGACGCGCAGCACCAGTCCCTTCGCCATCATCCGGGATCCTTGGTGCAATATGCAGGTTAGGGTCCCCGTTTTGTCATTGCCCATTATATAATCCCTGGTTCGGTAACAGACTGGTGTGACTATGTACGCCGCCTACTTTGGGCTTTCCGAACCGCC
>CAMYNX010000333.1:5138-6655 GCA_947259875.1 uncultured Gammaproteobacteria bacterium | reverse complement strand
AACGGCAGAATCCATGGCGGCAGAGAATCCCGGCGCACATGAACGCACCTTGTTTATGATCTCCACACTCTATTCTATGTATCTTCGTATATCAGAATTATCGGCCAGCGATCGCTGGGTGCCGACGATGAATGATTTTCATAAGGACCAGGATGGGCTTTGGTGGTTTACCACCGTGGGTAAAGGTAATAAGGAACGGCAGATTGCAGTCAGCGATACGATGTTGACGGCCTTAAAGCGTTGGCGAAAATTCTTAGGATTGTCCATTCTCCCCTCTCCGGCCGATGACTCACCCTTATTCCCAGTTCATCGAGGTAAGGGGCCACTCTCTAATACCACGCATATACGCGCCATCTTACAGACGTGCTTTGATCATGCCATCCAACGATTGGTTAAAAGCGACCAGCCTGAAGAAGCAGAAACAATGATGGAGGCCACCGTTCACTGGTTACGGCATACCGGGATTTCAGAGGATGTGAAGATTCGGCCGCGTGAACATGTGCGGGATGACGCCGGTCATAGTTCCAGCGCCATTACGGATAAATACATTGATATTGAGCTTAAGGAGCGTCATAAGTCGGCCAAAAAGAAACTTATCCAGGCCCCATAAAAAAGAAGGACTCAATTTATCAGTAAACCAGTAAGTTAAGGGAACTTCGCGCAAGATCTCGTCCGCTTATGTCCGGAGACCCTACATACGAAATAGATGTGATGTTCGGGTTTGATTGAGGGTCGCACAGATGTTATGGTCCCTTGATCCACTCGCTTTTTTCATGGAGACACATCATGTGTCGAAGGCTGTTGCTGTCTATGTTTATGCTCGCGGGCTTGAGTGCTGGCGGCAACGGCGTACACGCGGGATACTTGTTGGACGAAGCCCATGTCCTACCGCTGACCATCCCGCCGGGTAAGCACGTGCCCGATTACATCAGTGTCATCTCGCCGGAGTACACGGTTGGCAATAATGAGTTCGCCCAGATCCTGACCATGAAGTCCGATGGTTTCTTGAATCGCATTGAGATCGCCCCATGGGCGAACTGGCCGGTGACCGACGCGCAAGCCACTCATGACGTGCTGATCCAGTCCGTCAATGCCAGCGGACTGCCTTCCGGCATCACGCTCGGTTCCGGCGTGCTGCATGGTGCGCAGGTGCCGCGCTACAACTATGGCGTCGTGCTGCAATATGTACCTGTCGATCTCAGTGCCAATCCCGTCCGTGTCAGCGCCGGCCAGCAGATTGCCGTGGTGCTCAGGTCCCGGTCGCTGGATTATTTTGCTTGGGTCGGGTTCCTTGTCGATCATTCCACGTATGTTCGCGGCGACAGTTATGTGCACGGGCCGGCGACGCCGTATGTTCCGAACATGAGCCCGTCGTGGCTGCGCTACAGCTACGTCTTCGATTTTGTTTCGGTGCCGCATGACCCGGACCTCGGCTTCAAGACCTATCTGAAGATCTGCGACCGTGTCGTGCTCGATGCCGGTCACGGAGCGCATGTCGACTTCGGCCAATGCAGCAT
>CAMYNX010000333.1:0-5098 GCA_947259875.1 uncultured Gammaproteobacteria bacterium | reverse complement strand
TGCGCGCCGGTGCGGTTTCAGCGTGAGGCGTTTGTAGCACCGATCACCGGGGCATCCGTGCGCGAGGACCTCGTCACGCCGATCATTGTCGAATATGCGCTGCGTCATCAGTTTCCGAATAACCGCTGGACGGAGTTGACCATACCGACGCGGCAGCTCTTTGATATCTCGGTGCCGCGCCAGTGTCAGTTGCGCCGACACACGCCGGCCTGCGTGCGCGAGCGCATCGATATCGCGAACGCCAATGGCGCCGACGCTTTCGTATCGACGCATACCAACGGCAATAGCAATCCAGCCATCAATGGCGGTGAGGTACTTTATTGCGACACCGTGCCGGCGGGACTGCGCAACCGCGTCGCGTCGCTGGCGTCGGTGATCGACGACGAGATCGTGCTGCTTGGTCTGAAGCGACGACCGGTCAAAAACCAACGCTGCGACCTCGCGGTCCTGCGGCTGGCGCAGATGCCGTCCGTGATCGCGGAAGTGGGCTTTCATTCCAACAACGTGCTCGAGCCCGGCCAGACAATCACCGATTCAGATCGTCTCGCCGATGTCGGGTTTCTTCAGGCGGCCGGGGAAGGTGTGTCGTCGGGGCTTAATAAATGGTGTCGCGGACTATGAACAGGCGTAGCTGGCTGTGGGTGTTGCTCGGTACGTGGTCGGTGGTGGCTGTCGCATCACAGGACGCGACGATACCGGGTGTCGAATTTCCGGACCCGTCGCCCGATGGTGCCTCGGTCGTGTATTCATCGAATGTCGATGGCAATACCAACCTGTGGATCATGGACCGCGACGGCCGCAACGCGCGGCGCTTGACCACCTGGACCGATGGCTTCTCGTACGAGCCGGACTGGTCGCCGCTGGGTGACCGGATCGTATTCAGCAGCGGGCATGACGCCGACGGCTACGACCTCTGGAGCGTGCACCCGGACGGCACGGGTTTTCAGCGTCTGACCCAGACCGCGAGCAACGAGCACCAGCCGCGCTGGTCGCCGGACGGGACGCAGATTGCGTTCGTGTCGGATCGCAATGGCAAACGTCAGGTGTTTGTGATGAATGCCGATGGCACTGATGCACAGCCATTGATTCAGGCGGATCTCGGTGCGCTTCAGCAAAACTATCCGGCCTGGTCGCCGGATGGGACACGCATCGTTGTGACGGTATGTACCGGTGACTGCTGGCTGGTGGTTGCCGATGTGGGTGCAGCGGGTGAGCCGGCGCGAATCACGGCCCCTTCAGGCGATACGAGTCACGATATGTCACCGGACTGGTCGGATGCCGGAATCATTTTCTCGTCCAACCGCGGTGGTGACGGTCGACGGGCATGGCGTGTCGATTCGGACGGCAGTAACCTGGCGCCGGTCGGCGGCGCGGTTGCGTTCAGTCATTTCGATACGCGCTGGGCCGATGGCAGTACGGCGATTCTCGCGACGCAGTACGGTGGTGATGCGGGCAACGCCATTGGCCGCCATGATCTGGTCACCGGACAATTCGACGCGTTACAGTCTCACAACACCTTCGTAGCCGAAGGCTGCGGCAACGGTATTCTCGAACCGCCGGAGACCTGCGATGACGGCAATCTTGACAGCGGCGATGGCTGTTCGACGCATTGCCGGGTCGGTAACCCGCCGGATTGCGGCAACGCGACGCCATCGATGGCGTCGCTGTGGCCGGTCAATCATAAAATGCGCGAGATCCGCATTGACAACGTTACCGATCCGGATGACGACAGCTTTGTTATTCGCATCGATGCGATCACCCAGGACGAACCGGTCAGCGGACCGAACGACGGTGCCACGGCGCCAGATGGCAGCGGCATCGGTACCCACGTCTCCGAGCTGCGCGCGGAACGCGCCGGCGACGGTAACGGACGGGTCTATCGTATCCAGTTCACCGCCGAAGATACGCAGGGTGACAGCTGCACTGGCGCCGTGTACGTGGGCGTTCCGCATGACCAGCGTGGCCAGACCGTACCGGTCGATGACGGTCAGAATTATGATGCCACGATTCCGGAAAGTCCCTGATGGATGGGTCTGCGGGGCTCTGTCGCAAACATTTCCTCAGACCGAGAAGCGTCTGCTTGTAACCCGTTGTGCAACCGTGTCACAAGCATTGAGATAGACCTCCTCATATTTCAGGCTACGCCAGAGCCGTTCTATAAACACATTGTCAATCCAGCGGCCCTTGCCCATCCATGCTGATATCAATTTTATGTGCCCTGAGTAGATCGGTAAACGCGTCACTGGTAAATTGACAGCCTTGATCACTATTGAATATGTCCGGAGACCCATTATTTCAAACAGAATTTACCGTGTTCGTCGTAGCGGGACAGTTCCACGGCAATAAATTCCGTGGGTACAGCAGATGGCCGTGCGCTTGGCGCGGCGTGATGCAAAGTGAAGTGTTTCATATTGGTCTCCTGAAGTGGGATCACCACTTCAAACGACCAAAGAAATTATGTAAAGAATTCTACAGCGTCAGCCGCCGTGAACCCGCTTATTGCCTACCTTTCAGAGTAAACTACTCAAGATACTTTACATAATCGACAACTTTGCATAAGTGCCCAAAGCAGGCCTCTAGCATAACCACCACGAACGGCAAGTGTGTCTAGGAAGCAGTAATTTGTTTCGCCGAATTCGAATAGGATCTCCCCAACCTTCCTTGCCATCGAATAATTCTTCATGCCTACTACATGAAACTGAATAAGCAGACAAATATCCTCTTTTGAAGGGCATCCACATCTCAAACAATATTCAGGGAAACCAGGTCAAAACCGGACATTGGCCACGCCCGGACTGGGAGGGCCAATGCCTTCAATGGATGACTGGTGGTTAGATTCGATCGAGCGGGCTCTTCACTTTATTGTAATCCGGCTTGATGTGAGTGTAGATCATGGTGGTCTCGAGATTGCGATGGCCCAAGAGGCTCTGAATGGTGCGAATGTCAGTGCCCGCCTCCAACAGGTGGCTGGCAAAGCTATGACGACTATGCCGAGCTCGGCATAGACGCCACTATGCTGAGTAGGAAACTATTACCGAGTAAACTAATTTTCACCGCTGTAAGCAACAGATTGATCCAAATTTACTCGACATAGTCTTAACTCCTTCCAGGGTAACTTTTATTGGAAGGAGATTATTATGAAACCATCATTCAATTATTCGTGGTCATTATCGCGCGAGCCATCGGGCCCATTGGCTCCTTACATCGATTGCTTTATTGGGCTACTTCGCGACCAGGGATACACGCAAAACTCGGCGCATTTGAAAGTTAGACTTGCTTCTGAATTCAGCCTATGGCTCAAGCAAAAGGAAACTTCATTACAAGATATCTCTGAAGAATACATTGAGTGCTATCTACGATATCGGGGACATCACCAACGCCCCAGGTCGGACGATGCCTTTACGCTAAAGCAGTTTCTACACCTACTTCACCAAAAGGGGATCATTGCGGAAGAAACCTCTAGCGAAATCACTCCAATTAGGCAGCTAACGGAGGAGTTCGCATCATATCTACAACAAGACCGCGGGCTTGCAATGGTGACGATTAATCACTATGCATTTTTCATCCGACGTTTTCTCTCTGCGCATTTTAGTGACGAAAAGGAAATCCATCTATCCCGGCTTTGCGCCGCTGACATCGTTGGATTTGTGCAAGATCAGGCGAAAGTCCTGCACCCAAAGCGTGCGAAAGTGATGACCACTGCGCTGCGATCGTTCCTGCGCTATGGTCGCTACCAAGGAGATATCAAGATTGACCTGTCCGCTGCTGTCCCTACGGTCGCCAACTGGTCGATGGCCTCTATCCCTCGAGAGATTTCAGTCGAACACGTGCAAGCAGTACTCGCGTCCTGTAATCGACAAACCGCGGTAGGCTGCCGGGACTACGCGATTTTGCTGTTGCTTGCTCGTCTGGGTCTGCGGGCGAGCGAAATCGTTGCCCTCACACTAGAAGATATTAACTGGGAGGCTGGACTCTTGAACGTGAGCGGCAAACGAGGGGCGGAATGTCCATTACCGATACCCGTTGAGGTGGGGGAAGCGATTGCCACTTACCTGCAGGAGAGTCGGCCACACAGTACAAGTCGCTGTGTATTCTTGCGTTGCAAAGCACCCATTAGAGGCTTTAAAAGCCCAGTAGCCATAGACTCAATTGTGCGGCACACACTTGAGCGGGCAGGCATTAATCTGCCACGTAAAGGTGCGCATCAGTTTCGACACGGGTTGGCCTGCGAACTATTGCGTCAAGGCGCTTCCTTGACAGAGATCGGCGAACTGTTACGCCATCGTAGCCTGAATACGACCGCCATCTATGCGAAGGTAGACCTAATGTCATTGCGCGCCCTAGCCTTGCCTTGGCCGGGAGGTGTGGAATGAACACACTTCGAGAATCAACACACGATTACTTGGCGATGCGACGCTCACTCGGGTTTAAGCTGCATGATGCCGGTGTTGGATTAGAGGACTTCATCGCATTTATGGAACAGCGGCATGCTTCATACATCACCACGTCTCTCGCACTAAAATGGGCACAGAAACCAACGCTTCAGCCAACACAATGGGCCCGACGATTGAGCTTCGTGCGTGGCTTTGCTCATTACCGTAGTGCGATAGACCCACGGACGCAGGTTCCACCGGATGGACTGTTACCGTACCGACCGCGTCGAGCGCAGCCCTATCTTTACAGCAGCGAAGAAATTAGGAGTCTACTTCAAGCCGCTTTAAAACTCTCTTCGGTGGCCGTTCTTCGACCGTGGACGTACTACGTGCTGTTGGGCTTGCTCAGTGTCTCGGGTTTACGTATCAGTGAAGCGCTCAACTTAACGGTGGCAGACATAGACCTCAACGAAGGTGTACTGACAATTCGTGGTGCCAAATTCGGGAAGTCCCGTTTGGTACCCCTGCATTACTCGACTCAGCAAGTACTCGCCGATTACCTGTCCCGCCGTGAGCACTTTCTTGCAGGGCGCAGTGCCTCCTACTTGTTCATAACAGGTCGAGGCAATCGATTGGACGGTGGGGACGTACACCGCACCTTTTATGCGTTATCGCGGCAAATCGGTTTGCGCGGTCCAACCGCCAGTCACGGCCCCCGCTTACAT
>CAMYNX010000332.1 GCA_947259875.1 uncultured Gammaproteobacteria bacterium | reverse complement strand
CCGAAGGTTATAAGGCACCTTCACCAGTACAATACGGTCAAGGATCGCTTCATTAGTATGTTCGGCCTTGAACTTGCGCCATTCGGATTCGTTCGAGTGGGCGATGATCGCACAGTCCACATAAATCATGCCGTGGCGTCCCGGTGCTGGCACCTGTTTTTCCTGTGTAGCGGTGATCATGGTATGCAGATATTCGGTTTCGTTTTTGAACACCTCAATAAATTCCACGATGCCACGGTTGCCTGCATTAAAGGCGCCGCCGAGGTCGAGTACACGAGGGTCACTTTCCGAATATTTATCAAGCTTGGAGATATCTTCCGAGCCGATCAGTACACTGGTATCCTGGTTGTTGGGGTCGACGGGCGGCACCACGGCGATGGCACGGCGGGCACGTTGGGAGGGGCGCACAGCGACAACGCGCATTTTTTCATATTCTCCACCAAACTCTTCCTTGAGCCGGTAACGGCACACCGGGCACAGGTCACCCTCAATATGCACATCCAGCATTTTGCCAAACTGTTCACGCAAGTGGCGCGGGGTAAGGTGCAGGGGTTCTTCGTGGATCGGGCAGCCTTCAATCGACATCATCGGCGGCGAATTTTCGAGAAGTGAGTGGATATGATCAACAATACTGGATTTGCCGGCACCAACCGGACCCATCAGATACAGCACCTGTCTGCTTTCTTCGCCCTTCAAGGCTGCTGCGTGGAAATAGCGCACGACGTGGTCCACCACCGGTTCAATGCCAAAAAATATGTTGCGGAAATTGTTGTGAACCTTCACGCCGTCTTCGCCGAATAGGCGCCCGATGCGCGGGTCGTCTTCGGCGGTCAGCACCTTGGAGCCGGCGGCCACCAGTGCGTTATAGATACGGCGATGGGCAAGGACAGGCAGATCAGGGCGTGTCCTTAAAAGTTCCAGATAATCCAGAAAATTGCCAGACCAATCGTCCTCGGCTTGTTGCTCGCGGTCTGTTGAAATCAGTTCTGCGAAGGATTTTTCGTTTGTCGCCATAGTCGCATCTCGTTTCGTTACTGATTGGCTACTTTTCCTCACGCACCTGCGTCGTTAAAGCGCCCCCCGCGTGATGCAGCCCCATTACGGAAATACATATTCAGGTGATAATAGAGCCCACTTTTTGGCCCAATTGTGTGGCTGGTTTTTCGCCTAGCCTTCGTTATTAACTATAGAGCAGAATTGTGAAAATTGTGCGTCTGTGCGATTGAGAAATCGTGACTACGGGGGGCAAATTCTTGTGATCGCCAGTTGGGACGAGGTCGCCTGTCCCTCCCATTTATTAACCTTGTCTCAATCAGCCATCCGTACATATTTATGATGAAGGCCACCGACCCGAGGGAGTTCGAATACGGTGCCTTGTTTTGGCGATTGGATCGCTCGTCTGTCTGGCGAGTCCTTGTCCAAGGATAGATGCGTTCTCACGCTGTGGTAGTAACGCACATAACTGGAAAGAATCCGTTTGAGATGACGTTCTCCCAGGATGATTACGTGATCCAGGCATTCACGGCGGATAGATCCGATTACCCGTTCCGCATAAGCATTCTGCCAAGGTGACGCGGGGGCGGTGATCACTTCCTCGATGCCAAGCGCTTCTACTTGCCGTTGAAAACGATACCCATTGAAGTGGTCCAGCGAATTTGAATGGTACGACTTTCGTGTGTAAGCAGCGGCGAAACTTACTTACGTCTCCTATTAAACGAGCACAAGGCGCTTTTCTGTGGTTGTGTTCTTGAAGAACCCGGAAAGGGATTTTGGGCGCAGGATTTGCGCCCATGATACTAAACCCATGTTGGGACACAACGTTTTAAGCCGTTGAACGGCGTACCGCACAAAATCGGGAAACTTATTCGCAGGTTCGCGAAGTTGTACCAGTGCGTCGGGTCCTTCTTCGTCGACACGCCTCATCCATGAAGTGATCGTCCCCGCCGTCACCAGAAACGTATCGGCGGTTTGTTGGAGTGACCATCCACGGGCAGCCCGCAGTTCCAAGATCGACATTCTCTCCACTGGCGGGTAATGGGGCCGATGCTGCGGTGTGGTTAGCATCATGCGAGCATCCTTGATGCGGATTTCTTCGCGAAGGAGTGCTACTTCTTGCTGCAGGCTCTCGTTCTCGGCCTTCAGTCGTACCCGACCATTCAGGCTTCTCGAGGCCCAACCGCGAGTATACGCGGTGGCATACCGGGCGAGCGCAACGACGTGCAACATAGCGACTCGAACGTGTTTATTCCAGGATTTGGAGAGTGGGATTCGATGCGGATTCTTGGTGCCCATCATGTTTTCCACGGTCTTTCACTATTTTTTCGAACGGTCCGGGAAGAACGAGATAAGTTCAAGAAAATAAACAAAATTAGATTAAATTTTCACGTCAAAAGGATCGGTGGACCACTACACCGTTAGTTAATCAACTAATTACTCGCTTGGGCCCAGCGCAAATGTGACTAGAGATGACACACAGGGACACGTTTTGACAAAAGCTAGTCGCATTCTCGTCACACTGTTCGACTCGCGGTTTTGCTCAACGCAGAAGTTTGTTATCGATAGATTGAACTGCGATGTCCAACAGCCAATACTACGACCACCACTCGATCATCCTCAATTCGGCATGCCATGCGATAGGGTCCAACGCGATAACGCCATAGCCCGCGTAGCTCGTGACGTAGCGGTCGACCGATCCGGCGCGGGTCCTCGTCGGTCATAATTCGTTCGCGAAAAAAACGCAAAATCTCACGTTGGGCTTGATGATCTAAACGACGTAATTCACGGCGAGCGCG
>CAMYNX010000331.1 GCA_947259875.1 uncultured Gammaproteobacteria bacterium | reverse complement strand
TTATTCTTTTTATTTGGGCGCCAGCAATGACAATATTGATCAGATACGCGCTCTGAACGTCCATGAGGCCTGTGGTGTCAAGGTGTTCATGGGCTCATCGACCGGCAACTTACTGGTTAACAATCCCGATACCTTGGAAAAAATCTTTGCCGACTCCCCGGTGCCGGTGGTCACCCATTGTGAGGATACACCGACGATCATAGCCAATGAGGAAACGTTTCGCGCCAAATATGGTGCGAATGTACCGATTGCATTTCACCCGCACATTCGTTCCGAACAAGCATGCTACAAATCATCATCGATGGCGGTCGAGCTGGCCCAGCACCACCAAACCCGGCTACATATCTTACATCTGTCCACCGCACAGGAAATGGATTTTACGATCAAAACGACTATCGCGATAAAGGGACACTGATTAAGTGTAACCCGGCAATCAAAACATCACGGGACCGCGATGCTCTTGTCAATGCGGTAAACGAAGGTCGAATCGATGTCATCGCCACCGACCATGCGCCACATACCTGGGACGAAAAAAAACGAACCTATTTCAAAGCCCCATCCGGACTGCCTCTGGTACAACATGCCCTGTTAATACTATTGGAGCTGTATCACTGGAACCGTCTCAGCCTGGAAACCATCGTGCAAAAGGCATGTCATGCTCCCGCGCAGGTGTTTGACATCAAGGAGCGGGGGTTCATTCGCGAGGGGTATTGGGCGGATCTGGTTCTCATTGATTTACACGGCGGCTACACCGTAAACGAGGAAAACATTCTTTACAAATGCGGTTGGTCGCCGTTCAACGGACATACCTTTCAATCCAAGGTATGGGCGACTTTCGTCAACGGCGAAATGGTTTATCGCGATGGAGCATTGTTAGATGCGGTGCGCGGCAAACGATTGGAGTTCGACCGCGACTGACGCGCCGAATGCAGGGATGAACCCGTATATTGCAATAAGGATCTCGGATAATGGCACAGGGATCGCGCGCCTGGACGCGGCGCTGGTGGAGAAACCGCGGTTTCGTAGCGTAAAGAGAGCTCTCACCGTGTTGGATGTCGGTAGCTGTGTTTAAACACGGTAAGATCCCTCTGCGCTACGCGCCTCGGGATGACAAACAAGAAGAGTGCCTCGGGATGACCACATTACTTTGTCATTCCGAACGCAGTGAGGAATCTCACCGTGTTGGTCGTTCAGGGATTTCAGGCGCCCAGCATCATACAAGCGTAGCGAAGAATCTCACCGTGGTTGATTGCGCCGGCGAGTTCAACGGTACGTTACTTTTCTCAAGCAGGAACACGGCAACGATGGTTCCTTGATGTTCTTTGCGGGCTAGCGGTTTTTCCAGCAGTTCGCATTATCCGTGCCCTGTTTATTTTTTGCCCCCTTTTCGCCGGACGCATCGAGGGTAAAGGTCCAGCAATCAACGTCTCTTCGCTGCGCCTCACCGGCCTTTGGTGTGGCGCTGATGACAAAGTTCGTGACATTGCCGGTGGGTATGGACAGGGTGTAATAACCTTCGGGGCTTTCCGCAGTACCACCATTCCAGCCAAGGTCTCCAAAGTCGGTCGTATACGAAAGCGAAGAGGAATAAAACTGTTCCTGCTTGCCGGTCAGATTCAACAACGCCTCCATGGCGTCCGACCGGCGCGCACGTTGGGTAAACTTGCTGTATTCCGGGATCGCGAACGTCGCGAAGATTGACAGTATGACCACCACGATCATCATCTCAATCAACGTCACACCTGACGCGTGCCGCGGCACATTCACCGCTTGCGGTTGCAACCTATTCATGCCGTATGCTTTCACCTATTCCACCGCGTTGTGCTGATACCAGAAGGTACGGACAAACGGGTTTTTCACGTCCGGGGGTACGAATTCGTTACCGATCACGATGGTGCCGGTAGTGACGCCGGTGAGATCCGGGAACACGGTCACCGGTTGCGGGGGTATCCCCGACCGACCCAAGGTGCGCGAGCGGTCGGTCTTGGTCAGGGCGTTCAAACCACCGATGCCGTCCAAGTCGATTGCCGGACGGCCGTCGTGAATCCTAACCTCGTAGAATTTTCCCGTACCGAGCGCCGGGGAACATACCTGACCCTCGGTGGTCTGGCCCGCCTCGGCCGGTGTATAGGTGGTGAATATGAGCACACCATTGAGCGTCAACGAGCCGCTCACTGCTTTCTCGCCGTCTCCCTCCAACGTGACATACCAACCCTTGGTGAGGTGACTTTCCTGGGTTGACGACAAGCCGTCGAAGTGGGCCTGAGTCACCACGTCGGTCACATCCAACAGGTCATCTTCATACAACTTCGTGTAAACGATATCGCCATTGGTATCGGTGGGCGGACCGTCAACATTCGTATCCTTGATCAAGTAGTAGCGCTCCGTAACCGTCGTGTTGATTGGGTGGGCGCGGAAACCCGACCCAATCGCCAACGCTAAATACGATTGATCATCCACCGGCTCTGCCAGAGAGACATCGATGGGATCGTAGAAGCGGCGATTATCAGCAGCCGCCGGCGCGGCGGCGCCTTGGTTGCTTTTTTGCACATCGGCAATGACGCCGCCTGTCACGCGGTCGACCAGCGTTCCGGTGGTTGAATTATCAATGTCAAAACGCCAGATTTGCCCGCCGAGATCGGCCACGAACAACATGTCAATCAGGGTATCGCCGTTGTGGTCGATGGCGGTAACGTCCGCCGCGATGCTGTGATACATATCACTGAGATCCAGATTGGGCACCGGTCCGCCGGTCTCCTGTCGGCCCGCCCACCATAGCAGATTGCCGTTTTCGGCATCGACGATGTACACCGCATTTCCCAGCGTTATCGAATTGGAGCGCGACGTGTCCGCTGAGTCGTGACCGGTGTCGTAACCCCCGGCGAAGATCACCACGTCTTTGATCTCAGTGCCGACCAGCATCTTGCGATGCTTCGGCTTGGACCAAGATTGACCAAGGCGGGTAAATGGGTCGGTGCCAGTCGCGTCGTCACCGTCGATCAGCCACAAAAACTCGGGATGGGCGCGGTCGGTCACATCCACGGCATGCACGGCACGGCCGCCGCGGCGTTCCGAGAAATAGATGTACACATGGTCCCCAGTGTCGATACTGCCATCGGTGTTGACAATATTGTCATCACCATTGGCGTCGTTGATCCAAGTTTCCAGCGCACCATCGATATTGTAGTGGAGTGTGGGTGA
>CAMYNX010000330.1 GCA_947259875.1 uncultured Gammaproteobacteria bacterium | reverse complement strand
CTGGGCAAACCGACCGAACGCGACAGTGTAGCGGCGTGTTTTCCCGATCCCGTAGTACGGCGCATGATGCAACTCGATCTGGATCTCATTGCCTATTATTGCGTATTCCACGGATGGCGGTCACTGAGTCCACGTGAGGTCGGTCAGTCATTCCACGTGATGCCGGTCGCTTGATCCACGCGATGGCGGTCACGGTCGGAGCGAAGCGACGCAGGACGTGGACATTTACTCTGTTGTGTTGTGTTGAGTCAAGTTCGCGGTTGTTTTTCGCATAGATTCTCCTTTGAGTGTGAGTCGGTAAGCGTTGTGCACGAGCCGATCGAGGATGGCATCGGCAAGAGTGGGCTCGGCGATGTAGTCGTGCCATGTTTCGACGGGGAGTTGACTGGTGACGAGGGTAGATTTGCGATTGTGCCGATCGTCGAGGATGTCGAGGAGATCCCGGCGGGTGTCGTCATTGAGTGGTGTCAAGCCCCAGTCGTCGAAGATGATGAGGTCGGCTTTCGCGTAGTCACGCAATAGTTTGGGGTAGCGGCCATCGGCTTTGGCGATAGGGAGTTCCTGCATGAGTCTGGACAGACGCAGATAGCGTGCGCTGCGGCCGTCGCGACAGGCTTTGTGAGCGAGTGCACACGCGAGCCAGGTCTTGCCGACGCCGGCAGGTCCAGTGATGAGGATATTGAGTTTTTGGTTGAGATACTCGCCGGTGGTCAGTTGTTGCATGAGGCGTTTATCGAGGCCGCGACGGTGCCGATAATCGATGTCTTCGATACAGGCGCTGACTCTGAGTTTGGCGGCGCGCAATCGATAGTGCAGTCGCCGGTCGGCGCGTTCGGTCATTTCCCGGTCGACGAGCAGGCCGAGGCGCTCCTCGAAGCTGAGCGTGTCGAGGTCGGTCATGTCGATTTGTTCGTTCAGTGCGCGGTGCATGCCGGTGAGTTTGAGTTCGAGCAGTTGGTCGAGGATGGGATGGGTCAACATGGTTCTCCTTTGTCAGTGGTAGTACTTGGGACCGCGGATGTTGTCGTGGTCGATGGATAATGTGGGTTGTTCGGGTTCGGGCACAGGTTCGCGGTCCAGGCCGTGTTTCAAGATGGATGCGATGCTTTTATAGCTGGCGGTGCCGATGTGCAGGGCGCGGCGGCACGCGGCCTCGAGCCGGTCCTGGCCATAGGTTTTCCCGAGCCGCAAGATACCCAGACAGGAGCGGAAGCCCTGTTGGGGATGGCGGCGATGGGTGAGGATGTGTTCGATGAGTTGGCCGGTAGCGGGTCCGGTTTTATGGGCCCAGTCGACGAGGCGTCGGGGTGTCCATTGTGCATATTCACGATGCGGCCGGGGCATGTGTGCGGCGAGGGTCGTATGGTGGCCGGGTTGCCGGGATCGACGGTGGCTGGCGACGCGTTTGCCGCCATGGAAGATTTCTACGGTGTGGGCGCTGAGGCGGGCTTCGACCTCGGCCTTGACCAGCTGATAGGGTACTGAGTAGTAGTGACGCTCGAGCTCGATGTGGTAATCGATGTTCACGCGCGCTTTTTTCCACGTGGCAAAGACGTAGGGTTGTGTCGGCAGGGGTTGTAGCGCCGGCTGGTCGAGCTTTTCGAAGAGTTCACGACGCGAGCCTGGGAGTTTCTTGAACGGCCGCGCATTGAGCCGGGACAGTAACTCGCTAATCGCCCGGTTGAGTTCGTCGAGGCTGAAGAAGGTTTGGTTTCTGAGCCGGGCGAGGATCCACCGTTCGACGACTTGCACACCGACTTCGACCTTGGCCTTGTCGCGGGGTTTGGCGACGCGTGTGGGGAGGACGGCGATCCCGTAATGCGCGGCCATCTCGGCATAGGTCGGGTTAAGATCCGGTTCGTAGCGATGGGCCCGGGTGATCCCGGCTTTGATATTGTCGGGTACCACGGTCTCGCTCACCCCGCCGAAGAAGGCGAACGCCCGCTGATGCGAGCCGATCCAATCCGGTAGCGCCTGGGTCCAAGTCGCCTCGGCAAAGGTGTAGTTCGAGGCGCCGAGCACGGCGATGAAGATTTGCGCTGCGCGCAGCTCACCGGTGGTGCGATCCACCACCGGTACGGTGTGGCCGGCATAGTCAACAAACGTCGTCTCACCGGCGCGATGCGTCTGGCGCATGACCACATCGATCTTGGCGGCCCAGCGCCGGTAGTATTGGCAGAACCAGCTGTATTGGAAGCCTTGCGGGTGCGCGGCTTTGTACTCCTCCCAGAGCAAGAACAGGGTGACTCCCTTGCGCTTGAGTTCGCGGTGTACATACGGCCAATCCGGTATGCCGCGCGTTGCCGCCGGGAGGGCCGGCCTCGGTGGATACAGCGCGCGCTCCAGCGCCGCATCATCCAACTCGCTCGCGACGTCGATGCCGGCCCGTCGAGCGCGGGTCAGATAGTCACTCACCGTGCTCTGGCCGATACCGACGCTCGCCGCAATCTGTTGTTGACTCTTACCTGCGGAACACAGCCGCAGCACTTCTCTTATCTTTCGCATGGACACTCTCTTTGTCGGCACCTCGCCTCTCCCAAACAATTGAAAGAGCGAAAGGTACCTCGGTGTCCTGCGTCAGCTCCCTTAAGACCTGGCTGACCGGCCTGATTGACCGGGATCGCGTGGAATCAGTGATCGGCTTCCCGTGGAATCATTGACCGGGATCGTGTGGAATCGGTGACCGGGATGCCGTGGAATCATCGACCGGCATCGCGTGGAATATGCACCTATTATGACCAACAGCTTTCCACCTATTATGACCAACAGCTTTCCAAGCTGGAATGGCAACTGGTAAAACAAGCCAAGGGCCATGATGCACAGATGTATCACCTTCTGAGTTCGGTACGCGGCATCGGCAAGATCCTCACCCTGGTATTGTTATATGAAATCCAGGACATTCGCCGTTTTCCGACCTGTGGTCAGTTTCTCTCCTATGCACGCCTGGTGCGTTGTCCGAAAGAGTCGGCAGGCAAGGTGGTGGGCAAGTCCAACAAAAAGATCGGCAATAGCTATTTGCGCTGGGCCTTTGGTGAGGCTGCGGTGTTGTTCTTGAAGGGTAACCCGGACGCGCAACGCTGGCTTCACAAGCAAGCCAGCAAACACGGCAAGGGCAAGGCGCTGGCGATCCTGGCTAAGAAACTGGGCCAGACCGTGTATGCCATGCTTACTAAAAACCGCTGCTTCGATGAGACCAGGTTTATGGCGCATTTGAAATAGATCGGGCGGCGCCGGCGAGATGCTCCGCCTAACTGGATCATGCAGTTCGGGAAACACATCGGATTTGAATCAGTGTATATCTACAACACCCTGTGAATCTTGTGATAGACCGCTTTGGATCCGTGGCGTTTGATTCATCCACCGGCGTGCGCCTACTAAATCACAGGTTTCACCCATCGTCTGCTCCTGCGCGAAGCTTGCGACTAACTATGGTGCATGAAAGCCATCACGACATGACTAAGACCGCCCAGGGTATCGTATGATTTCTAGTGCGATGTGATACACATCAGTGAAACACTCGATAGGTGTTTAGCGGCAGGCGTGGCCTGACCCTGTTTATGAAATCAAGTCAGAAGGTGGCTCAAACCTGAATAATAAAAAGCGACTTACGCCGCTTTTTATAAAATCCTATTGCCTATTGACCCAAGGGGGCCTCATAGGTGTTAGCCGTCAT
>CAMYNX010000329.1 GCA_947259875.1 uncultured Gammaproteobacteria bacterium | reverse complement strand
GCGAAGGTTGCGCCCACGGAGATCGGGATGGCGAGCGAAATGACCAGCGTGCTGCGCAGGTCACGCAAGAAGAACAACAGCACCAGCACTGCCAGCGAGCCGCCGTACAGCACCGACCGCGCCACGTTGGCGATGGCGCGTTCGATAAAGTTGCCCTGGTTGATTACCGGAACGATGCGGACCTGCGGAAATTGCTTGTTGACGGACTCCACCTCCGCCAACACCCGACGCGCGACCTCAACTGTGTTTTCATTGGCCTGCTTGCGGATGGCTACGCGCAGGCCACGTTCGCCGTTGACGCGGATGATGCGGGATTGTTTTTCGTAGGTGTCCTTGACCTGGGCAATCTGGTTCAAGGTCACAACGGTTCCGTCGCGCCGGGCGATCACGGTGTTGCGGATCTGATCCAGATCAACGAAATCCGACGGCGCGCGCAGCGTGACTTCATAGCGGCCCTCTTCGATCTTGCCGGCCGGAAGATCCAGGTTGGCGTTGCGGATGGCGTTCAGCACGTCGTCGAGCGGCAACCCCAGGGCGTTGATCTTCGCAGGGTCTAGCTCGACGCGAACTTCGCGGTTGAACCCACCCCAGGGATCCACCTGGGCAACGCCAGGGATGCGGGCGAAGCGGTAGCGGATCTGGTCCTCGACAATCTGGGTCAGTTCGACCGGGTCGAGCTTGCTGGAGATACCCAGAAGCACGACAGGGAAGCTGTCGACGTCAAACTTGGTGACCCGCGGCCGGTTAATCTCATCGGGCAACTCACTGATTTCGTCCTCGATGGTGGCCTGCACGTCCAGCGCCGCTTTGTCGATGTCGGTTCCCCATGCAAAACTCACTCGCACCCGACTGTTTCCTTCATAGGATTGCGAGGTTATCTCAACCACCCCCGGGACGGTGGCAACGATCTCCTCGACGATCTGCGTGACCAGGCGCTCCATCACGATGGGATCCGCGCCTTCGTATCCGGTGCGCACGGTGACGGTAGGCAACTCGATGCTCGGCAGTAGGTCGATTTGCAGCCGGGTGAGCGCCACCGCACCGAGCACGACCACTATCAGCGTCACCATGCTGGTCAACACCGGACGGCGGACGCTCGCACGAGCGAGATTCAAGGCGTTTTACTCCCCATGCGTCCACCGATGGAGACGGCAGAGTTGTCGTCCAGGAGTTGCTGGCCGAGCGTGACAACCTGCGTGGTCAGGCCATTGCCGGTGACCTGCACGCGACCATCCTGGTGGAAACCCACCTCGACGATACGCCAGGATACCGACCGTTCGTCACCGGTGATGACGAACACACCGTCGCGTCCATCGCGACGCACCAGCGCGTGCTCCGGCACAATGGTGGCGTCTTCTACCCGATCCAGCACCACGGTGGCGCGCACGAACATACCGGGCTTCAGTTGCAGTTCGGGATTATCAATACCGACCTCCACCCGTGCCTGACGGGTGCTTTCATTAAACACCGGTGCAATGCGCGCGATGCGTCCTTCGAACACCGCACCAGGGTGGGCGTCAGTGCGCAAACTGACCTCCTGTCCGGTTCGCAGCAGCGTGTAGTCGCGCTCGGTGACGAAAAACACCGCGATGATGGGATTCATTTCGACGATACGCAGCAACGGCGCGTTGGCGGCCACGGTTTGGCCTTCGTCCACATAGCGTTCCGCTACCACTCGCTGATCGTTGCCCCCCCGCCAACCGGCAGTCACATTGGTATAGCCGAGACGAATTCGCGCCGTCTCGAGCGCCGCCTGCGAGCGGATGACCTCGGCTCTGGTGACTTCCACGCGAGCCTGCTTGGCGAGTTGATCCGCAGTCGCAGTGTCGCGTTGGGACTCTGAAGCGACGCCGCGCGCGTGCAGCTTTTCCACGCGTTGCAATTCCCGCTCGGCGATGTTCAGCAAACTCTCGGCTTCGGCAAGGTTGGCCTTCGACACCGCGAATTCCGCTTCCGCCTGCGCCACAGACTGCACGTATTCATCGTCGTCGAGCTTTGCCACGTGCTGGCCGCGCGTGACCGTGTCGGCTAGGTCCGCGTTCAACCGTTCAACGCGACCGCTGACTTTGGAGGCGACTACGAATTCGGCCTTGGGATCCAAGCTGCCGGTAAAAGTCCGGCGATGCTCGATGGGACCGCGTTCGATCGCGGCCACTTCCACCGGCACCGCGCCGCCATCGCCGCGGCGGGTCGGTTTTTTCGATAGATCCTGAACTCGCCCAATGCCCGCCCAGGCGAGCGCCCCGACTACAGCCAGCACCAGCACTATCGAAACCCAGCGTCTCATAGGTGCTGATTTTAGCGGATAACCCTGAACATTGTCTGAACCGCGCCGCGACGACGGGCGGGTGTTAAATTGCGCGGTCGTCGGCCGGCCGCCGCATTCACAGAATCGGCCCTAAGTCTCCCATGCGTCGGCCGGCCCCGAGACCCGTAGAGGGTATCCCCACCCGGCCAAGTGCTCGAGTCAGAATGTTAGGCATACTCATTCAGACCTAAGGTTGATTTAGAGAAAGGGGACAGATTTATTGTTTTAAAGAAACGACCGGACAAAAATAAATCTGTCCCCAATATTAATACGAGGATCATGATCCATATTGGCTCAACACAAACGTGTTATTGCGGCGAAGCAGAAAAATTTTTCTGATCTTTTCCTTACTCGGTGACGATCAGCTTAGACACAATTGCCTCTACGCCGAGGTAATGAACGATAACGAATACAACGTACGGCGGCTCTCAAGCTTAACAGTCGACGCCGCCAACGAGTGAACCAGACGATGTATTTAGCTTCGGCGTAACTCCATCCACGTTGGTTTTTTATCTATTTAACAGTCTGCCTGTAATCAGGTGGATGGTGTACACATTTATGTCATTTGAACAATTCGGACTCGATTCCAGAATACTCAAGGCCGTCAAAGACAGCGGCTTTCAACAACCTACGGATATTCAAACCCAGGCCATCCCGTTGGCGCTGGCCGGCAAAGACCTGATGGCTTCTGCACAAACGGGTACGGGCAAGACCGCCGCGTTCGTGCTGCCCAGCCTGCAAAGGCTGCTGCAACCAGCGACCAAACGAGGCGCTGGCCCGCGAGTGCTGGTATTGACGCCGACCCGGGAACTCGCGCTACAGATCAGCGACGCCGTCGCTCAATTCGGGCGATTCTGCAGACTCACAACCGGCAATCTGGTGGGCGGCATGCCCTACCCGCCGCAAAATCGCATGCTGGGAAAACCACTGGACCTGTTGGTAGCGACCCCAGGGCGGTTGCTCGATCAGATGAGCCAGGGACGCGTGAATTTCTCGCGGTTGGAAGTCCTGATTCTGGATGAGGCAGACCGCATGTTGGACATGGGCTTTATCCAGCCGGTAAAGACCATCGCGGCGGCGGTCCCCGCTGC
>CAMYNX010000328.1 GCA_947259875.1 uncultured Gammaproteobacteria bacterium | reverse complement strand
CGCGTGGACGTCGGCGATCTCGTTGATCGAGCCGGCGGTAGCCTGGCTGACCGAAACCCGCGGGCTCGGACGCATGCTTTCCGCGGTCCTGACCGGTGGACTTGCCTGGTTGCTGGGGATCCTCACAATCATGTCTTTCAGTGACTGGGCGTTCTCGTTTAGCTTTTTGGGAGCGGAAAAAACCAATGGTTTTTTCGATATTTTCGATTTGTTGACGACAAACATTACACTACCGCTAGGAGGTATCCTGATTGCGCTGTTCGCGGGTTGGAAAATTCAACGTGATCACTCCCGGGAAGAGTTGAGCCTCAGTAGTCAAGCCGGGTTTGAGATGTGGTTATTTGTTTCCCGTTTCGTATCACCGGTACTGGTGGGTATGTTGCTGTTGTATTTGTTATTCGGTCATTATTTTAATGCATAAAGTTGAACGTTCGGCATTAGTGCCCTATAGCGCTGAGGAGATGTATGCGTTAGTCGCAGACATTCCGCGTTATGGGGAGTTCCTAAACTGGTGCGACGCGGCAACCGTGATTTCGGAACAGGGCGATACCGTAATCGCCTCGATCATGATCGCGTTCAAGGGACTAAGGAAGAAATTCACGACTAGAAATACCATGAAGCCCTTTGAATCAATCAGCATGAAGCACGTTGAGGGGCCATTCCGCAACCTGGAGGGTGTTTGGCGATTCACGCCTTTGGACGAAAAGGCGTGCAAGATCGAGTTGGATCTACATTTCGATTTCGATAATAAGGTAGTCGCCGCCTTGGTGGGACCGGTCTTTTCCCACATCTCCAACACTCAAGTAGATGCGTTCCATAAGCGCGCCCAATTGGTCTATGGGAAACGATAGGAAGATCAATGTCGAGGTTGCTTATGCCGAGCCGGAGCGGCAATATCGTCTCGAACTCACGGTGCCGTCCGGCAGCGATGTCGAACACGTGCTGAATCAGTCGGGATTTATCGAACGGCACAGGCTCGATTTGAACGTCAACAGAGTGGGAATCTTCGGCCGGTTCGTAGACTTGGACCACCTGGTCGCCGATGGCGACCGGGTGGAGGTGTATCGTCCTTTAACTGCCGATCCAATGGAAATCAGACGGGAACTTGCGGCGCAAGGCAAGACAATGGGAAGGGGAAAGACGAGCAGTTAGCGCCTGTCGTGTATGTGGCGCTATTTTCTGAACACCTTGTCCCAACCGCGGCGAAATATTCCCTTTTTTTGCTTTGGTTGCGGTTCAGTAACTTTGGTACCGCCAGTGGACGCGTCGGCCTGGGTTGGCAATGTACTGCTTTCTCCGGCGATAACGTCTCCTTGAATCGCGCGAAACGCCTCGTTATCAAAGACAATGGTGATTCGCCGATGTTCCGCCTGTTTGGAACTTCCCGCCCTGAAAGAATAGTAATACTCCCAACGGTCGGTGTGGAATGGATCCACCACCATGGGTGTGCCAAGTAAGTAGCGCACTTCGCGCTTTGTCATACCCTGCTTCAACTGTTCGAGTTGTTCAGCGCTGACGACGTTACCTTGTTGAATGTCGATTTTGTACGTGCGAATGCAGCCGCTGAGTAATACCGTCATGGACAGAGCAATGATAAATGATAACCGTCGCATAGAATATCGTCACTGTTAAGTGCGCGGATAATAACGAATGTCGGCCGGATGGTAAATCGCGGGCAGCCTTTATGCTCCTAAATATATTTCAACACCGCGGTTTCATCGCAGTTGCTTAATTTGTAACAGCTGACACAAATTCCCCAGACCTTTTCCGGCAGCACGTGCTTAGACACAGTCTCAAACCCCCATTTGTGAAAAAATCGGGGAACGTAGGTCAGTGCCATCAGACGTTTAAATCCGCGTGTCTGGGCTTCGCCGATCAAATGTTCCACCAATCGACCGCCAAGTCCTCGCCCGGCATAGTCCTCGGCGATCATTAGACTACGAATCTCGGCAAGTTCCGGGGTGAAAATCTCCAGCGCCCCACAGCCGACGACCCGGGTTTGGTCTTCAATCACATAGAAATCGTCCAGGTTGCGCCGGATGTCATCCACCGTTCGTGGCAGGACATTCCCAAGCGCGGCATAACGTTCCATCAGAGCGCCAATCGCGGACACATCTTGGTCAGTCGCGTGGCGAACTCCTGCCTGCTGCGGATTCTCCAAGATCGAGTCATCCATCTGGGGAGGAGGTTTTTGCAATTGGGTTGCCGAACATGCCAGGTGACGTTATTCCACCACAGACAGTGATGGTGGTTCAGTGCGGTGGGGGGTTCGGGACAACATATCATAGGCATGCGCCATGGTTTGATCGGTGATCTTGACGCCGCCCAGCATACGGGCAATTTCCTGAACGCGCTCGTCATCGCTTAGGGGAATAATTGTCACGCGCACACCGTTATCGTCGTCCTTCTTGACCTGATGGTGATGGTCACCCTGCGCCGCAACCTGGGGCAGGTGCGTGATACAAATCACTTGGCGTTTTTGTGCCAGTGACCGCAGCCTCTGTCCAACGATCTCCGCCACCCCGCCGCCAATGCCGACATCCACTTCATCGAAGATTAAAGTGGGCACGCGTCCAACCCGAGCCGTGATTACCTGGATCGCCAAGCTGATGCGGGACAACTCGCCGCCGGAGGCAACCTTTTTCAGAGGCCCAAGTGGTTGACTGCGATTGGTGCTGACCTGGAAAATGATGTCATCAAAACCAAAGCGCGTGGGTACCGTGCGGTCTCGTTCCGCAATCGTCACTTCGAAGCGGCCACCGTTCATTCCTAGCTCTTGCATTTGCTCGGTGACGAGCTTGGATAGGTTCGCCGCCGATATTCGCCGCTGTTTAGAAAGCTTGTCAGCGGTTTTTTG
>CAMYNX010000327.1 GCA_947259875.1 uncultured Gammaproteobacteria bacterium | reverse complement strand
CCGCCTGGCCCAACGCTACCATGTTAATGGGATTGGTATCCATGGCCTGAGTGAGCTTAGTGACGGGGCCAACTATGCTGCCGTTTTGGACAGCTTTTTAGGCAATGGTGAAACCCCCCAGCCAAGCGGCGCGGCCATTGTTTGGACTGTTCAAGGTACTGAAGATGGTATCTTAGCCAGCGCTAGTGGCAGTGACTTAACTTTTGTTTGGGAACCGGGTGAAAATGTGGGCGATTATGTCATAAGTGCAGATTTTGCATTAGGTGATGATGTTGCCCCACTTGGCGCCCTGGATGTTGCGGTTGCTGAAGTGGAACTGGTGAAGGCAGAGGAAGAGACAAGCGCTGCAGAAGAAGCCAGGTCGGATGAGCCGGAAACGGCCGTTTCAACTGTCAATCTCGGTGATGCTGATGCGGTTGTCAACGTTGGCTCCAATATCCGCCTGGGCCCCGGCCTCACCTACGGCACACTTGCCGGTGGAGCAGAGGCAGGCACCCAACTCCAGGTGATTGGCAAGAACTCCGATGCAAGCTGGTTAAATATCATTTTGCCGGATGCGCAGGAAGGTTGGATTTTTGCTTCCCTCGTAACGCTCAATAGCGACGTGGACGTAAGCGGCCTGGAGGTTGTCGAGGTTGCGCCTCCGGCTGCCGGTTCAGGCTCGAGCGGTTCGGGTGATAGTGGTGGCTCAGCGCCGGCGCCGGTCTCCGTTCCGCCCGTGGTTTCCAATGCCAGCTTTGAACTGGGCGGCCAGAGCCACAGTTTTGGCAACCCGACACTCATGTCCTATGCAGGCATGAACTGGGTTAAATTCCAGCATAAATATGGGCCAGGAGATGATCCCAATGCCCTCGCCGGCCGTATCCAGCAAGCACATGCCAACGGTTTCAAGGTCTTGCTAAGTATCCCCGGCACGCCTTATCCCAGCAGCATCGATTTTTCAGGCTATGTTAACTTCTTGGGCGGGGTGGCTGCGCTTGGGCCAGATGCGATTGAAATATGGAACGAAATGAATATTGATTTCGAGTGGCCTGCGGGACAAATTGAGCCGTCCTCCTACGTGAACAATATGTTGGCGCCGGCCTATAACAGCATCAAATCGGCCAACCCCAGCGTGATGGTCATAAGCGGCGCTCTGGCCCCCACCGGTTACTTTGGCGGAGGCTGTGGGGCCGGTGGCTGTGACGATAATGCTTATTTGGCTGGTATGGCGGCTGCGGGCGCAGGGAGCTATTTGGATTGTGTGGGCGTCCACTTTAACGCAGGCGCAACACCTCCATCACAAAGCAGTGGGCATCCGGCTGGTGGCGATCATTACAGTTGGTATTTCCAGCCGATGCTGGACGTCTACTATAATGCTTTGGGCAAGCCACTCTGCTTCACCGAGATGGGTTACCTTTCTGGTGAAGATTATGGTGGCGTTCCCGGTCGCTTTAGCTGGGCCGGCAATACATCTGTAGCGGAACATGCCCAATGGTTGGCAGAAGCGGTTAGCCTGTCCGCCAACAGCGGCAAAGTTCGCATGGTAATCGTCTTCAATGTGGACTTCACCCAGTGGGGCGATGATCCCCAGGCCGGCTATGCCATGATTCGCGCGGATGGCGGCTGTCCGGCTTGCGAAACGTTGCGGTCTGTGATGGGGCGTTAATAATTTCGTGTTTAAGTGTTAATTTGTTAATTCTTCAGGCGCATTTTGGTCACAACGCCAAGGTGCGCCTTTTTGTTAGGATGTGAGGTGAATGATGAAACGTCCTCTTCTTGTTTTCTTGATACTTTTCGCCCTGGTTTTAGCTGCTTGTGGAGGAGATGTAGGTCCAGAATCGGAACCGGCTGCTGAGGGCGTGGCGGCTTTGCCTACGCCAACCCTGGCGCCCGCTCTGCCACCGGCTACATTGCCGCCGCCAATCATTGAGGAGTCTACTATAACGAAAGGGGAAGCGTCTGTGGCCGTTGAGCCAACGTTTGATTTCTCCCAACCCTGGGCCGTAAATGACTTCGGTTATGGCGTACAGATACACGGCAATGCTACTGTCGGCAACCCTGCGGATGTGATGCGAACTGTTTCCAATGAGCTAGGCATGGAATGGGTAAAAATGCAGATGCAGTGGTTTGTGGTTGAACGGGAAGATAAGGAACAATGGTTCTTCTATGACGCCGTGATTGACGAAGCGCATGCCAGCGGCCTACGCCTGATGGTGAGCATTGTTGGGGCGCCGGAATGGACGCGTGCCAGTGGAACCCACAATGGGCCACCCGATGATTATACCCATTACGTTAACTTCTTGAACAAAGTCCTTGATCGTTATACTGGCAAAATTGATGCAATTGAAGTTTGGAACGAGCAAAATCTGGATCGTGAATGGGCCACTGCCAACGGTGTCAATCCCGAAGACTATGTTCGCTTTTTACAGTTGGCCTACGATACGATTAAAGCGCGTGATCCCAAAATTATCGTCATATCCGGCGCCTTGTCTCCCACCGGCGGCGGCGACTGGGTCGCCTGGATCGACGATTTTCAATGGCTAGATCGTGCATTGGCGGCCGGTATGCTCAACTATGCCGACTGTGTTGGAGCCCATCACAATGGGTATAATATTGGGCCGGATGTGAGCTTTGATCAGGCCGGCGCAACGGCCGAAGCCGCCACCGCCATTTTCCGAGGGCCATTTGATAATCCTCATCATAGCTGGAGCTTCAAAACAACCCTCGACACCTATGCTGAAAAGGTTCATGCTTATGATTCCAACAAAAAGCTGTGCGTGACGGAATTTGGCTGGGCCAGTACGGAAGGGTATAGTGAATATCCGCCCGGCTTCGAGTTTGCCCAAGACAATAGCCTGCAGGAACAGGCCGACTATCTCGTTCAGGCT
>CAMYNX010000326.1 GCA_947259875.1 uncultured Gammaproteobacteria bacterium | reverse complement strand
CGGCCTGTGGGAGCTGATGTTCATGTAACAGCGAAGCGGGTTGACGACCCGCATCTCGTGTCCGCGCTGCTCTCCCGCTTCGACCAGACGTCTGGTCGAATATAATTTCGGCCCCCGGGATAAGACTGCAATTTTCATGTAATCTCCTTAAATGCGCTTCGTTTCAGCTTGGGTTTCCCGGCTGTGTACGAAGCGGATGAATCGACCAGGTATTGGTCTTGGATGGCGGTGCGGCCCAACAACATACGAAACTTCATGGTGTCGCGGTCGGTCAAGGTGAGTTCAATGGGCCACTTGTGATCGCCAATCATGATCGGTGTCTTGATTACGACCCGCTGTTCAGCATGCCCCCCTGAATCGGTGACCACTCGTTCATCCACGATCTCGCTATCGCACTCAACCACGTATTCCGTATTGTTCTGAAGCGGGTGGACCCAGAATTTGACGCGCTTGCCCGTCTCACCCTGGTAGGTTTCCAGCTTGAAGGTATGCAGCGCCGACGTTCGGGCGCCGGTGTCCACCTTCAGTTTGATTCTTGGAATCGACAGTACCGGTAACGCGGCCCACTCTCGCCAACCCAATGTTTTCATTCTTGGCATTAGTCGGTTCGGACTTAACGTCATTCTACCATTTCTCGCACACATCACGGTGGTCTAGCAAATCCACCTCGGTCTTTGACTTCAACTGGGTATGGAAAGTCACAAGCTGTCCTCGTTCCACAAACAACAACGATTATCTCGAAAAAAAAATTTCATTGTTGTGTGCTTGAAATCGAAAACCTGGATCTCCATTTCAACCGACACTCGTGATGATATACGGCCATACATTGGTTTCATAACGGGTAAGATCATTTAACAAAGTGTTTATATGGAGGGTCAAATGAACGAATTAACGAGATCGCAACAACGTGCTCCCAACGTCTGGGACATCCTCAGGGATTTTGACTCCCGTGAGGACTGGCCATCGGTGGGACGGTGGCGCGGATTTGGAAATGGCTCGTTGCTACCCGCAATCGACGTCAGCGAAACGGATGACAGCTATGTCATCTCCGCCGAACTACCGGGCGTAACCAAGGAAGACATTCACGTCTCGATCCAGGATGGGGTATTGACTATTAATGCCGAGAGCAAGTTCGAGCAGAAGCAAGAAAAGGATGGCCGTCTCGTGCGCCAGGAACGCCGCTACGGAAAATACGTCCGAAGCTTGCGCTTGGGCGGTGATGTGAAGGAAGCCAACGTCAAAGCGGTATACACGGATGGTATACTGAACTTGACGATTCCCAAGGCGGAAGAGGCGAAACCTCGTCATGTCGAGGTGAAAGTGAGCTAGTAATCCTGCGTAAGGGTAAGGGCCGCGGTCAGCGGCCCTTTTTTTATCGTGGCGTCGGATATGCGTCGTTGGCCGTGCCGTAAATAGAATTTCTTCATGCTCCCTCGGTTTCGTAGTTGCGACGCACTGAACGCCGCCTGCACGACTGGCGACTGGTCGGGATCGCATTATTCCTCATTCTCTTGTCGATGGTGGCGGTGCTGCTGTGGGCGTGAGGGGGAGTGACCCCGGGAGGCTGAACCGTTCACGGGAAGCGGACGTGACGGGGAGCGAATCTCCTCTCTGATTTAACCAGCCCGTATTTCCCCCTCCAGGATCCCTGGTGCCGACGCGGTACTCGTACACCGGGGTGCCGCACCTGACGAGTTGAAACATCAAATCAAAAACAGGGTTCGGCGTCCGTGATCCTGCTGATAAAAGCGGGTTAAGCCTGTGCTGTTTTTGCCGCACTCGGACACAACCTCACCCAGGGACTGTCCCAAACTACGAACTCGAGCACTAACCGTCGATTGTAAAACGTGCGATCTGTGTCCAGCAGTAACGAAACTGCCGGTAGCCACGAACTCATGAACGGTTCTCGCCAGATTCATATCCATGATCGTCGGCCAAATTATCTATCACAATTCCGAATAGTAACCATGAAATTATTTCGTTTGTGTTCCATATAAGAATCCGCATATTACACGCCACCTAAAACCAAGAAATCGAGTTGAAGTCTCGACGTCATGAGACGCCTGGAACTGCTAGACGCTTTGGCGATTGGCTTCGACGATGACGATATCAGCGTCCCGGAATCAACCAACATGCGGCCACGAGTCGCACGCGGGTAAGACGACCGGTGGCTGCAACGCCCAGTGGCGGATCGTCACTTGGTTTGACGGTGTCGTGGAACCTAACTACCACGAGTTTTTTTGAACCAACCGTAGTTTGGACTTAGGAGGTAATACAATGAGCAAGGAATATCTAGCCTTACTGGCGGCCATGGCTTTAACAAGCCTTGCGTTCGCGGACATTGAGTTTGCCGACGTCGATGCTGACAAGGATGGATTCGTTTCAGTAGAGGAATCAGCTGCGATCCCAGGTCTCAAAGAGGCTTGGACCGATTTCGATGAGGACGCAGATGGTCAATTGAATGAGGAAGAGTTCACGAACTACATCGACGTAGCTGAGCCGGCTGACAGAGGCGGTTAATCGGCTTGTACCGCGGTTCGTGTTGCATGCTGAGGCGGCCGCCGCCAGCGCGGCCGTCCTTGGCATTTACGCAGTCAGCCCACACGCAGTCACGGCCGGGGATCTACTCTCTGAATGACGACCGCATCTGATTGAACATGGACTTAATCATGCCCGGTTTATAGATCGTCACACCCATGGCGGAATTGACTTGCTCAGCTCTCGTGTGCGCCGTCATCTGTTCCATCGACATGGATCCATAGGTTCTATCGGCCATTGTTTGGCCATCCTGGTAAGAGGCTGAACTCGAGCAGCCAAATAAGAACGTTCCGAGGAGAAGGGTCAAAACGCGGGCTTTCATGTCTTCGCTCCTGACTAGATCTAAACCTACCAACCTTCAGCTTAGAACACAGATCAGTTCGGTTCCATGTCAGACATGATACGGCCGCAAGAACCAATTCCAATCTTTATTACAAAGCTCGCGCTAGGCTCGAAACTACTGGAACCGTCTAATGGGGACAGATTTATTTTTGTAAAAGTAGATCTGTCCTCCACCACGGTCCGACCGGCTTGCGGCGCCAATGCTTGCTGTCATTCTGAGCGCAGAGAGGAATCCGACCGTTTGTTGGTCGTACCGAACATCGCGGAGGCATCTGCAACAGGGTGAGATCCTTCGGCTAATGCCTCACGATGACAAAGCATACGTTGTCAACAGGTTGAGACCCTGTCCTTCGACTACGCTCAGGACAGGCTTGCGGCGCGCGTGAGGATGAAATCGTTGGTTGTCCGATCGCTCCGAGTTGAAATTACTGGAGATAGATTCATTTTTGTGCAAATAAATCCGTTATCTTATGTTTCTACCAACGTCTTCAACAAAATCTATTCCGTTAAAACTCAAACTCCATTTTCTGGAACACGCGCCCGGCATTGCGCTTGGCCAGAAACTCGAATGTCGGCAAATGCGCATACGCCGATTGATCGACCTCGTAGGCCTCGTTTAGCGAGCCGCCATTGTCAATCACCTCGGCCACTTTCTTGCGCAGCTCGGCCAGATAGTCTTTGGTGTAGCGCGTGACCGTCGCCATGTCGGTCGGATCCCCATGGCCGGGAATGACGATCTGCGCACCCAGGGCGGAAAACCGCTCCCAAGTCTCCAACCAGGCGGCAGTATCCGTATGTTCGAAGATCGGCAGCAGGCGCTGATGAAAGGCCATGTCGCCGGAAATAACCAGCCGTTTTTGCGGCAGCCACACCATGATATCGCCCGGGCTGTGGGCGGGCCCGAGGTTCAGCAGCTCAATCCGTTCGCCGCCCATTTCAATGACCATCTTGTCCTTGAACGTCTTGTCCGGCATCACCACCACCGTACCTTCGGCCTTCTCCTTGGCTTGCAGTTTCATGGTGTTCAAAATGGCGAACGCATTCTCTTCGATCTCGCGCGCCGCGTCTTCGTGCGCGATGACCGGCACCCCCTGCTCTTTCCAATATCCCGAGCCGAGCATGGCATGGCCCTGGCCGTTCTCCAGCACCACATACTTGACCGGTTGATCGGTGATCTTCTTGATCTCGTCGTGCAGCGCCTTGGCTAAAAGATAATTGTCCCCGGCGTTGACGACCAACACGCCGTCCGCGGTGACCACAAATGACAGGTTGTTGTTATGTCCCGAATTCGCATAGGTGCGCGGCGCCGTCGCGCCAATCGCCGACCACACGCCGTCGATCACTTTTTGCGGTTT
>CAMYNX010000325.1 GCA_947259875.1 uncultured Gammaproteobacteria bacterium | reverse complement strand
CTCACCGGTTGGGAGATCAATATCCTGACAGATCAGGAAGCGGTGGAAAAGGCGGAGACTGAGTCCCACGACATCCGCGGCATGTTGATGGAGCAGTTGGATGTAGATGAAGACGTTGCGGGTATCCTGGTACAAGAGGGTTTCACGTCGTTGGAAGAAGTGGCATACGTGCCTAAACAGGAACTCCTGGACATCGAGGAATTTGACAAAGAGCTGGTGGAGGAATTACGCAGCCGGGCGGATGACGCGTTGGTGACCCGAGCGATTGCCCAGGAAGAGCAGCTGAAGTTGGCGGAACCCCAGCCGGATTTATTGGAACTGGACGGTATGGACGAGCATACTGGACGCGTACTCGCCAGCCATGGCATCCGCACGCGAGAGGATTTAGCAGAGTGCGCGGTGGACGAGTTGTTAGAGATCTCGGATATCGAACTTGAGGCAGAGCGGGCGGCAGCGCTGATTATGGCTGCGCGTGCGCACTGGTTCGAGCAAGCAGAGGTCGCGGAGAACGAGTAATGGTCGGAACGGTGATGTCACAGGTTACGGTAAAAAGTTTCGCAGAACAGATTGGAATTGGCACTGAGAAGCTGATTCAACAATTGGCGGATGCTGGGATTGACGGTAAACAATCCGAGGATATGCTCAGCGAAGACGAAAAAGTGACGTTGCTCTCGTACCTTCGTGGTGGTGATCAACAGACCTTGGCTCCCAAGCGCAGCAAGATCTCGCTCAAGCGTAAGACAGCCGGCGAGATTAAACAAACCTCACGTACCGGTACGTCGCGAACCATTCATGTCGAGGTGCGTAAACGTCGAACCTTCGTTAAGCGTGAGGTGTTGGAAGAGCAGGAACGCCAGCGTCGCCAGGTGGCAGAAGAGGCGGCGGCCGCAGAGGCTGCTGCCGCGGAGGCCGCGACAGCAGAACAAGAACAACCGGTGGTGGAAGAGCCGCGTCCAACCGCCGAGCCCACGATGCCGGAATCAGAAACTGTGGCTGAAGAGACTACGGCAATGGTGGAAATGGAGCCTGCTGTTGAAGCATCGGTGGAAGTCGAGCAAGTTGAGCCGGAGGTAGAAGCAACGCCGGCCGTTGTTGCGGAGGTGGCTGAAGTATCGCCTGAGGTACCGGTGCCGGCGGAAACCGCACCGGAGCCGGAGAAGAAAAAAGATGAACGAGCCAAAAAAGGAGAACGCAAAGGTAAGCGTACGCGTAATGAGCTCCACGTCTCGGGTGATTTGAAAGGGCGGCGCAAGTCCCGGGAAATACAACGGCGGAAGAAGGTCAAGACGACGACTACCCAACATGGGTTCGAGAGACCCACTGAGCCAGTGAAGCGTGAAGTGAGTATTCCCGAGACCATTACGGTTGCCGAGCTTGCCCAGGCGATGTCGGTCAAGGCGGCGGAAGTCATTAAGGCGCTGATGCAGATGGGCTCTATGGTCACCATCAATCAGGTGTTGGACCAGGATACCGCGATCCTACTGGTCGAGGAAATGGGTCACCAGGCCAAACCTGCGGCGCCGGACGATCCGGAGGCGCTATTACTGGATCGGCAGCAAGAAGAGGGAGAATTACAACCGCGACCTCCGGTGGTTACGGTAATGGGTCATGTTGACCATGGCAAGACCTCGCTGTTGGACTACATCCGCAAGGCCAAGGTGGCCGCCGGCGAGGCTGGCGGTATCACCCAACATATCGGAGCCTATCAGGTAAGCACATCCAAGGGTGTGCTTACCTTTCTCGATACCCCTGGCCACGAGGCGTTTACAGCGATGCGCGCGCGCGGGGCGAAGGCCACCGACATCGTGATTCTGGTGGTTGCGGCCGACGATGGAGTCAAACCGCAAACAGTGGAAGCGATTCATCATGCCAAGAACGCCGGTGTACCAATCGTGGTGGCGGTAAACAAGATTGACAAGGAAGAGGCGGACCCGGAGCGCGTTAAGCAGGATTTGGCGACCCACGAGGTCATTCCCGAAGAATGGGGTGGCGATGTATTAATCGTGCCGGTCTCTGCAAAAACCGGTCAGGGCGTTGAACAGTTGCTTGAGTCGGTGCTGTTGCAATCGGAATTACTGGATTTGAACACAATCAGTAGTGGTTTGGCGTCCGGGTTGGTAGTCGAAGCCCGCCTCGACAAAGGGCGGGGTCCGGTGGCAACGCTACTCGTGCAAAAAGGCGCGTTGCATCGTGGCGATGTCATACTGGCGGGCCGCGAGACGGGGCGTGTGCGCGCGATGACCAACGATGCCGGTAAACGTATCAAGGAGGCTGGACCGTCGACGCCGGTGGAGATTCAGGGATTGTCCGGCGTACCCGTGGCCGGAGACGAGGTACTGGCAGTCACCGATGAGCGCAAAGCCCGTGAAATCGCTTTGTTCCGCCAGGGAAAACACAAAGAAGTTAAGCTTGCCCGGCAACAGGCGGCCAAGCTGGAAAACATGTTTCAGCAAATGGACGAGGGCGAACAGAAGAGCCTCAACCTGGTGATAAAGGCCGATGTACAAGGGTCGGTCGAAGCACTTACTGAGGCATTGGAGAAACTGTCCACCGACGAAGTTCGGGTTAATGTTGTCCACGGCATGGTGGGTGGTATCAGTGAGTCCGACGTTAACTTGGCCATGGCGTCAAATGCGATCATCGTCGGGTTCAATGTGCGTGCCGATGCCACCGCGCGTAAGCTCATCGAAGGAGAAGGTGTCGACGTGCATTATTACAATGTCATTTATGATGTGGTGGACGAGGTTAAGGCGGCGATGTCTGGCATGTTGGCGCCGGAAATCAAAGAAGAGGTCTTGGGCAACGCCCAGGTTCGAGATGTGTTCCGCGCCCCGAAGATCGGTGTACTTGCAGGGTGTTATGTGACTGAGGGCGTCGTCCGCCGCAACGAAAAGGTGCGCGTTTTGCGAGACAACGTAGTGATTTTCGACGGCCAA
>CAMYNX010000324.1 GCA_947259875.1 uncultured Gammaproteobacteria bacterium | reverse complement strand
TTCACTCAACCCATAGCTACGGCTATGCATTTCGCTCCAACGCGGCGTCCAACCGCCCGATCCCTTCGCCATCATCCGGGATCCTTGGTGCAATATACGACCTGGGAGACAGCATGAACGACATCGAATCACCACAATCCAGTTCACAGGTCGCCGACAACGTCATCATACTCATCGAGGGGATGCATAAGTGGTATGGACAGTTTCATGTGCTCAAAGAAATCAACTTGACGGTGAAAAAAGGCGAACGCTTTGTGATATGTGGACCGTCCGGCTCCGGAAAATCAACCTTGATTCGTTGTATTAACCGGCTCGAGGAGCATCAAAAGGGGCGCATCGTGGTTGACGGCACCGAACTCACCGATGACCTCAAAAACATCGAAAGCGTACGCCGTGAAGTCGGGATGGTATTCCAACATTTCAATTTATTCCCCCACCTCTCTATTCTCGAGAACTTGGCGCTGGCACCGATCTGGGTGCGCAAGATGCCACGCGCAGAGGCTGAAAACGTTGCCATGAAATATCTCGAACGCGTCAAGATTCCTGAACAGGCCAGCAAATATCCGGGCCAACTGTCCGGTGGTCAACAACAGCGCGTGGCCATTGCCCGAGCGCTGTGCATGAATCCCAAGATAATGCTATTCGATGAGCCAACCTCGGCGCTGGATCCGGAAATGATCAAAGAGGTCCTGGATGTGATGGTGGAACTCGCCGAGGAGGGTATGACGATGCTGTGCGTCACTCACGAAATGGGATTCGCGAAGACGGTGGCGAACCAAATGATCTTCATGGACGAGGGGCAAATCGTCGAACAGAACGAACCCGAAGAGTTCTTTACCAACCCCCAGTCCGAACGCACCGAGCAGTTCCTAAGCCAGATTCTTACCCATTGATATCGGTCGGTTGCGGGACCAGTTCATGGTTACTGGTAGAAATTGATTAGGTCCGTTTTCGCACCAGCATCATACCGTCGCGCACAGTAAGTAAAATGTTCTCCACCCGATCGTCTCGCTGAACATGTCGGTTGAACGCCACTAGGGCGTGGTCGGTATCTTTTCTTGGATCCAACACGCGGCCCGACCACAAGGTGTTATCGGCTACCAACAACCCCCCTGGCCGGAGTAACGACAAGGTCTTTTCATAGTATTGCAGGTAGTTTTCCTTGTCGGCATCGAGAAACACCAGATCGAACCGCCCAGTTATCGTGTCTAAGGTTTCCAGCGCCGGCCCCAACATAATGTGTATCTTATCGCCGTGGGGGCTGCGCTCAATAAATGAGTTCGCGATTGCGCAATGCTCGCGGTCGATCTCACAACTGATCAGCTCACCGCCCGCGGGCAGCGCCTCGGCCATAGCCAGTGCCGAATACCCGGTAAACAAACCAATCTCCAACACCCTGCGGGCACCAATAAGCTGTACCAGCATTCGCAAAAACCCCGCCTCGAGCGGCCCGGTGACCATTTGTGGGTTGTCACAGTGTTCGTAGGTATAAATCTGGAGTTCCTGCAACAAAGGCGAGACACCACGGGAGTGGGCGATGGCGTATTCTTCGAGCTTGGTATCGATGAGCGGTATCATGTTTGTGAGATCATTAGCAAAGCCGTTAGGCTGTCAGATTTTAACCACCAAGGAAAGAGCTTTGTGGCGCCATGAGTGAGACGTTGTCGGCAACAAAAAAACCGCCCTGTTTCGACGGGATTCCCGACTCCCTGCTAGAGCGCTTGACGCAGTATTGGCAAGACTTCCAGACAGCTTCCCGGGAGCAGGTGGGTACGCTGCATTTAAACGACTCTCAACAGCGTCAGTTGCTCCGGGTGTGGGCAGGCAGCGATTTCGTTGCCAAGACCTGCCTACAAAAGCCGCCCCTGCTGTTTGACTTGATTCAAAGCGGTGACCTGGACCGTGTCTACGACCCAGGTGAACTGATGCGACGAGCCGAGACGGTGTTCGCGAACGTTGCGGACATGGGATCGTTACAGCGCGTAATGCGGCGGTTTCGGTTACGCGAGTCGGTGCGTATCGCATGGCGGGATCTGGCGGGTATGGCTAGCTTAGACGAGGTCATGGCGATGATGACGGAACTGGCGGACTGCTGTGTCCAGCAGGCGCTGGTTTACGCCTATCACTGGATGACCGAGTCGAGGGGAACGCCCCGTGACAAGTCAGGTGGGCAACCGGTGCCATTTATCATCTTGGGGTTGGGCAAGCTTGGTGGCAGGGAGCTGAATTTCTCCTCTGATATCGATTTGATCTTTACCTACGGCGCGGATGGCGAAACCGATGCCCAGCGACCGATGAGTAACCACCAGTTTTTCACTAAGCTTGGGCGGGAACTGATTTCGGCATTGGAGACCAGGACCGAGGACGGCTACGTGTTTCGTGTCGATATGCGGCTACGCCCCAATGGCCGTAGCGGTCCGCTGGCTCTGTCGTTTGACGCCACGGAAAACTACTACCAGACCCATGGTCGCGGTTGGGAACGTTACGCGTTAATCAAGGCACGTGTAGTTGCCGGCGACCGACAAGCGGGTGAACGGTTATTGGCGCGTTTACGCCCTTTTGTTTATCGCAAATATCTGGATTATGGCGCGTTCGAATCGATCCGCGAAATGAAGGAACTGATCGAACGCGAACTGGTACGCAAGGAAATCGCTAGAAACATCAAGCTAGGTCAAGGAGGCATCCGCGAAATCGAATTCATCGCACAGAGCTTCCAATTGATTCGTGGAGGTCGTGAACCTGCGCTGCAGTCCACTCGGCTATTCGGAGCGCTAGATCAGCTGGATAGTATCGGGGCGCTGGACACGAAGGTAGTGGCGGAATTGAAAGACGCGTACGTATTTCTGCGCAATCTGGAACATCGGCTGCAGATGATGCATGACCAACAAACGCATACGCTGCCGGTACGGGCCGATGAGCAAACACGATTGGCATTCGTAACCGGCTA
>CAMYNX010000323.1 GCA_947259875.1 uncultured Gammaproteobacteria bacterium | reverse complement strand
CGGCAGGTGTAAACTTTCAGTTTCATTCGGTTCTTTGAAACATCACCGAGAAACTCCCAGCCCGGGGAGGTACCATCCTCCGCCAAGCGCGTGGCCCAGTCTCTAACGTCGCCGGTCTGCAGATCGAAACAACTGTGGTGCCACCGACAAACGAGGCCCCGATTGTCGACAAGCGTGCTGTAGATCGGCCGCGGCGTATTCGTACCTGGATAACAACCAAGGGCGCCCTCGACCATTTCCCGGCGCTCGAAAAGAGGAAGGTGGAGATGAGGACAAGCATTGTTGAATGCAAAATAGCTCTCGGCACCGCGAACGACGACCACGTCGTAGTCTTCAAATTCGAGAATCCGGTGCTCATCGATCTCCAGCTCGTCTTCTGCAAAGGCGCGAACCCATTTCTTACCGGCAAAGAGCATGGTTTCGCGCTGTTCTTTGGTATTCAATATCGCTTCGGCCTCGGGTTTCAGGCCGTCGATTTCATAGAGCGTCATGCGATCACTGGTTCCCCGCGGCCGTATTCTGACGAAGTCGGTGACCTCAACGGACTCTTTGACCTCCTCATGAAGCGCCTCGGAGATGAGCAACCGTGTTCCAGCGTCCTTGTTGGCGATTTCCACACGGCTGGCCACATTTACCACGTCGCCGATCGCCGTAAGGCGTTCATGACCTCTCGATCCCAGAGAGCCTAGAACGGCCTCACCGTAGTGGAGGCCGATACGGATTTCGAAATTAGCGTCGTACATGGACGCAAAAAACGGCTTCATGCGATCCACTGCGGCTAGCGTTTGCAGAGCCGCGTTAACCGAGCGGAGTGGCGCATTGGGCTGGTCGTCAACACCGAAGATGGCCATCAGTCCATCGCCGACGAACTTGTCGATGAAGCCGCCATTCTCTTCGATGATGTCGCCCACTTGCACAAAATAACGGTTGAGAAGGTACATCACGTCGTAGGCAGACAATCGCTCGGCAAGCGAGGTGAAATCGGCAATATCACTGAAAAAGATCGTGACCTTCTTGGCCTCGCCCGAGCGAGCTGCTACGGCACGATCAAGCTGACTGCACATCATCAGATCGGTTTCGTCGATGACCAACCGGCGAATGCGAAGCCTACCCTTGGGTCTTAGCTGACAGGCGAGCCGTACTTCCTTGGCTAAACCCAGGCGATTGGCCATCGAAACCTCGAGCTCTGTCCGTTCGGGGCAAACCTCCAGGCCATTGAGAACCCAAATGCGGCAGGTTGAGCACTTTGCCCGACCGCCGCAGGCGTGCGCGAAGGCAATATCTGATCTGAGCGCTGCTTCGAGCAAGGTCTCGTCGGCGGTGACGTCAAATTCTACGTTATCCGGTAAGGACGTTACTTTGATCATTAAACCACCACAGATCTGCTACGTTGACTAGCCATCCAACAGTAACATCAAATAGCAGGCAAGTCCGAGTTTGTCTCAACCACCTTACCTAATCTTTGCTTACGCACAAGCTCGCCGGTGACTCGGTAGGAAGAAATCGTTAATTATAAGATCCCCCCATGTATCAGAATTTAAAATTGCCTGTAGGAAAAATGACTTTGTCGTTTCGAAAAATTTGGAGTTTTTCAACAGAACCATCCGAAGGCCGGCAGTGGAAGTCCCTGGGTCATATGTCTCTTGCGGGTCGCGGGCGGTCCTCGACCAAAAACGATCCTCGGGCGTAGCTACTGGTCGAACACCAGTGCGAACTCGGCGCAACTACCCGACGACGGCGACACCCTGTAGTCGGCGATCAGTGCGAAACGACTCCACGAGGTGGTCCATGAGCAAGCGAATACGCTCCGTACGCCGCAGTTCCGGGTGAGTCAGCAACCAGATATCCGACACGAACGAGGGCTTGGACGGAAACAAACGCTCAAGTGTTGATTTGATCTGATCGTCGGGGAGCAGTGTGATTCCGTGGCCTGCGACGGCCATCGACGACATCGCATTCAACGTAGAGCAGGTCATGACGATTTCGCTTGCGTGCTCCGCTTCGAGTTGCCGATACGCGGGGATCCGTCTGAGCGCGCCGTCGGCCCCGATGATTCGGTGGTCCGCGAGCGCTTGCTGGTCCTTCGGGCGGCCTTTACGACGTAGATAGGTCTTCGCCGCGTAGTAAGACCACTGCAACGAAAATACTTTGCGGCCCACCAGGTGCGGCGGCGGGTTGGTTGTAGCGCGGACGGCAATGTCAGCCTCGCGGCGCGTGAGGTCGAGACTTTCTGCGCCGACCACGATCTCAAGCGTGATCGCGGAGTAGCGCTTCGAGAAGGCCATCAGATAGCGCGGGAGGTATTCGTAGGCGATATTGTCGGGCGCCGTTAGTCGGATCTTGCCACTCGGGCGGTAGTCTTTGCCAAGCACTTTGAGCTGCAACAGGTCGATCTCTTCGCCGACGCGCCCGGCGTGCTCTAACAGCTCATCGCCGGCCGCGGTCAGTTGATAGCCGTCCGCCAAGCGCTCGAAAAGCCGCGCGCCAACCGTGTCCTCGAACCGATTGATGCGCCGGAACACGGTCGAATGATTCACCCCGAGCCTGCGCGCAGCACCCTGGAGCGAGCGCGCCTCCGCCACAGCCAGAAAGTAACGAAGGTCGTCCCAATTCATATTTGCAATATTGCAATGATAATTTGCATATTTTGCCAATTTACTTGCTTACCCGCAATGTATATCTTTGCGGCACTGATCGTAACTCTCGACTGGAGAAACTCATGAAAACCAACTCTCAAGCCCATGGCGCTTTCGTGACCCGGGTCGGTCTCGGCCTCGTGTTGATCGCGCACAGTCTTTATTTGAAACTTGTTGTCTTTACGTTGCCGGGCACGGCCCAATTCTTCGCCTCGCTTGGCCTGCCCGGGGCCGGCGCCTATGTGGTCTTTGCCGTCGAAGCGATTGCCGGTGTCGCGTTGGTGCTGGGATACCGCGTCCAAATCGCGGCGTCGGCAGTGGTGCCCGTGCTCCTAGGTGCGGCCTGGGCACACTGGTCGAACGGCTGGCTGTTTACAAATAACGGTGGCGGCTGGGAATACCCCGTGTTTTTGGCGGTCGTGGCCGTGGCGCAGGTTTTTCTCGGCGCGGGCAGCTACGCTATCGGTGCATCGGCATCGGCACCGTCTTTGGTGGCCCAAACGAACAGGGCTGCGTCATGATCGATCTGCTATTGCCGAGCAGCATCGCAATCGGGTTGATCACCTGGTCGCTAGTCGCAAACTGGTACGTGCTGCCCTGGACGTGGAGTAAGTCGCTCGTCGATGCGTTGACGCCGCTGCTGCTTTTGAACGCGTTGCGCTACGTGGGTCTTGCCTTCCTGATCCCCGGTGTCACGGCGGAGGCGCTGGACCCGCGTTTCGCCGCACCCGCTGCCTGGGGCGATCTCGCGGCTGCTGTGTTGGCCCTGATCGCGTTATTGGCGCTGCGTAAAGATTGGTCTTTGGCCAGCCCGCTGGTTTGGATTTTCAATGTCTTCGGCGCGTTGGACCTCATCAACGCCGTGCTGCAGGGGCTGCGCTACACGATCGACGGGCACCTGGGTGCAACTTATTTTATCCCGGCGCTGTTCGTGCCCGCACTTTTGGTCACGCATGTCGTAATCGCAATCGTGCAGCTAAGACACAACTCGACGCTGCATCGAGACGGGGCGACCGCGCCCGTGCTGGGGGAGAGAATGTGCACCTGTGTTGATCCATAAAACACTCAACCAACCAAAATTTCCTTTTCGGATCGACTGGAGACCAAGTAGTATTTTCATCTGAAAAAATTCGGATTGATTTCTACTTCGTCTCAGTACGGCCAACTGTGGGCATTCGTCAACTTCCGTAAGTTGCCACTTGAACGGCCGCTTACGCGATGCAATTTAAAACTATGCTGTTTCATCGGTTGCAGGTATCAATATCGATCTTACCTACATGGATATAGGTAAGGATCGTGAGCACGCCCACAGGGATGTGGATGTTAAAGCAAAGCAGGAACAATTGCCGAGCATGCGGAAGCTTTGAACACGCGTTTGAGACGTTGTGCCCAGTTCATGGCGACCTGACGCTGCGTGGGGATTTTGATCTCGTCGGGGCTCTGATTACCGCATCTGGTCGGCGTCACTTGTGATCGTAAGCGGCTGTTGGGGGAGGAGCCCCCATGGAAGTGGGTAAAGGTGACCCGCAGTTTCGGTACCAGGGCGGCCAGGCGGGCGATGAAGTCGAGTGGTCTGGAAGAGTTGTCAGTGTGTGTGGACGATGTCCTTCTCTTCCGTACGGCGGCGGACTAACGATCGAACAGTGTATGTATTTAACTGATGTGCGAATTTAAAAATCGTCGCGAGACTGTAGATTAAATTGTGTAACTGCTCATAGACCAATATCCTTGATGATAAAGGAGAAGGGAAGTGAGCAAAACCAAGATACCCGAAGATATAGC
>CAMYNX010000322.1 GCA_947259875.1 uncultured Gammaproteobacteria bacterium | reverse complement strand
GAACTTATTCCGAGAAACTGGAAACAAAACTTCGCCGACAATCCGTTGACTTCGGATATCCACATCTAAAGTCAATTACGTCGTAATTTGGCCGGTTACGGTTGAGGAACACGAACCGGTTCACCCGCGTCTGTGGGCTGAAACGTCGCCGCCACCTACACGGCTTATGAGGTGGCATGTGGTTTGGGGTCGAGCACATGTAGGACTCAGGCCCCCGAATGCCCGTCGTACATGTATGGCGGCGGACAAGGTCTCTCGGGGAACGCGTAGCTAGACCGGGAGGACTGCATCGACTTGCGGAAAGCAAGGGTAAAGACTGCGACCGGCAACCTAACCAGTGCGTTCGAGTCCGACATGTGAACTGGAGAAAGTCCATTTGAGATGCCAAGGGAATGCGACCCCGATGCTCGGTGGACTGGCGGAGTTCCCGTAGTAGTCCGAGGCAGGGAAAGCCTGCCACATGGCGAAGGGGAACAGTTCGAGAGGCTTGCGGGGTGGATTAACTGACCACAATGAGGTGAAGACCTTTGATAATCAGTGAAATGCAGAGCAAGCTGGGCAAGTGGTCCTCGGAATACCGAGAACGTCGGTTCGATCGTCTTCTGAGGGTAATTGCCGATCGGTCTTGGTTGCAGGAGGCAGCGCGGATAACGCTCGCATCGCGAGGTGCGAGAACTCCGGGCGTTGACGGTGTAGATAAACAGCGGATGGAACGTGACCTCCAGGAGTATATCGAGCAAATACGCTCGGAACTTCTGGATGGCAACTACCAACCGCAGCCGACACGGCGAGTCTATATCCCGAAGGCCAATGGCAAGCAACGACCGCTGGGTATCCCGACGCTGTGCGACCGTATTGTGCAGCGGGCCATGCTCATGGCAATGGAGCCCATTTGGGAAAGCGATTTCCATCGCCTTTCCTATGGGTTCAGACCGGAACGTAGTGTGCATCACGCGATTCGTACGGTGAAGTTTCAGCTGCAAGACAGCACCAATACTGTGGGACGCTGGGTCATCGAGGGCGACCTCGCCAGCTACTTCGATACGGTGCATCACCGTCTGCTGATGAAATGCATTCGCCGACGCATCCGTGATCCGCGTTTCCTGTCCCTGCTCTGGCGATTCCTCAAGGCAGGACACGTTGATCGTGGTCTGTTTCGAGCCGCGAACGAAGGAGTTCCGCAAGGCGGGATGATCTCGCCGCTCTTGTCCAATATCATGCTCCATGAGTTTGATCAATGGCTGGAGTCGCGGTACCTGAGTGCGAAGGCCCGGAAGGATCGCTGGGCATGGAACTTCGGCATCCAGCAAGGCCGGCCCATTACGGTTCGAGAGAATCGACAATGGAAACCGGCGGTTGCTTACTGCCGATATGCCGATGATTTTGTCGTCATCGTCAAGGGAACGAAGTCCCACGCGCAGTCCATTCGTGAAGAATGCCGGGCGTTTTTGGAGGATGAACTCAAATTGACGCTCAACATGGGCAAGACCCATGTCACCCACGTCAACGACGGGTTCGTCTTCCTTGGACACCGTATCATTCGAAAGCGTGGACCGCGAGGGATGATGCGTCCGGTTACGACGATACCCAAGGAGAAATTGCGTAACTTCGCCACAAGCTTAGTGGCGCAGCTCTCCGGCAACTACGGCGCGAACAAGATTGACCTGGTCGAAGACCTGAACCGCCGTCTGGCGGGATGGGCCAACTTCTACCAATATACGGACTACACCGCGACCATGTATGACAAGCTTGACCGGATCGTCTTCTGGAAGCTTGCCTACTGGCTGGCAAGGAAGCACCGGTGCTCGATCAAGGCGCTGATGCGCCGCTGGATCCGGCGCCCGGCCGCTGGCACTGCAAAGACTTGGGTGCTATGGGGCCGTAGCGACCAAGGTCATGTTTGCGGGGTGGGGCTTCGCCGACTTGTGACGAGTCCGAAGCGCCAGTTCCGGTGGCGGAATCCTGCTATGAATCCATATATCCTTCGCGAGGAGGACCGTAGCACCGTTACTTCGCGTTATCACGACGTGGCCATGGCCATGAGCCACTCTTGAATGGAGAGCCGTATGCGCCGAGAGGTGCACGTGCGGTTCGGGGAGGAGAGGCAGGGAGATAGCTCGACTACGCCCTGCCTCTTACTCCACTCCCGATGGCCCGAGGTTTTGTCTACCTGGTCGCTATCATGGACTGGTACAGTCGCAAGGTGCTGGCCTGGCGGCTTTCCAATTCCATGGAAAGTGACTTTTGTGTTGAGGCTTTGGAAGAAGCACTGAGCGTCTATGGCAGTCCGGAGATATTCAATACCGATCAAAGGTTGCCCAGTTCACCAGCGAGGCCTTCACAGACGTTCTCAAAGAGGCTGGCGTTGATATCAGCATGGATGGCAAAGGCCGATGGGTTGACAATGTGTTCGTTGAACGCCTGTGGCGCAGTGTAAAATATGAGGACGTTTACCTTCGGGCCTATGAAACAGTATCTGAGGCACGGGAAGGAATTGGCACTTATCTGAAGTTTTACAATAGTGAGCGTCGGCATCAGAGTTTGAACCGACAAACCCCCGATGAGGTTTATCTGGGTAAAGTAGAATGGCCACAGGCCGCATGATCAGGTGCTGATCAACAAGGGCAGAATACACTTATAGGGCTGTCCGAAAAACGGGGTCCACTTCTAGCTACATCGGCGTGGAAAAATGACTCCCCCTCTTGGGGTGATCGGCGCCGAAATTATGATTATGCAGTTGAATCCGGTCTTTCAGTCAACGGTGCCAGAGTTCGATCTTATGCTGGGTCTGCGGAAGGATAGGGTGCCCCTGGTGTGCTGTATTCCATTCCCCTTCAGCCAGGACGCTAGTTGCCGTAACCTTGTACCGCGACTATTCTAGGTCGTCTAACCATCGTTTAGTCTGCCACCAGAAGTCGTCAACCTTGTGAGTCAATTTACTGTCAGCACCAAACGAGGACTCGGTATGAGATTTAAGTTTAT
>CAMYNX010000321.1 GCA_947259875.1 uncultured Gammaproteobacteria bacterium | reverse complement strand
GCCTGACATCAAGGACCCGAGGTATTGAACTCAAGATTGGTCTTGATGGGTTGAAGGTCAGCATGAAGTGATTGGGCGTCGAGTCTCGTGCCGTCCCGTTTGAGCACGTAGACCCATGACGCTGTCGGATACGGTTGATGGCGCATTGATCGTGTCTTTGTTATGGTACCCTGCGCAGGTATGTGTCGGTAGCTTTCTGAAGACATTTCATGCGTATCCATGGCGCCATAAGCCGGGCTGCTTCTCGAGTGAACAGAGTCTGCCAACGGGAAGAAACAAACCGGCGACGCAGTCCACTCTAGGAGCATATTAGTGTCATGAAAAAAACCATCGTGATCCTTAGCATATTGTTTGGATTATCGGCTTGCGCGACCACCGATACGACTGCGGACGCCAATAAGGTTGCTGCTGCACAGACCGAGCAAGCCCCCAGAGGATGGCCGAGGACGTATGGGAGCCAGGGCAATCGGGTCGTGTTGTATCAGCCGCAACTCGACAACTGGGAAACGCACACGATCTTAAGCGCTAGAGCTGCCGTTGTGGTCGATTTGAAAGGAAGAGACAAGGAGATTTACGGCGCACTCTATATCAAAGCCGATACCGAGACGAATTTCGACACGCGGATGGTGTTACTGAAGAATTTTCGCGTCACCCAGTTTAATTTCCCGAACCTTGACAAGGGACTCGCTAAGAAAGCTCGCGCGGCGATCAACAACGCCTTACCGAAAAACAAATCTCTGTTGATTTCCCTGGATCGAGTGTTGGCCGGGTTGGAGCAAACCAAACAGAAGCGCAAAGGCATCGATGTCAATCTAGACCCGCCGCCGATCTACTACAGCCAGACTCCGGCGATTCTGGTGAATTTCATGGGCGAACCGAAGTTTGAGCCTGTCAAGGGGGTATCCAAATTGTTGTATGCGGTTAACACCAACTGGGACATTCTTCTCGAGGTGGGGACTTCAAAATATTTCTTGCTCAACGGGGAGAGTTGGCTGGTCTCTTCCGATGTATTGAAAGGACGGTGGAAAGCGGTGGGTGCGTTACCGAAGTCATTCGGAAAACTACCGAACAGCGAAAATTGGAAAGCGGTAAAGAAGAGTATTCCCGGGAAAAAAGCTACGCGCATCCCGGGGGTTGTGACTGCAACAAAGCCTTCCGAGTTGATTGTCACCACTGGGAAGCCCCAGTACAGCCCGATATCCGGCACAAAATTGCTTTATGCAACGAACACCGAATCCGAAGTGTTCCTCGATAGCAAAGACGGGCAGTTGTACTTTCTCACCGCAGGACGCTGGTTTCGGGCGAAGAGCCTCAATGGGCCGTGGTCGTCGGCCTCGAGGAATTTGCCGGATGATTTCCAAAAAATCCCCGCGACCCATGCCAAGGCCCACGTGTTGAGTTCGGTCCCCGGCACCTCCGACGCCGAGGCCGCGGTGCTGTTGGCCTCCGTTCCCCGTAAGGCCAAGGTGAACCGTAAAGACACCACCGTTGTCGTGGTGTACGAAGGCGATCCAAAGTTCGTGGAAATAGAAGATACAAGCGCGCAAGTATTTTACGCGGTCAATACGCCCAATCAGGTTTTTCGAGTAGCCGGGAAATACTATTGCGTCTACAACGGCGTTTGGTTTGTGTCCAACGACGCGAAGGGCCCATGGGTCGTGGCCACCCAGGTGCCCGCCGCCATATACAGCATTCCATCCTCCCACCCGACCCATAACGTGACTTATGTGTACATCTATGACTCGACCCCGGATACCGTCGTGGTGGGATACACATCCGGATATTCCGGAAACTACGTCGCCGCGACCGGGGTGTTGATGTTCGGCCTGGGTTACTGGGCGGGACACGACCATTATGATCAGTATCACTACTACTATCCCTCGCATTACTACGCCTACGGCGGTGCGGCGCGCTATGACTATTACCATGGCGGGTACTACCGCGGCGCCAGCTACTACGGTCCCTACGGCGGGGTCGCGGGGCGCGCTGGTTATAATCCGGCGACAGGCACCTACTATCGGGGCGGCGTGGCCGCTGGACCCTACGGTAGCGCCTATGCACGCCAGGCGTATAACCCCTACACCAACCGCTATGGCGCCCGCGCCGGAGCCAGCACGCCCTATGGATCGTGGGGTCGGTCGGTGGTGGCCGACGGCGACAACTGGGCGCGGGCCGGACACCGCTCATATGGCGGTAAAACCGCCGGTGCGATAGAGACATCCAGGGGAACGGGTGCGGTAGCGGGTTACAACAGACAGACGGGACAGGGCGCCGTTGTCAGAAAGAACCAATACGGAGACATATACGCCGGGCATGACGGTAACGTCTATAAGCGTAACGGTAGCAGTTGGGAGAGCGTCAACCGCTCCCAGTCCTCCGGAAGCTATTCACGAAGCAACCTCAATCGTGAATATCAGGCGCGCCAGACCGGTGCGACACGCGCCAGCACGTACCAACGAAGTGCTAGCAGTTATCGAAGTAGTGGCAGTTATCGAGGTGGTGGTAGTTATCGAGGTGGTGGTGGTTTTCGAGGCAGACGCTAATTATGCGGACTGACCGAAAAGTAAGCAATTCCGGGGACAGTTTACTTAGATTGTGGACAGTTCCGTGGAGAATTCCCTGTCAGATATTCCAACAATGAATCCGACTCAAACAAAAACATGAGGAGAATTTCATGAAACGTCTTGTTGCATTATTTCTAAGCAGCTCCATGCTGATCGCTATCACTCACTCGGCAGTCGCTATGGAGTCCATCATCGAGTCCGTCGCACAGAACTGCGAGAAGGAGCTTCAATCCTACTGCGCCCAGGTTACGCCCGGCGAGGGTCGCGTGCTGGCTTGCCTCTATGCGCACGAGGATAAGCTGACGGGACGGTGCGAATACGCGCTGTATGACGCCGCTGTTCAGCTTGAGCGTGCCATCGCCGCGCTGACCTATCTCGCCAACGAGTGTGATGACGACCTGGACAAGCACTGCGCCAAG
>CAMYNX010000320.1 GCA_947259875.1 uncultured Gammaproteobacteria bacterium | reverse complement strand
GGGGCCGTGGCCCAGTTTTGTCTCCGATCTCAAACAGTGGTCAAAAACCAAACCCCAGGTCGCTCAGTTGTTGAATCAGCTCGAGGAATCCTACGAGAACCGATGGAACTACTGGACCGGCACCGTTTTGAACGTCTCGGGTTATGGCGGCGGGGTCATCGCGCGCCTGTCAGACAAAGCGGACAAATATCCGGACTTGGCCGAGTTCCACACCATCCGCATCATCCCGCCACCGGGCTTCGTGTACTCGACTGAGCGATTGCGGAATCTGGCGGACATCTGCGAGAAACACGGAGCGGGCATCCTTCAGCTTCATGGTCTGACCGGTGACGCCTTGGCGTTGGGTTTCGACAATGAGGGCACATTTGCTGCGGCTGAGGACCTGATGGCCAATGGTTGGGACTTGGGAGGCTCAGGAGCGGCGCTGCGTAGTTTGCAGTGTTGTGTGGGACAGGCCCGTTGTGAGATGGCTTGTTTCGACACGATGAAGACCAGCCGGTTCCTAACCAACCACTACATAGATTTTCTCCACCGGCCGGAGTTTATGTACAAGTTCAAGATCAAGATCTCCGGCTGCGCCAACGACTGTGCCAATGCCATGATCGGCTCCGACATGCCCATCATCGGAACCTGGCGCGGCCCGATGCAGATCGACCACGAAAAAGTGGCCGAATACATCGAAGAAAAAGGCGTAGAACACGTTATCGACAACGTGATTACGCGCTGTCCGACGCACTGCATCTCCCTCAAAGGCAAGGAGTTGGTGGTCGACGATGAGAACTGTGTACGTTGTATGCACTGCATCAACGTCATGCACAAGGCGCTGAAACCCGGGAAGGATCGGGGCGTAACGATTTGTCTGGGCGCGAAGCGCACGTTGAAGATCGGCGACACCATGAGTTCGGTCATCGTACCGTTTCTAAAGTTGGAAACTGACGAGGACTTTGAGAATCTTACCGACCTGATCGACCGGATGTGGGAGTTCTGGAATGACAATGGCATGGATCATGAGCGTATCGGCGAGTTCATCGCCCGCGTGGGCCTGGGTACCTTCCTGGAGGGTTGTGGCATAGAACCGGATCCGAGGATGGTGCAATCCACCCGCACCAGCCCATATATCAATTTCGAGGAGCTGGCGCCGGGCGATTTCGGGGGTGAACAGACTCAGCAGCCCAAGGTCTGGAACCGGGAACCGGAATCAAGGGAATCGAGTAGCTAGACGAGTGCAAAACAAAACTTTTGTGCAGACATACACAAGAAGCTTGAGGGGATAAAACTCATGAGCGCTACTAAATTGGCACCACGGGACCAAGGGGCACCCGATTACACCCAGTGTCTCCATCCCGCCATGGCGAAAAACTACGGCAAGTGGGTGGAGCACGAGCGAATCCGGCCGGGGGTGTTGGTCTACACGGCGGAGAGCGGCGATAAGCTGTACACCGTGCGTGCGGGTTCAGCGCGCACCATGAGCCCGACCACGATACGTAAGATCTGTGATATCGCCGACCGTTTTTGCGAGGGTTTTCTGCGCTTCAGTATGCGCACCAACGTGGAATTCAGTTTGACCAAGGAGGAGGATGTGGAGCCGCTGATTGAGGCGATCAAGACGGAACTGGGATTCCCTATCGGAGGTACCGGCGCGTCGATCTCGAACATCGCCCATACCCAGGGATGGCTGCATTGCAACCTGCCCGCGACGGACGCCGCCGGCGCGGTGAAGGCGCTGATGGACGATCTGATCGATGAATTTGAGAACGAGAACTTCCCCAATCGCGTGAAGATTTCCACGTCTTGCTGCCAGATCAACTGCGGCCGGCATTCGGACATTGCGATTATCGTTCAGCATCACCATGTGCCACGCATCAACCACAACAATATGCAGATCTGCGAGCTGCCCAAGGTGGTGGCCATCTGTCCGGTGGCGGCCATCCGGCCGTCCGTCGTGGACGGCAATCCGACGGTCGAAGTGGTGGACGAAAAGTGTATGTACTGTGGGGCCTGCCATGGGCAGTGCCCGAGCATGGAGATCCGCGATGCGGATACCGATACGCTCTCCATCTGGGTCGGTGGTAAGGGTGCCAACACCCGCAGCGGGCCGTCGCTGATGAAGCTCGCGGTGTGGGGGTTGCCCAACAATCCGCCGCGCTGGCCCGAGGTCGCGGACGCGGTGCGTACCATCCTCGACGCCTATCGGGAAGGGGCCAAAGACTGGGAACGCGTGGGCGAGTGGATCGAACGGATCGGGTGGCATCGGTTCTTCGAGAAGACCGGCTTTCCGTTTACCAAATACCATATCGAAGACGGTCCGAACGCGATGTGGACCTACAACCGGTCAACACACGTTAGGATCTAACTGTTAACACAATAAGACTAAGAGGTATCAGGTAGATGGAAACCACTATCTTTCGTGATGGTTTCTCGCGCGAACAAGTCGAAGCGACGCTCGTACCCTATGACGCCGATGAAATCGTAGTCCGCAACGGACGTAGCTGGAAGTGTCCGGTATATACCCAGCGTCTCCCGCCGTGCCGCAACCAATGCCCGGCGAGCGAGGACATACGCGGTTATCTTACCGTAATCGAGCAGGCGGATTTTTTTGGAACAACGGTCGACGAGTCATTGGTAGAGGCCTGGGAGATCCTTACCGACAAGAATCCCCTGCCCGCGGTGCACGGCAGGATCTGTCCCCACCCGTGTGAATCGGAATGCAATCGTAAATACAAGGACGACGGAGCCGTTGCCATCAATAATATGGAACGCTTCATTGGTGACTATGGCCTGAAACACAAACTCAAACTGAAGCGGCTCACCGATGAGGTGAAATCGCAAAAGGTGGCGGTCATCGGCACCGGGCCTTCCGGCCTGTCCGCCGCGTATCAAATGGTACGCCGGGGTTATCAGGTCACCATGTACGAGGCGTTCGAGAAACCGGGAGGCATGTTGCGTTACGGCATTCCCCCCTACCGCCTGCCCAAAGATGTGCTCGA
>CAMYNX010000319.1 GCA_947259875.1 uncultured Gammaproteobacteria bacterium | reverse complement strand
CTTGGTCAAGGATGTCACTGATTTGGCTATGACCCTGAAAAAAGCATTTTATATCGCCGCCAGCGGCCGGCCCGGCCCCGTGCTCATAGATATTCCAAAAGACGTCACGGCTAACAAAACGGAATACCTTTATCCCAAGTCCTTGACCATGCGTTCATATGCACCGGTGAACAAGGGTCACCCTAAACAGATCAAGCGGGCGGTGGATCTTATACTCGGCGCGAAGCGACCTATCATTTATACCGGTGGCGGTATCGTATTGTCTGAATCCGCGGATGTGTTGGTCGAGTTAGTGCAGACACTGGGCTATCCATGTACCAATACGTTGATGGGGCTCGGGTCATATCCTGCGGACGATCCGTTGTTCCTGGGAATGTTGGGTATGCACGGGACCTACGAGGCAAACATGGCTATGCACGATTGTGACATGATGCTCGCTATCGGTGCCCGCTTCGATGACCGCATCACCGGAGAATTAGCCAAGTTCGCCCCCCACGCGCGGATTATACATGTCGACATTGATCCCTCTTCCATCGGCAAGAACGTGCAAGTCGAAATTCCAATCGTTGGCGACGCCAAGTCGGTGATGAAAGACTTGCTCAAAGAAATAAGCAAGCGTGACAAGAAGCCCGATGCCGAGGCGTTGAAGCGTTGGTGGACGCAGATCGACAAATGGCGGTCGGTGGATTGTCTATCCTATGACAAGAATTCGGGTCTCATTAAGCCCCAGTACGTCATCGAAAAGCTGTTTGAAATCACCAAAGGCGAAGCCTTGGTAACGTCGGATGTTGGCCAACATCAGATGTGGGCTGCCCAATTCTATGGATTCAATAAGACTCGGCGGTGGATTAATTCTGGTGGATTGGGAACTATGGGCTTCGGCCTGCCGGCTGCAATGGGTGTGCAGTTGGCGTATCCGGAAGAAACTGTGATTTGTGTGACCGGCGAGGCCAGTGTGATCATGTGTATACAGGAATTATCCACGTGTAAGCAGTATGACTTACCAATCAAGATGGTAAATCTCAACAACCGGTATATGGGTATGGTGCGACAATGGCAGGAATTCTTCTATGATCGTCGATATTCCCATTCTTATATGGACGCGCTACCGGACTTTGTCGCCCTGGCGGAGAGTTTTGGGCACGTAGGGATACGCGTCGAAAAACCAGGAGACGTGGAGGGTGCCTTGCAAGAGGGTCTGAAATTAAAAGATCGGCTGGTGTTCATGGATTTCATAACCGACCAGACCGAAAACGTGTACCCGATGATTGCGGCGGGTAAAGGCCACAATGAGATGCATCTCAAGCCCTCCAATGGCGAAGCTCCTCCGGAGCGGGAACTGGCGTAGTGCGGCACATTATTTCAATCCTGCTTGAGAATGAAGCGGGCGCTTTGTCTCGTGTCGAAGAGGTAAAAAGACTGGTGGACATCTTCCGCGGGCGTATTATCGATGTCACCGATTCCACTTACACTCTGGAGCTTACTGGAACTGTGGAAAAGCTCGATGCCTTTGTGAAGTCGTTGGACGTTACTGAGATCATCGAAGTCGCTAGGTCCGGGGTCACCGGTATTGCGCGTGGAGACCGCGCACTGAAAGTGTGATTGAATCTGATCGAGCAGCAGCGAGGTAGCGATGAAAGTATATTACGATAGTGACGCAGATCTAAACATAATTCGTGACAAAAAGGTGGCCGTTATAGGTTACGGATCGCAAGGCCACGCTCATGCCAACAACCTCAAAGACAGTGGTGTGGACGTGGTTGTAGGCCTCAGGGAGTCATCAGATTCTTGGCGTAAGGCGGAGAATGCGGGTATGACCGTGTTGAATGTCGCGGGGGCGGTGGCTGAGGCCGACGTGATCATGATCTTGGTTCCCGATGAAAGGCAGGCTGAACTGTATGCCAGCGAAGTCGGGCCGAATGTGAAATCTGGTGCCGCACTGGCATTCGCGCATGGATTCAACATCCATTTTGGTTTTATCAAACCGCCGGCGGGTATCGATGTATTCATGGTGGCTCCTAAGGGGCCTGGTCACCTGTTGCGCTCCACCTTTCAGGAAGGTGGTGGTGTTCCGTGTCTGATTGCTATTCACCAGAATCCTTCCGCGCAAGCCCGTGATGTGGCCTTGGCCTATGCTGCCGGTATCGGAGGTGGTCGATGCGGCGTGATCGAAACGAGCTTCCGGGAAGAGACCGAGACTGATCTATTCGGTGAGCAAACGGTGCTGTGTGGCGGCGCGACATCGTTGATCCAAGCGGGATACGACACCTTGGTGGAAGCCGGTTATGCGCCGGAAATGGCCTATTTCGAGTGTTTGCACGAGCTAAAGTTGATCGTCGATCTGATTTATGAGGGCGGCATCGCGAATATGCGTTATTCCATCTCCAACACCGCGGAGTACGGTGATCTGACACGCGGGCCCCGAGTAATTAACGATCAAGTCAAAGCGGAAATGAAAAAGATCCTTGCGGAAATTCAATCCGGCGAGTTTGCCAAAGAATGGATGGCGGAGAATGCGGCGGGTAAACCGCGCTTCCAGGCGTTACGTGAATCGGCTGTGCAGCAGCCTATTGAAAAAGTTGGCGCACAGCTTCGGGGCATGATGCCATGGATCGAGGCCGGTAAAGTCGTCGACAAAAACGTCAACTGATCGATATTTCGCAAAGTTTTGTCGAACACGTCGAACTGCGATCTCGGTAACGTGGCGTTACCAAAACGCATTTCGTGAATCGAGATACTCACCCCGCCTTGGCCAAGGAAGGATGGCCGCACATCGCTTTGACCATCGTTGCGGCGGTGATGGTGAATTTTGTCTGGGGGTTCTGGTGGTCGCTACCTTTGTGGTTGGCAGCGGTTTTCGTTATCCAGTTTTTTCGCGACCCCAAACGTGAGATTCCAGATCAACCAGATATCGTGATCGCGCCAGCGGATGGAAAAGTGGTGTTCGTGGGGGCTGCCACAGATCCGTATTTGAATCGCAGTGCGGTCAAGATTAGTATCTTCATGAATGTCTTTTCGGTACATTCCAACCGCTCACCCGTCACCGGGCAAGTAGAGCGGATCTGGTATACGCAGGGGAAGTTTTTCAACGCCGAACTGGATAAGGCATCCGACCTCAACGAGCGTAACGCGATATGGCTCAAGGCCGAAAATGGGGAGGATGTGGTGTGTGTGCAGGTGGCAGGACTGATCGCAAGGCGTATACTGTGTTACATAGAAACCGGACAAAATGTTCAGCGTGGCCAGCGTTACGGATTTATCCGCTTTGGTTCTAGAGTGGATTTGTATCTACCCGAGCGTTTCCAGTCTAGCGCGAAACTTGGAGATTGGGTATTTGCAGGAAAGGATGTGCTGGGACATTTTTCGCTATAGCAGGTGGCGATGAGCCCTGATCGTATTGATGACCGCCAAACACGAACTTAAACCCGAGGAGCCGCTCGAGGTACCGGCGAAACGCGTCGGCCGCAAGGGTATCTACATCCTGCCGAATCTTTTCACTACCGCGGGCTTATTTGCGGGGTTTTATGCCATTGTGCAGGCCACTAAGGGTCAATTCGAGACCGCCGCCATTGCAATATTTATCGCCATGGTGATGGACGGCCTGGACGGTCGGGTGGCGCGCCTCACCAGTACCAGCAGCGATTTCGGCGTCGAATATGACAGCCTGGTGGACATGATTTCGTTCGGGCTCACCCCGGCGCTGGTGATGTACGAATGGGCATTGATGCATACCGGTAAGTTGGGTTGGCTGGTGGCGTTTTTGTATGTCGCCGCCGCCGCGTTACGACTGGCCCGTTTTAACACCCAAAAGGTGAGCGATACGCGCTATTTCCAGGGTATGCCAAGTCCGGCTGCGGCTGCACTGTTGGCCGCTTCGGTCTGGGTCATGGAAACCTATGGATTACAGGGCAGGGGTATGCAAGGATTGGCGTTAGTTTTGACGTTTGCCACCGCAGCGGCGATGGTCAGCAACATACGCTACCGCAGTTTCAAGGACTTGGATCTCAAAGGTAAAGTTCCTTTCGTTGCTTTGCTGATTGTGGTTTTGGGATTTGTGTTGATCGCCTTCGATCCGCCACGAGTGTTGTTCGTGCTTTTCTGTGGCTATTTTTTGTCCGGACCAGTGGCCGGATTTGTAACCAGGCTGCGCAAACGGCGTGCCACTAAAAAGCCATCCTTACAGTCTTCTGATACTTGAATTTGTCAACACGACGAGGCTACACTTACGCCATGACTTCAAGCTGCAACGCTGCCGTAACTGTAAACACCGCCCGTGACACGGGTGTCCGCCGGCACGTGCATGTTCTGCTTCCTACCCTGCTGCTGCGCCTTTAGGCGCAAAAATACCATCCCTCACAAGCCGAATATTGATTGTTTCGCCTCAACAGCGAAACTGAAGCG
>CAMYNX010000318.1 GCA_947259875.1 uncultured Gammaproteobacteria bacterium | reverse complement strand
TGACCCCGTTGGCCACCAGGGTTTCCACAAACGCCTCCGACGGCGTCATCAGACGCTTGCCGGTCACCACGGCGCGCTCCGGGAGAGAATGGGTCATGAAAATTCTCCGTTGGTTGAAAATCAAAAAGATTGATAGGGGGCAGCGAGGGCGTTAACGCGCGTTATGTCGTGCATCCTCCACGATCATGTCGGAGGCTTTCTCGGCGATCATAATGGTCGGCGCATTGGTATTTCCGGATACGATCTCCGGCATGATCGAGGCGTCGACCACCCGCAGGCTTTCTACGCCATGCACCCGTAAACGGTCGTCCACCACCGCCAATTCGTCGTTGCCCATTTTACAGGTGCCGACGGGGTGGTAGATGGTCTGGCTGTGCAATCGCGCCGCCTCCAGTAGCTCGTTGTCGGTCTGATACTGAGCGCCCGGCACGAATTCGGACAGGATATGCGGCGCCAATGCGGGCGCCTGCGCGATGCGCCGTGCCACCTTGATGCCTCCGACTGCCACTTTGTGATCGCGTTCGTCGGACAGGTAGTTGGGGTGAATGGCGGGGTATTCCAATGGATCCTTGGATTTGACCTGCAGGTGCCCGCGGCTGTGCGGACGCAGTTGACATACCGACGTGGTGAACGCCGAAAACTTGTGTGCACCGTCGCCGGGCTTGTCGGCGCTCAGGGGTTGCATGTGAAACTGGATATCGGGACGTTCCAATGACGGATCGGACCTGGTGAAGATCGCCACCTGACTGGCGGCCAAGGTCAAGGGCCCGGTGCGGGTGAATACGTACTGCATGCCGACCCATCCCTGCTTGAGCAGGTTGTTGACTTCATCGTTGAGGGTGCGTTGACTGGTCTTGAAGACCAGTCGAATCTGCAGGTGATCCTGCAGGTTCCGGCCGACCCCGGTGAGGTCGTGCACCACCGGTACGCCAACGCCGTGCAACAACTCCCCCGGCCCGACCCCGGAGCATTGTAGAATCTGCGGGGAACCGACGGCCCCCGCGGACAGGATTACCTCGGCATTGGCTCTGGCCTGCTGCAAGCAATCATCCTGCACATATTCCACGCCGACCGCTTTCCTGTCTTCGAACAACACCCGCGTAATTTGGGCGCGGATTTGCACACGAAGGTTGGCGCGGTTTTTCGCAGGCCGTAGAAAACCCTTGGCGGTACTCCAGCGAAAACCTTTGTGGGCGGTCTGTTGAAAGTAACCCACCCCCTCTTGGATCGCACCGTTGCAGTCGTCGTTGCGGGGTATGCCGATCTCGGTGGCCGCCTGGATAAAATAATCGGCGATCGGTCGACGCAGTCGAAGATCCGATACCTTCAAGGGCCCGCCGACGCCATGGTACTCGTCGGCGCCGCGCTCCTGGTCTTCCGACTTCTTGAAGTACGGCAGCACGTCTTTGTAAGACCAGCCCTTGTTACCGAGTTCGACCCAGCGCTCGTAATCCTGTCTTTGGCCACGCACGTACAACAATCCATTCAACGAACTGGAGCCGCCCAGGACCTTGCCCCGCGGCCACTGCAACTGGCGACCCGCAATGCCTTCGTCCGGCTCCGTCAGGTAGCACCAATCGGTCTTGGGGTTGTGCATGGTCTTGAAATAACCGACCGGGATATGGATCCACGGATTGACATCCCGCCCGCCCGCCTCGAGTAGCAGTACACGCATGCCTGGGTCTTCTGATAGGCGGTTAGCGAGCACGCAACCCGCCGATCCGGCGCCGACGATTACGTAATCGAAATTCCCGTTGCCCGTGTCCACCGATCTGTACCTCAACGTCAATGTGTAAGTTGGTTGGCGCTACCGCCTGCGAATATTAGCGCTAGCGCGACTATAGCACCACGGCGCCCCGCCCTGTTTTTGGCTATACACCGAGAACAGCCGCGACGTCTGGTCCAGGAAATAACGATGTCGACGCTTCAGATTGCTTGGCAAGAACAGGAGCGGGACTATCCCGGCCCTAGCTCGATCGCGAACGCCCGCACTTGCGCTGCACGCAACCCATAAGAAAATGAGGTCTGAATTGAATTCAGGCCCGAATGGCACTTACTTAAGGGATCACGACACGCTGAACCGAGTGACAATTCCCGGGACACGCCGTTAATACCTCCATGTAGGCTCGGCGCCAGCATCCTTGCTGGCGCCGAGCCCGGAAATTCCCCCTCAATTCAGCACTTTTTAGCCTCTGTCAGGCTTAAGTAAGTGCCATTCAATTCAGCCCCCATATTTCTTGCGTTCAGCCGTCCGACCTTGCGACGATGCGCAGCACAAGTCTCTTCGCCTGCGTCCGGGATCCATGGTGCACTATCCGCCTACGGCGAACGATTACATCATCGGGCAGGTCGCGACTGGGGTTGTGCCGATTGGCATCTAACTACGAGTACGCAATTCTCAGACATCGCGAGGGATGGGCGTGGCTGGGCGCAGCACTGCAAAACGATGCAATTGTTCTCTGACCTACTCAGCGTCCATCGAATCAATGCACGTTTAATGCAGTTAATTTAAGTCGATGGCGTGCGCCTTGAGGTCCTCTATCGAGACGACTTCCAACGCCCGCTCGTGGGTGGCGCGCAGATAAATCCGCGGCGCGTAACCGGCTTCGAACGCCTGTTGCCAGCGTAAAGCGCACAGGCACCAGCAATCGCCGGGGGTCAAACCCGGAAACCCGAATGCGGGAACCGGCGTGACGAGGTCATTGCCGTGAGATAGGCTGAATTCCAAAAACTCCCGTGTTACCTGAGCGCAGATGGTATGCGATCCGGCGTCTTCCGGCCCGGATTCACAACACCCGCTGCGTGTGAAGCCAGTCAGTGGCTCCGTCGAACAGGTTTCCAGAGGCTCACCCAGCACGTTCTTCTGTTTGGTCTCAGTCATCGTTGGAAAAACACTCGTAAACTTAATCACTGCTGTCCCGTTAACGGCTAAATAGAAAGGCCTGATTCCACCGCAATTGATACAATGAGTTTACCAATAACTTGTTGAATCAAATGGGGGAAT
>CAMYNX010000317.1 GCA_947259875.1 uncultured Gammaproteobacteria bacterium | reverse complement strand
AAATACAGCCCATATATCGCAGATAATGCCATGAGCTTCATGCCCTCATCGCTGCAATCAGTTTATCCGGCCCAAGTATCGACATCATTCGCTTGAGATTATAAGCAAGCACATGCAGGCTCATTTCTGTGCTGACATTTTGAATGCGTTTTGTCAGAAAGTGTGTTGATCCCATCCAGGACTTTATCGTACCAAACGGATGTTCAACTGTTTGTTTTCTGATCAGCATGCTATCTGGCATGGATGTTATCAAGTCATCCATTTGATCAAGCTGCCCCTGATGCTCCCAGCGCGTTATCCGCCGAGACTGTTTGCTGTTCGAGCATTGTGGTTTCAATTGGCATGCCCGGCAAGTTGGGTCATGGGCCCAATATCGCTTCTGCATCATTCCGTGTTCTAAACTGGTGAACCGATAAGGCAATAACTGATTCGCCGGGCAAATATAAACATCTCTTTCAGCATCGTATTTGAACCGGGACCGGTTAAAAATCCCTTTCTTTTCACTGCCCGAGGTATCACCCTTCGGCACCAGTGGTGTCATGCCTGCATCCTGGGTCGCTTTGATGTCCGGACCACTGTAGTAACCCTTATCGGCCAGTACCGTAACCGCATCTTGGCCCAGTGCAACCCGCGCTTGTTCCCCCATACTGCAGAGCTGCCCTCGATCCTGTTTATTCGTGACCTCGTGGGCAACGATTAAATGGTGCTTCGTATCGACGGCGCTTTGTACGTTATAGCAGACGGCCCTGGTCATCCCCTGTGTTTTCAACAGCCGGGAATCCGGATCAGTGGTGGACAGCTGCTTATCCGGGTGGTTATTAACTTCGACTTCCAGTGCCCTTAGTTCTAACAGACGTTTCTTAAGCCAGGCTATCTTCTCTTTGATGGGTGTGTCGTCAACATTCTTCTCCGCTTTCTTGTCTGCATCATCCAGTTGTTGCAAATAATCATCGATATGTCTTTCTACCCGATCAATATGAAATTGCAGTTTCTTCGGGGTGTAGTTATTTTCCTTACTATTGACCGCCTTGAATTTACTACCATCAATGGCAACTACTGCATCGGTGAACATGTTTAGCTGGCGACAGATATCAATGAAGGCACGACAGGTGTTCTTGATGCTCTTACCGTTGTCCTTTCTGAAATCAGCAATTGTTTTAAAGTCAGGCGCTAGACGACCCAACAACCACATCAACTCGACATTGCGGCCTGCTTCGCGCTCTAATCGACGCGAAGACTGAATACGGTTTAGGTATCCGTAAACGAATAACTTGAGCATGGTGGATGGGTGGTAAGCTGGGCGGCCGGTATCAGCAGGTGCTGTCTTGAACCCTAAATTTGAAAGCTCAAGGTTATCGATAAATGCATCGATAACTCGAACAGGATTCTCTTCGGTAATGTAATCGTCCAAACGGTCGGGGAATAATGTGGCTTGCTTTCGGCATGCGCCTTCAATGAATCCGCTCATTGGATAGCTCATCAGTTGGAAAGTATGATTATAACCCTGATCGAGTTTTCACACACCCTGTGCCAGAAGGAGACGTTCACTAATAATAAATTTTCCTAAGAAGAAGCAGCCTGAATCTTGTTAAGATTCTGGTTGCTGCCAGACGAACACCTTACGCACCCGCTCCCACCAGTCGGCGCCCAATACATAAATCGAGACCAGGAACGTGACCTCGCCGATCAGAAACAGGTTAAAGAACAAATCACGCTGTTCGGTGAAATCGAGGCCCCAGACCCGGGGGATGGGATCTTCAACCGTGGTTGCGGCGAACGCATCCCACCCGTACAGCACAATGAGGTAGGTCGTAACGACATTGGTGCACAACAGCACGATGCCGATGTAGTGGCGAGGTATAGGTAAAACAAACGGTATTTTTGCCTATATTTCAAAGTAGACCAATACAATCGTAATCGCCAGTTCGCGTAAATATCACATCCAGGAATCGGTGGAGCAGAAAAAATCGGGGTATGTTTGGCTAGGTTGACGACCTTAACTTTGGCGTTTGAGGAATCCAGGCCATTGGAAACCCTCGACTCACGTTCGTGTACCTATCTTGCCTGTGTCCTTAATAGATATCCGCTTCGCGGTACGGGTCGTAGCGCGCAGGTGCACGCGGTGGTGGGTGGGGTGACAAGCCAAGGTACGTCAGAATTTTGCGAATGACGGGTGGATCCTCGATCGCGGCGATCATCTTGAGTTGACCACCGCAATTTGGACAGGTTTCGATGTCGATATCAAAGACACGTTTGAGCAGACGTGCCCAGCTGATATACCTACAACCTTTGGCGCCGCCCTCCGCTACCGGATCGTCGGTGCTCTCTTCCACCGCTTGGGTCGGCGGCTCGGGAACAATCTGTGAACGCCATTTGGCGTTAGGCGCAAGCACGCCGTGGAAGCGGATCAAGTTCAAGCGCGGACGCGGCACTAACGCGGCGAGTCGCTGCATGAACTCGAGCGGCGACATGACAATGTGTGTCGTCCCGTCCCGATACGGGGTTTTCAGCTCATAGACGACTTGACCGCAGTCGGTCAGTTTAAGGCGATCATTCGCTATCGCCGGTCGGGCAATGTAGCGACAGAGGCGCTCGAGTTTTTTGCGTTCTCCCTTCTTGCATCTCACATCGGCATGGAGACTAAACCCATTAAATTCGACGCAACAGACGGATTCATCACTGGGCTGCGCTTCGGCCATCTTGATCGTCCACACTTTCTTGCCACGCCGCGGTCCCAGGGCAATGCGATAGCTACATCCAGCCGCTTGCAACGGCCCAAGCGCTTCATCGCCCTCCCCTTCTTCCAAATACACAACGCCCTCCTCCTCCATCAGATAGCCGCGCCGGGTAAGTAATTTCATCACCCGCTTGGCAATGCGTTCCACCAAACGTGCCATTTCCTCTGCGGTCGGGGCCGCGACATACTCAAACACCGGTTTGCCGCCACGCCGACGGTAGATCCCATCGATGACCAAGCTATGGAAGTGAATATTGAGGTTCCCTGC
>CAMYNX010000316.1 GCA_947259875.1 uncultured Gammaproteobacteria bacterium | reverse complement strand
AGCGCTTGGGGGGTGTTGTGAGCACGCAGCCAGGACTCGAGTCGGCTACGTTCCTGGACGGACAGGTGGAGCGCTTTCGCAGGACGATTCATGGCAACAGTCCCCACGGATTTAACGGTGTGACGCCATGCTATCATCATCTGAATAGAATAGATAGTTATTTATGAGACACTACACTAGCGACGACTTTCAAGAAATTAGCATGCATATTGATTTCGTTACCTGATATATCAACCAAGCGGCTTATCCATGGCAAGGTCCGACGCTTTGAAAGGTCGCGTGTTCGTTGCAGTTGTTAGGCGAACACATTACTTTCCAGACTCGACTCGTACAAACTTTCGCCCACCAAAATAGACGGTGTTGCCATCTGAGAAATAGAATGGCCAATAACGTTTTTCATTATCCAGATCCTCGATGCCAACAAAATGTTGCCCAGTCGAAATATAGTCGAGGATTACGTACTTTTCTTTCATCACCGTAATGGTTATGTGATCTTTGTTTACTTCGAGGATCCATCTGTTTCTTTGTTCCATTTCACGTATTCTTTCCAATGTATCGCCCTCGTATTCAGAAAGATCGAACATCGGCGTCGCTTCAAATACACCAAAGTATTCGTTGGTATCTGCTATCGACCAAGATGCCGTGGCCATCATTAGAACTAGACTACAAAACCGTTTCATTCATGAAATCCAACCAGTAACGGAGCGAATGTAATCGCACCGATCGTCAATATGACGAATTACTTTTAATTTCGGGACTACCCTCATCTAGTTTGTTATCAACTTCCACTCACAACGATGAGTTTAGCAAATACGAACGCGACTATCGGGGCTAATCATATCGATCCATGAGGTGAACGTCCGCTATGCGGCGCATGTGCTAATGACTGGTGTGGGTCGGGTCCGGGCGTTGCCCTTACCGATGTAGATATCGCGGAGATCCGCACGGTGATGTTGCGATGCAACAGTCAGCCGTCGGCCAGAGATCGGGATAGGGGGGAGCCTCACGGCTCCACCCCTCCCACACCACCGGGCATACGGGTCACGTACCGCGGCGGTTCGACTAAGTTATGCGGCCGAAGCGTCGGCGACTCTCGGAAGACCGATCGAATCGAAGTAGTGATTGCGCAAGGCGTGTTGGACCGCCGGATGACTGGACATACGCCAGAATCCGGTAGGCGAACCCGCCGCCACCGCAGCATTGAACTTAGGTACGCCACGTCGGCGTAGCTGCACGAAGCGGTTCGGTCCATTGCGCCATTGCCGCCAAAGGAACATGCGTAACCTGCGGCGGATCCATGCGTCCAGGTGCGACAGCACCCTCGGCGTTTGGCAGAAGCCAAAGTAGCCTCGCCAGCCAATCAGATACTGAGCCAGAGGCTCGATCAGCTGAGAGAGGCTAACGCCGCGCGTGCGTTTAGTCAGGTCCCGGACCCGCCTCTTGAATCGAGCAACAGCCTGCGGAGCAATGCGTCGCTCACTGCCGTCGTTCGAGAGACTAAAACCCAGGAACTCCCGTTCCGCCGGTCGAGCCACCGCGCTCTTCGACGCGTTGACCTGGAGCCGCAGCTTTGTGCTCAAATATCGACTCACACTAGCCATCACCCGTTCGCCGGCACGTTGACTACGAACGTAAATGTTGCAGTCATCCGCGTAGCGGCAGAATCGATGACCACGCCGCGATAGCTCTTGGTCAAACTCGTCTAGTACGAGGTTACTCAACAGCGGTGAGAGTGGACCCCCTTGTGGTGTTCCCTTCTCCACTGCACGCACCAACCCGCGCTCCATCACCCCGGCATTCAAGAATGCCCGGATGAGTTTCAGCACACGTTTATCCGATATCCGTTTCGCAACAAGAGACATCAAGCGGTCATGGTTGACTCGATCGAAGAATTTCTCCAAATCAAGATCCACAACATAATCGTAACCCTGCGCGATATACCGCTGCGCTTGGGCCGCCGCTTGATGCGCCGAGCGTCCTGGTCGGAAACCGTAGCTGTACTCGGAGAACGTCGGGTCCCAGCGTGGTTGGAGAACCTGAAGCAGCGCTTGCTGAATCAGTCGGTCGACGACACAAGGGACGCCGAGCCGTCTCACCCCGCCGCCGGGCTTGGGGATTTCCACCCGCTTGACCGGCTTCGGGATATAGGGTCCACTCAACAGGTGGTCCCGCAGAGTTGGCCAGTGCTCACGCAGATACCCCAGTGTGGCGTCAATGGTCAGACCATCAACACCCGGGCTACCCTTGTTCGCACGGACGCGTTTCCACGCCATCTCCAGATTCGTTCGATCACATACTTCCTCCATCAACCTTGCTTCACCTGCCGGGCTTTCGGAGATTCGTTTCGCCGCGAATGGTTCGGTCCCTTCGCAGGCGGCGTCCGGGGCTTCACCCCGACCTTCCGCTGCCAAGGCCAGACGCAGTTGCGTGTACTGGATTTTCTGCCGCGTTCCACTCATGAGTCACGAGTCCTAATTGCCACTCCCAATCGTTCAGGCCTTCAGTCATCGATTACGGCCCGGCCTATCTGTTCGCTCCGCCTTTCGGCCTTGGAGTGCCTCAATAGCCTTGCCGACCGCATGACCTACTATGCCCTCTGCTGACTTCTGCACCGCGTTCGGGTCGCCTTACGGCTTCCTCAGTCCCCAACTCCGGGACACGACACAGACCTCCCGAGGTAAGTCTGACCGCCTTCACCGCACACCTGCCGGATCTACGTCCACTGGCCCTTGATGGATACGGACTTCGCAGTACGTCGCCTGCTCGTCCGACCAGGGTCGCCTCCTATCCAGTTCCTGTTCGTCAGGTCGCGGCTTTGATCCACGCTGCCTTCGAACACCACCTCACGATAATGCCCTTGCGCTTCACTAGCACTTCGTCTCCATCCGACTGTGCGGGGGACTTTCACCCCTAAGCTGCCAAACATGCTCGGCACACGACTAAACCGCTCGCGCGGTAGCTGGCGCAGATCCTCCGCTTCAGCGGTGTCGAGGGATCGCCTATAAAACCGGGTAGAATTCTTGAC
>CAMYNX010000315.1 GCA_947259875.1 uncultured Gammaproteobacteria bacterium | reverse complement strand
CACTATGTTTATTGCACGAAGCAGGAATATCCATCTTCATGCGCTGGCGTGTACTGCCGGTACGTTGGTCGCACAACGATTACCCACACTATCCGATTTTTGGTGGGTGTTATCGATTATTTCCATTGCTTGGCTGTTCCGCAGACGTAGTTGGTCATGTTTGATAATCGTTTTCGTAGCCGCCATGGGTTGGGCGGCGTTTCGCGCCTATTTGATTCTAGATCAAGGATTACCCGAAACACTGGAATCTCAAGACGTCGTTGTAACGGGGATCGTACACTCCCTCCCACAATACACCGAACGGTACCTGAAATTTGACCTCGATGTCGAGAAATTGACTCATCGGGGTCGTCTCTATCCCTCCCCGGGCCGAATTCGCCTGCGTGATTACCGGATAGATACCAAGCTGCGCGCCGGGGACCGTTGGCGGTTTCGCGCGCGACTCAAACGTCCCCACGGGTTCCAAAACCCCGGTGGCTTCGATTACGAGGCTTGGCTGCTGCGGCATCGTATACGGGCTGTCGGCTATGTCCGCGATGACGTCATAAATCAATTCCTGGGCCGATCGTGGTTATCGTTACACGGATTTCGTCAGACGGTAAGAGATCACATTCAGGTGGCGACATCCGAATCACCGCGCAGCGGATTGTTTACCGCATTGACAGTCGGGGATCGCGGCGGGATCGCTGACCACGACCGCGAGACTTTCTGGCGGACGGGTACCAGTCACTTGATCGCCATTTCAGGATTACATGTCGGTTTGGTGGCCGGACTCGTGTACTGGCTTGGCGGATGGTTATGGCGGTTGTGCGGCAATGCCGTCTTGTACGTACCGGCGCCAAAGTTCGGCGCCGGCGCCGGTCTACTGGCCGCGGTCGCGTATGCGGCAATGGCTGGATTTTCCATTCCCACACAGCGCGCCGTGATCATGCTGGTGATCGTGCTTGGGGGGATAATCGCAAGTCGCAATGGCAATATCTGGCGGCTGTTTTCCCTTGCCGCGCTCGCGGTCCTACTGTGGGATCCGTTGGCGGCGATGGATGCGTCGTTCTGGTTATCGTTCGGCGCACTGTTTGTCATTTTATACCTGGTGGTGGGCCGCAACAGCCTGCGACCGCGATGGCGGCGCTGGATGGACACACAGATTGCGGTGAGTGTGGGCATAGCGCCTTTGGTGATATCGATTTTTCAAGGTGTTTCGGTGGTGTCGCCAATCGCCAATCTACTAACTATTCCGGTGTTTGCATTTTTTGTTGTGCCGGCCACCTTGATTTCGTCGTGCTTGTTAATCCTGGGTGGTGAGACGACCGGTGCGTTCGGTTTTGCGGCGATTGAATATCTGCTGGATTGGTTTTGGCCGATTTTGGACGGGCTCGCACAGATTGATTTCGCGATTCTTTGGCGTCCGACGGCATCAATGTTCAGCCTCGGGTGTGGCGTAATCGGTATCGCTTGGCTGCTGTCGCCTCGCGGCGTGCCCGCGAAGTGGTTGGGCGGCGTGTGGTTACTACCGGTGTTGCTGGTTTCTCCGTCAGCGCCCAAAACAGGCGAGATAAAAATGACGGTATTGGACGTGGGGCAGGGTTTATCGGTAGTCGTGCAAACGGCCACCAGAACAATGGTCTATGACACTGGTGCGCGATTTAGTGATCGGTTCGACATCGGCAAGGCGGTATTGGTCCCGTTCTTGCGCGAACAAGGGATTGACACGGTGAACACTTTGGTGATCAGTCACGGCGACAACGATCACATCGGCGGCCTGCAGTCACTGTTACGGCAGCATATCGTAGAGCGGCGATTGAGCAGCGTGCCAGACCGAGTACCGCACGCTCAAGGCTGTATTTCTGGACGTGGTTGGACCCAGGACCAGGTGCAATTCAAGGTCCTGAGTCCATTCGTCGATCGCCCCCTCGCGCACAATGATTCGTCTTGTGTCATCCAGGTAATTAGCCGTTACGGTTCGATATTGCTCACCGGAGATATCGAAGCCGCGCGTGAAAGTGTATTACTGAAGTCATATGGCTCTAGCTTGAGGAGCGATATCTTGTTGGTGCCTCATCAAGGCAGCAAGACTTCCTCTACCCATGGTTTCCTGGCCGCAGTTCGGCCAAAGGTAGCGGTGGTCTCCGCGGGTTACCGCAATCCATATGGGCATCCGGACTACGCGGTGATGAATCGATACCGTCGGATCGGTGTGCCGGTTTACAACACTGCCGAAACGGGCGCCATCACTATTGAATTAGGCGTGCAAGGAGCATCCATAAACCTCTATCGGTCTGACCACGCCCGCTATTGGTTTACAAAAAGTCCGCCAAAGTCTGTTACACTTTTCCATTGACACTACGTAGATCAATAGGGTAGCCCGTGTACGAGTTATTTCAATCCGGCGGACTGTTGATGTGGCCTATTCTTGCCTGTTCAGTTGCCGCTGGGGCAATTATTTGCGAGCGGTTTTGGGCATTAGCAAAACGGTCGGTCACGCCTAATCAGCTATTAATACAGATACAACAGCTCATTGAGCGGCGCGAGATCGATAATGCGAAAATACACTACATCGGACAAAGCTCCCCGCTGGGGAGAATTCTCGCTGCCGGTCTGATTAACATGAACCATGGCCGCGAGGTGATGAAGGATGCCATTGAAGAAGCCGGCCGACACGTGGTACACGAACTGGAACGCTACCTGAACACCCTGGGTACCATCGCCGCGATCACGCCGCTGCTGGGACTACTCGGTACCGTGATTGGGATGATCAAGGTGTTCTCAGCCATCACCTCGTACGGCGTGGGCGATCCGACGGTGCTCGCCGGTGGCATCTCAGAGGCGCTGATCACCACCGCGGCCGGTTTGTCGATCGGTATTCCCAGTCTCATATTTCACCGTTACTTTCGCGGCAAAGTGAACGCGCTAACGATCAACATGGAACAGGAAGCCATTCGGCTGGTAGAAGTTATTCATGGAGACCGTGCTGAGCAAACCATCCCGGAGCCGGCACAACTGCAAAACGTCTCATGAGGTTTTCGGAT
>CAMYNX010000314.1 GCA_947259875.1 uncultured Gammaproteobacteria bacterium | reverse complement strand
CTTGAAACCGAGGACGATCCGGAGTATGCCCGACACCAGCAGGAACGCGGCGATGAACATGGTGAACCACACCGCGCTGGCCCCGGGATTCATGACCATTACGATACCGGCAACGATGTAGGCCAACGCGATCAGTATCTCCCACAGCTTGGCCCTCCAGCCCTCGGCACGAAAGGCGTCGATCAGCGTCAGCACGCCGCCGGCGACAACAAGTATTCCGAACCAGAGGACGCTGGCGATGGTCAGTGTCCCGACCATGTAGAGACCGATAATGCCGAACAAAGTCAACGCCACACCCATGAACATCAGCCAACCCCAGTTCGCTCGCACCTCGTCGGCGGCCTGATTGACTTGAGATTCGACGCTTGTTTCAGTCATTGATGTTCTCCTAGATCTGGGATTCGCATTGTGCGGTCAGCCGGGGTTGCGGACATCCCCCAGAACGAGGGGGAAACGAGTAGTCGATGAGGGGGCGGGGCTGAGGCGCCTGCCCGAGGGTATTACTGGGACAGTGTATTACACGGACACGCTGCCCATTTGGGGGAATCGCGATCACTTATCCTGACGCCTGAATCTTGACTGTATAAAACACCAAGATTGCGGCATCCTCTGCCTCTGCAGCCGCTTCCTCTTCGGCCGCAGATAGATTGTGAAAGAGCTGAAAAAGACCGAGATTTGTGCGGGGCTCATCCTGAGCCGCTTGCCTGCCGTTCGGCCAACCTGCGCCGGATTTCCGCCCGCCACTTGGCCGCGTTCTCCTGCTGTTGTTCCAGCAGGATGCCCAGGATGTAGGCGGTGACGGCGGCGCCGATCAGCGCGCCACCGACCTGGAACACGATATCGATCACGAACTCGCGGTAGCCTTCGGACAAGGTGACCCACTCACAAAACTTGATTACCTTGGACAGAGCGACACAGGCAACGCCGAGCAGCGTGCCCACCCACAGAAAAAGTTTGTGGACGTTGACCGGCGCGGTCACCTCGTCTATCTGGTCGGGGTGTTCGCGGAAATAGGCGAGTTCCTCGTCGGTTACGTCGGACGGCGCCGATTTCAGGAACAGCTTGAGAAAAATCCGATCGCGTTGTTTTGATTCGTTCGTGTTCATTTCAGATTCTGTTCGTCAAGCAGACCGCGTATCTCGTGGGCGACTGGCCGCATGCTCGACAATCGGCACCACACCCGCCTCGATGTCTTTCTCACCGTTATCTACTCATTTACAAAGCAGTGCGACGAAGCTGAACCACCTAGTCGATCAGCTCCAGATCGTTCAATACCCAGGTCTTGTCTATGTAGCCTTCCGTCGGACCGTAGAAACGAAATACAAGGAAGAAGCCCTTGTCCGGATTCGTGGGTACCCAGTTCTTTTCCTTGCCTTTCGGCGCCTTGGGGCCGAAATATACGTCGACAGAACCATCGGCATTGGCAATCGGTTTTTCACGACTGCCCACCGACTTGTTCCTGTTGTCGCCCGAATCCAAAAGGCTTCGGGTGGCGGGATCATAGGCGGTGACCGCCCAGAAGTTCTTGACCGGCGGGTTGGCATCGACACGTAACCGGTAGGTTTTATCGCCGTTCAGGAAGCGGTTCTCGGAATCCCGAAACGTCGTCAGGTAGGCAGTGCCCGCGCCAGGCGTGGTCGAGATCAGGTTTGGCGAGACCACGATTGCAGAGTAGTGCCAGAGTGTGCGGGCATCGATGTCCCCAACGCCATCACGCTCGAACGTCGTGTTGTACAGGAACATCTTCTCCCAATGGCGATTTGGCCAGTAGCGAATGTCCGGTTCCCGTGACGCATACACGATGGCGCGCGCCATCGCTGCGCCTTGCTTGGCGCCCTGGTCCAGAATACGCTCCATGCGTTCATCCGGAGTGAACGGTTTTCCCTGGACGATGCCGAGGGTTGCCAAGCGGCCGAGTTGTTCGGCGCCGAATAATTCTTTGGGTTCGTACTGAATAATCTCATTCAGCATCTCGAATGCGGAGCCATCCTCCGGAGCCAGCGAATTGAGACCCATGCCGGCGGTATTGACGTAGTTGGCTGGTCGGGGTCCGCTCTCCAGCGGGAAGATCTTCAAGTTTTGCCTGAAGTAATCCGTCGCCTTATCGCCAGTACCGATGTCACCCCAACCGCGCATCATGGCCCAGATGCGATAGCTGGGTGACTGAACCACGAAGTAGCCATCCGGGACTTCGCCAGCGTATCCGGGAGGCAGGAACAGGTACTTGCCACCTTTGCCCTTATCGGGCCCGACCACACCGAAGTCCACGAGGAATTTAAAGAGCGAATCATTGGCGGTACCCAGCATGCCAGGTGGGATATTCATCACCGTGGGCCCGTCGACCTTCAGATCCAGCGAGGCAACGGCGTAGACAGTGCTGTTGTTGCCAGTCAGGTAGAGTTCGCTGGGCGTAAGCCCGGGGCTCGGATGCACCCCGACATCGGATGCACTCTTGAGCCCGAAGTCGCGAATCTGCCCCTTGATGATGCCGTAGACCGACATGGCCGGCATGAAGTCCATATAGGCCTGCGTGGCACGCTGCAAATCCATCTCATCGTAGATTTTCCTGACGGATTCTTCGGTCGGAAAGGCCTCGAGATCAAACTCCAATGTGCCGAAGCTGGTTTTGATCTTATCCGGTGCCGGTTTGAAATCCTTGTTGGTTTGTTTTGGACCGGCGGTCTCGAAGAGGTTCGTCGTCTCCTGAGCCATGGCAGGTACTGCCGTGCTGCCCATAACCAGGGCGGCCAGGATGAAGCTGATTGGTGTTCTGTTCATGTTTAAGTTTTCATTGCACGTTGTTAATCCGCGCGTGGCAGCCGGAAATCCGACCGCCACGCACTCGCTGCGAATGGTCACTTGACCAGCTCGATCTCGACTGGCTTGAAACCCTTGCCGGCGACGGTCTGGATCCAGTTCTCTTTTGCCACACCTTCCGGCTTTTCCGGCGCAAAGTAGATATCGACCGACCCGTCGCTGTTGGCAGGCGGGTTCTGCTGGCTGCTGATACTCGGCAGCGGTTGGCTGGTCTGCAGCTGCGAACGGGTCACCGGGTCGTACACCGTGATCGACCAGAACTCGCGCACCGGCACGTTCGGCGGCACGCGCAGCCGGTAGGTTTTGGTGCCGTCGAGATAGTCGTCGTTTTCATCGACGTAGGTCGATGAGTACTTCGAGCCGCGGCCCTCGGGCATCGGTGCCGCCATGGCCGGCGTGACCACGATGGCGTTGTAGTGATACAGCGTGCGTGCTTCGAGATTGCGGTAGCCATTCTTCTCGAACTCCGAGCTGCCGCCGACGAACGGGGTGCCCCATGACATTCCTCCATAGAGCTTCTCATCCGGGTCGCGGCTGGCGAACGTGATCACGCGGGCCATCGCCACCGCCTGCCTGGCAGCCTGATCGAAGATACGCTGCATGCGCGCATCAGGTTCGAACGGTTTGCCCTTTTCGATGCCGAGTGAAGCGAGACGGCCCAGTTGCTCTATATCAAACAGATCCGCTGGCTCGTAGCTGACGATTTCGTGCAGCCACAGGAAAGCCGAGCCATCCTCGGGTACCAGCGAGTTGCCCGGCATGTGTCCGCAGTCGATGTAGTTGCCTTTGCGAGGACCTGTCTTCAGCGGGTAGACCTTCAGGTTCTTGCGATACCACTCG
>CAMYNX010000313.1 GCA_947259875.1 uncultured Gammaproteobacteria bacterium | reverse complement strand
GGTCTGGACTTGACGAAATACGATCCGAACGCAATCATAGCGTCGTTTAAGGAACTTACCGACATTCTACAGACTACCGATTGATAAGATTCAAAACGTGAGCGTTTTCATCATTGGGCAGGATTGGGCGTGGAACGGTACAGTGCGCCGATGGCGTGGCTGAGCCTATCTTTGTTTCCAAATCGCTAATAAAACTCCGCACCCGGTGATGATTTATGCCCGTTCAAAAGTCCGATCTCTCTAATCTCGCGTCCCAAGGTTTTAACCGCGTTCCACTGATGCGGGAGGTGTTGGCTGACCTCGATACGCCGGTCAGCACCTACCTCAAGCTGGCCAATGGCCCCTACTCATACTTGCTCGAGTCCGTTCATGGCGGCGAGAAATGGGGTCGCTACTCGATTATCGGTTTACCGTGCCGGACCGTGTTACGGGTGTCGGGCAATGAACTGCAGGTGACGCATGAAAACGAGGTCACCGAGCAGGAAACGGTCGATGATCCGTTGGCAGCGGTGGGCGAGTTTCAACAGCGTTATCAGGTGCCTGAGATTGAGGGATTGCCCCGCTTTACCGGTGGTGTGGTGGGTTATTTCGGCTACGACACGGTTCGTTACATCGAAACTCATCTCGGCCCCGCGCACAAGCCGGACCCCGTTCAAGCCCCCGACATCATGCTCATGGTCTCTGAAGATGTCCTGGTGTTCGATAATCTAACCGGAAGACTGCATGTGATAACTCATATCGATCCGGCCGATTCCGGGGACTGGAAAAAAGGGAACCAGCGCCTGGACGAACTTATAGCGGATCTTCGCGAGATTCCGCCATTAGTATCCCAGGATCACAGTCCAATACGGGTCGACGAAACGGATTTTGAATCTGAATTCACGCAAGCAGATTTTGAGGAAGCGGTGGAGCGATCCCGCGAGTACATCCGTAACGGGGATATCATGCAGGTCGTGTTGTCGCAGCGCTTATCGATTCCCTTCCACGCCGAACCCATCAACATGTACCGGGCACTGCGTACCATCAATCCATCCCCGTATATGTATTTCCTGGATATGGACGATTTTCAGATTGTGGGTTCCTCGCCGGAGATCTTGGTGCGTTTGGAGGAGGGTGTGGTGACCGTGCGCCCGATCGCCGGCACCCGTCGACGCGGGAGCGACATGGATGACGATATGCGCCTGGAGCGCGAGTTGATGGCGGATCCCAAAGAGCTGGCCGAGCACTTGATGCTGGTTGACCTTGGCCGCAATGATGTTGGAAGGGTGGCGACGATAGGTTCGGTTTGCCTTACTGAAAAAATGATGGTCGAACGTTATTCTCACGTCATGCACATCGTGTCCAACGTGCAAGGTGAATTGGCTGAGGGGCTTGACGCCATCGATGTACTGCGCGCCACGTTTCCCGCGGGTACAGTGTCCGGCGCACCCAAGGTTAGGGCAATGGAAATCATCGACGAATTGGAACCCGATAAACGTGGGATCTATTCCGGAGCGGTGGGCTATATTGGCTGGAACGGCAACATGGACACTGCCATTGCGATACGAACCGCAGTGATACGTGATGACGTTTTATATATCCAAGCCGGCGCCGGCATCGTTGCCGATTCGGTCCCTAGCCTCGAGTGGATGGAAACCATGAACAAGGGACGCGCCATCTTTCAGGCGGTGACGATGGCCAGTGCTGGTCTCGATCATGGCCTAAGCCTGAATTGAGTTATGCAAGTGGTACTTAAAAAGATCATCAATGATCCAAGGTTCGAGCGAACTATGGTTGGCGACATAATCCTGTTCATTGCCGTAGCGATCAATAACCTCGAGGCCGCCAAAACGGAGCGCAAGATTCGGGTAAGACTGCTGGCGCCGGAGGCAATTGCCTTGGAAATACAGGCGGTCAGAGAAGCGTTGACAAGATTGGTAGCACGAGTCGACGCGGATGGTTCGCAAGGGTGACTCATGTCGTTACTGATGATCGACAACTATGACTCGTTTACCTATAACCTGGTTCAATACCTGGGTGAGCTCGGCGAGGATGTCGATGTATACCGCAACGATCAGATCACCGTCGCAGAAATCGCGCAGATGCAACCGGACTACATCGTCATATCCCCTGGGCCTTGTACCCCAAATGAAGCGGGCATATCGGTGGAGGTGATTAACCAGTTGAGTGGTAAGATTCCAATCCTTGGTGTCTGTCTCGGGCATCAAAGCATCGGCCAGGCTTTTGGCGGTGTAATCGTGCACGCCAAGGAGCTTATGCACGGGAAGACATCCCTGATTCATCACCATGGTCAAGGCGTGTTTCGTGGCCTCGAGAGCCCGTTCCCGGCGACGCGGTATCACTCATTGGTTGTGGAGCGCGAGACTCTGCCGGGGTGTTTGGAGATCACTGCCTGGACCGACGACGGCGAGATTATGGGACTCCAGCACGAATCGCTGAATGTGGAAGGCGTGCAGTTTCACCCGGAGTCGATCCTTACTCAACATGGCCATGATTTGTTACGTAATTTCCTGGAAAGTTAAAAGTACAAACCACGAACCGGAAGATAATAGTCAACTTATAATTTGCACCTTACACATTGTCGCTGTAGGCAAGCGGTGACCTCATATTATTGTACTTTTTACGTTAAATTTTACACTTTAAACTTTTCGCTCAGATGATGAACATCCAGCAAGCTATTAACGCAGTTATTGAAAGACGCGATCTATCGCGTCAGGAAATGCACTCGGTTATGCAGGCGATCATGACCGGTGAAACGACCCCTGCGCAAATCGGTGGTTTCCTGATCGGTTTGCGCATGAAGGGTGAAACCATAGATGAGATAACGGCGGCTGCCGAAGTAATGCGGTCTTTGGCGTCCAAGGTGACGGTGTCGGCACCGCATCTCGTGGACACCTGTGGGACCGGTGGCGATGCGCGCAACACTTTCAACATTTCCACCGCTTCGGCGTTCGTGGCCGCCGCTGCCGGCGCCCATGTCGCTAAGCACGGTAATCGTTCGGTATCGAGCAAGTCCGGCAGTGCGGATTTGTTGGCGGCGGCTGGTGCCAACTTGGAACTCGATGCGGAT
>CAMYNX010000312.1 GCA_947259875.1 uncultured Gammaproteobacteria bacterium | reverse complement strand
GTCGGAGTTGGGCGTTGAGATCGGGCCGTTGATTGCCGGCGCCGGTGTCGTCGGTATCGCCATCGGATTCGGCGCCCAATCGCTGGTGCGGGATGTGGTCTCCGGCCTGTTCTTTCTGCTCGATGACGCGTTTCGCATGGGCGAGTATGTGGCGATCGACGCCATCCGCGGGACCGTGCAAAAGATCTCCACGCGCTCACTGCAACTGCGACATCATAATGGTCCGGTACATACGATCCCGTTCGGCACCATCAACCACATCACCAACTACAGCCGCGACTGGGCAATTATGAAGTTCGAGCTGCGTATTCCCTTCGAGACCGACGTGGACAAGGTGCGCAAAATCATCAAGAAGACCGGCCAAAAAATGATGGAGGATGAACAACTCAGACCGTTGATCCTGGCACCGTTGAAGTCCCAGGGTGTCAACCGCATGGATGATTCGGCATTAATCGTGCGCTGCAAGTTTACCGCTGTGCCGGGGCAGCAATTCTTCGTCCGCCGCGAGGCCTACACGCGCATCCAGAAGGCGTTTGAAGAACAGGGTATTCAATTCGCGCCACGGCGGGTGATTGTGGAAAGCGCATCCGGAGCCGTGGCAGAGACCGAAGCACAAGCAGCCGCCGCCGGGGCACTCGACAAGGAAGATGAAAAACGAGCATGACCGGTATCAGAACGATCTATGAGAAATACTTAGACGGAATATGGTTGCCAAAGACCCGGCCGGGTAGAGTGTGGACAATTACCGTTGAGGCAGGAGCTGGACCATGACGGACCTGTGGCTGACGCTCGGCCCGATTCTACTGAGCGATGTGGTCAATCCGGTGTTGTTCGCGTATCTCGTCTATGCAGCGGGTACCCGTCGCCCGGTCGCCAACAGCAGCGCTGCCCTGCTCGGTCACACGGTCGCGTATATGGGCGCGGGAATCGTTCTGGCACTGGGTTTGGAAAAGATCTCGGCGCGTCTGGCCAACCCCAAGCCGTTCGATTTCGTGATCGAACTCGTCCTCGGCTTGGTGCTCATTTGGCTTGCGGTCGCCAGCCGCAAACCCCGCGAAAAGAGCCCGCAGGCGCCGGCCGCTGAACTGACCTGGATGACGGCGTTCGGTTACGGCGCGGTGATCAACTTCATAGGAATTCCGTTTGCCGTGCCCTACTTTGCGGCGATAGATCAAGTACTCAAGGCAAACCTGTCCGTGTCCCATACGATTGGCGTACTCGCAGTCTATAACATCGTCTACGCACTGCCGTTTATCATTGTCCCCGGACTGGTATTGGCCCTCGGCGAACGCAGCCGTCCGGTGTTGGCGCGCATCAACAACGTTCTGGATCGCGCCAGCAACTTCCTATTGCCGGCGCTGCTGGCCCTGGTTGGGTTGGCGTTGCTTGCCGACGCCGTTACGTTCTTTGCCCGCGGTGAGTCTTTGTTTTAGTAGCGAAACGCCAAACACTACGATTAGCAACGCGCGACGCGCGAATGGCGTGATCTAGTTGCTGAGATGTAGTCCTTAACCCACAATACTGCGGCAAGGCGGCGAAAAGAGGAGTTAAGGTTTTGTTCGGCTCCGCTGAGGGCAGGCTCCTAAATTGTCATCCCGAGGCGTTAAGCCGAGGGATCTCACCCAGCCGAAGCGGGCGCCTGCGTTTATCATGGTGAGATTCCTCGTTGCACTCGGAATGACAGCAAGCAATCGGTACAACCAACGACAGGTCGGATTCCTCGTTGCGCTTCGAATGACTGCGTGAGCACAAGGAGCGGAGTGCATGCTTCAACGGTGGTTTCCGTATCCGCGTTGGAGTCGTCTCTCAGCGGCTCGTGGATCTCAATTCTTCAGGGCCGAGCACATGATTGCGGTCCTTGTCGGCGGCACGAAAATCGGCGCTGGTCGAATTGAGAAACTCCTTCAGATCCAGACGGCCGTCTCCGTTGCGGTCTGCATCCGGTATCCGCTCCGAATTCAAGACCTTGAGCTCGCCACCTTTGAGCGCCCCGTCGCGGTTGCGGTCGGCGCGGTAAAAGGTGTTTACCATATGGCTGCGGAACTCTTCGTGATCGATTTTTCCATCGCCGTTGGCGTCGGCACGTGTGAAATCCGGATCGGCCATGACTGCGCCGGACAGGGCAACAAATCCGAGCATAGTCAGCGCCCAAAAAACGCCGGTCGCTTGGGTCAGTACACGAATCTTCATTTCTACCCTCCCATGATTTTCCAGCTACCGTCCGGTTGCCGGCACGCAGTGCCATATGCCTGCTCCGACTTTCCACCGACGGTGATGGTCTGCTGAAACTCCCGGCAATACTGGCCCGTGGCATTCTGATAAGTGCGCACCGGCGCGATGCTGCCCGAGTTTCCCGAGTCGGGATTCACCCAGCTCGTTTCCTCGCCAGCTCGACCGTACTCGAGAGAATGCTGATGCGCTTGGCTCATCTTCATACGGTCCACTTCATCCATTCTGGAACCAATCGCCGCGCCGACCAGCGCGCCGCCGACGGCGCCGGCAAACGTAGCTATCGCCTGCCCGCTGCCCCTGCCGATCTGATTGCCAAGAATTCCGCCGGCCGCCGCACCGAGCAGTGCCCCCCGGTCCTGATGGGTCGTTTCGCAGGCACTCAATAACAGCGCGGCCGCGACTACAAAAACTGAAAATCTCATCGATGTGCTCCACGTCAATGCGAAGGTGTTGGCCACGCCAGGCTTGCTCGTGGCTGTTGCAAGAGAAAACGTCCAGAGGCGATACGCTAACACCAATGCGGCCCCATTTTCTACCACTAACGTCTATTCAACTTTTGTGGTTGACAATTTGTTCGATTGATTTCGCTACGATGTCGGCAAACATTAACTCCAGCACAGTTTGTTTGGTCCAACCGCAAATACTAAAGCAGGCGAAATCCTTTGCTGCTGACGTCGCCACACCGAGAAACAGCAAACTGCGCGGCTTGGTTTGATGCTCTTTTGGGCGGTTCGCACCAGTTTGCTGAAATCTCTGATATCATAAATGCACTTTCGTCCCGCAGTTAACGAATTATGATTTGCGTGCGGCATCGTTTGAAAGGCTTCACGCACAAACACA
>CAMYNX010000311.1 GCA_947259875.1 uncultured Gammaproteobacteria bacterium | reverse complement strand
GACCCGTTGCCGTCATTCGGCCTTTGTTGCCTGAGCGGCGGCATACAACTGGCAAGCGGACATTTTAAATAAAATGGTTACGCTTTGCTCAAAAAGCGTGATTATTTGGTTAACTACTGAAAATGGGAGAAGGTTTCGGAACTTACAGAAGCACAACCTCACGGGGGGCTTGCGCCTGGAAATAGAGCGAGACCCTTCTACGCGCTGTGAATAGGTTCCGCAATTCTATTAGCTGCGCCGCGTAGTGCGTATACTGGCAGGCAGCGCCTCACACAAGAAGGGGTGAACTCCACAGGAACAGGGACACGCAAGGCCAGCAACGTGTTATCAGTTCTCAAGAACAATCTACCGATACTTATCATAATAGGTTTGCTGTTGATCATCGGTTCTGTGCTCTCATGGCACGTATGGGAGAGTCAAAAGCGGTTCATCGATTATCAGCACGCGATTATGGAGCAGTCGGTGCAAGGGGCGGCCACCGAAGTCACCTTGTTGATCGATAAGCTACGGACGTCACTCGCTCTATTGGCTGACAAGAATCAACAGTCGTTACAGCAGTTGGCCCAGAACCCGAATGACGAACGAGCCTACGCGCGAATCAGCGGACAACTCAGCAAGTATTTCCCCGCCTATCACGCCTTTACATTGAGCAATGATCAGGGTGAGTTGTTTTACGATGATCTGGGTGAGCGCATCGGGGAGACGTGCCGAAGCGACCTACGTGCCTTTGCCACACGCGAGACACAGGCCGACACATACATTCATCCCGGCCCAGAGAGGCATCATTTTGATGTGATGCAGTATTTGGAGTATGAAACCGGAGAATCAGGCGTCTTTTTCGTCAGCTTTGAGTCCGATCCACTGACGACTTTGTTGCGGAACAGCCAAGTTGCGGGTCACCGACTCTTTCTCGTACGCGCTGACATTCCAGACTTGATTGAGATCTCAGCCGAAGGTGGCCGGGAGGAGATGGAGCGGGACATACGGCTTGAGCCAGCAGAACTCAAGCGAATTGCCCATCAGCAAGCCGTCGAGCAGACACGTTGGAATCTGGTCGACTTGCCGGCACCCGATCTATTCAGATCACATTTGCGGCGGAATATTGAGCAGAGCGTGATCCTGTTTGTGGGTTTGCTGTTGTTGAGTATGGTATCGGTGCTCCTACTGAAGCGTGAGGAGAAACGTCGACTGGAGGCCGAAGCAGCCTTAGTGGAATCACTGCAGAGCTGGACTGATACCTTGGAAAAGCGCGTCGGCGAGCAAGTGGGCCAGTTGGAACGACTAGGAAGACTGAAGCAGTTCCTATCCCCCGAGGTCGCCGAAGTGGTTGTGTCGTCGGGCGACGAATCAGCCCTCCAGAGCCATCGTCGCGAGATCGCCGTGGTGTTTTGTGATCTGCGTGGTTTCACCGATTTCGCTGAGTCGGTGGAACCTGAAGACTCAATGCGAGTTCTGGGTGCCTATCACGAGGCGATGGGTGAAATTATCGGACATTACCATGGCAATATTAATCATCGTGCGGGCGACGGCATGATGGTCATCTTTAATGATCCGTTACCTTGCGAAGAGCCTGCTGTGTCCGCGGTTCGGATGTCGGTTGCGATGCGTGACCGGATGGACCAGCTAATCGGCCGATGGCGGAGCCAAGGGTATGCGCTGGGGTTCGGTATCGGAATTTCTTATGGTTATGCGACCTTAGGCTTGGTAGGACACTATACGGCTATCGGAAGTGTCGTCAATCTTGCTTCACGACTTTGTGACGAGGCGCAGTCAGGGCAAATTCTCGTGACTCAAAGGGTACAAGCGGAGGTGGAGTCTCTGGTGAATGCGGAGCTGATTGGCCAGCGCACATTTAAGGGATTTAGCCGACCGATCAACGTGTTCAATGTCTCTTCACTAAGAGAAGCTCAGGAACAAACGGCCGAGACGTGAGCTAGGCGCATTCGTCAGCTTATCAATGTTTGAGCGGACATTGCGACTGCATCCGTTCAACAGCCGGAGCTGGCCGGAAGCCGCATGATGCAGCGCAACAGCTGAAACTGATATTTTTGTTTTAGCCAACGGCAGCAATGAGTAACACCGGCCCTTCCGAGGTCAAAATTTCTTAGGTGCGAATACCCGGAACTGGCCACGAAAAGATCCGCGCCACTTATACTGGACAATTTTTCGTGCGTCACTGCTGACGCCAGTCAGTAGTGACGCGCTTCGGAGAACGATGTGCCGCGTCAAGCGCTACGCGCTTTTACGCGGCGCAGAGATCACGATTTTTTAGTGACGGAGTAATGATACGGAAACATGGACTACTGCTGCGGGGGGCACATCGTCAAAATCGGATGAACCACATAGCTATTGTTCGTCGCGGTTCAAAGGATTAAATTCAGCGCATCACCGTTAACGGCTTGTGTCTGCGGCGACGGTAAGAAAGATTTTCCAGCCGCTCGATGACCGGCGGCGCTCTATCTAAGAGAGCAAATCGGTCATCACAAAGCCCTCATGCTGGCTGAAAGGGGGCCTAGAGTTCGATAGAACTCGCGCCGGATTTCCTCCATTAAGTTGTTGGGTCTTAGAGCCCTTCAGCATTTTCTCCCATTAAGTGGAGTGGTATTGACGGGATAAGCCCGCCTCATGCACTTCACCTGTCGAGATCCGACTTCGAGCGGACGGTGCCCGCTTGGGGTTTGGAGACATTTGGATTCTTGATCGAAGGTTGGTCCTGAATCAGATGGTTTGGCAGACCCATCCGCCTGCACACCCGGCAAGTTGTATTGCTATTGCGATCACTTGCCGTCGCCTCGATTAGGCGTCGTCGGGGGCTACGTGGCCGACGTTAAACATCCGCTTTGCCTCGCTGTTTGAGGGGGATACGGCGCCCGCCAGGTCGTCGTGGACCGCGGATTCACACTCACCGTTAATGGCACGTAGGCAGGTCCGTCGGAAACGGCGGGGGGATTGAATGAAAAATTGGAGGAAATGAGATGACCCCATTGCAGTGGGATATTTATAAGCTATTACGCGTAAATCGGGACGGTTCGCGCACCACGCAGTATCAACGCAAGATGATGGCGTTTCGATTTGCCAAAGACATTGATGCGCTGGGTTGTCGAGGGATTCGATTGCCAAGCATCGGCAACCGGCACGTCAACAAGGCCGTGGATCGTTGGAAGCAACAAGGACTCAGTGACGCCACCATCATGAACCGGCTGTCGGCCATCCGTTGGATTGGACATAAGATCGGTAAGCCAAATCTTGGGCTTAACAACAACCGGGCCTTTGGCCTGAATGGAAAGACACAAACGACAGTCAACAGAGCGCAGAGACTGACTGTCTCTGTCACGGGAAAGGTGACCGACCCGTATATCCGGGTTGGTTTCAAAGTCCAGGCGGCCTTTGGCTTGCGTCGCTCGGAGGCAATGAAGATCCAACCAAGGTGGGCGGATCGCGGCACCAAACTCGTTCTGAAAGGCAGCTGGACCAAGGGGGGCAGACCCCGAGAGATTCCGATCCGCACCGCCTACCAGCGCGGAGTCCTCGAGGAAGCGAAGCGAATTGCCGGAAACGGATCATTGATCCCGGCCCACAAAAGCTATCGAGAGCATCTACACAGCTGGGAGCACGCCACTCGCAAAGCAGGGCTTTCGAAAACGCATGGTTTGCGTCACGCGTATGCGCAAAGCCGTTACTACGAACTCACCGGTTGGAAGTCACCGATGCAAGGTGGTCCCTCAAGAGACACGTTGATCGGTAACCAACACGAGCTGGATATCCAAGCCCGACAGCAGATTGCCGAAGAGCTCGGTCATGCCAGGATCACTATTACCTATGTCTACTTAGGTCGGTGAGGGCGTCATGATGAATCCAATGAAAATGTCTGACTGCCCCAGGTTCGACAAGTGTTCGGCACCCATCTGCCCGCTCGATGCGGAATGGAGGCTTTGTCTCTATCGCAAGGGCGAGCCAATCTGTTTCTATCTGCTTGAATTTGTCAAACCCGATGCCAAAGCCCAATTTAAGGGGAGCATAGGGGTACCAATCTATGAAGCAATCCAAACGTCCATCGACACCATGTCTCACCGCTATGCACCCCTCCACAGGGCCTTAGAACGGGCAAAACGAACCGAGTCTAGGATGACCATGTCCTGGCCAGCGGTAAATCTCCCCCGGGTCTGGGATAACTGCCATGACGACCGTTCTTCTGTGGACTATTGACGAAGCCGCCCGGCAGCTGGGCGGCGTGTCGGCGCGCACGGTGCGCCGGATGCTCGCCAACGGCGAGCTGCCGAAGGTCAAGGTGCGGGGCGCGGTGCGGATTCCGGCGCAAGCGGTGCGGAATTGGGTGGCACACCAGATCAACGTGGCGGATAATCGATGCCGCGTGGGATCTGGCGTGCGTGAAAAGGAGGTAAACGTATGCCGTATAAACGCAAACACAGCCGCTACTGGTGGGTGGACTTCACCGATGCGAGCGGCAAGAGAGTTAGAAGATCTACTGGCGCAACAACCCGAAAGGAAGCGAAGGCGTTAGAAGCGAAATGGAAGCTCGAGGCTTACAAGGAGAAGCAATGGGATGAAGAACCGCAGCGGACTTTCGATGAGTTGATGTTGGATTATTTGAAAGCAACGGAAACCACAAAAGCGACCCATGGGCGGGACAGATGCAGCATGAAGCATCTGTATCCGGTGTTCACCGGGAAAAGCGTCACCGACATTGACACCGTAACCATCCGTGGATACATCAAACAGCGCAAAGCGGACGGCGCCGCAGCGAGCACGATCAACAAGGAAGTCGGATTGATGTCGGTGGCGATCAACTATGCGCGCAAGGAATGGGGTTGGAATCTTCCCAATCCGGTGCAAGGAAACCGTGTACCGGAA
>CAMYNX010000310.1 GCA_947259875.1 uncultured Gammaproteobacteria bacterium | reverse complement strand
CGTTGGCGGCGTGGTGCGGGCCCGGGCCATGGCCAAGCATCTCGGCGCGGACCTGGCGATTATTGATAAACGCCGGCCCAAGGCAAACGAGGCCAAGGTAATGCATATTATCGGTGAGGTGCACGATCGTGTTTGTGTGTTACTGGACGATATGGTCGATACCGCCAGCACGCTGTGTGAAGCTGCCGCGGCTTTGAAAGAGTCAGGTGCAAGACGTGTGTTGGCCTACAGCACCCATGCAGTATTGTCCGGCGATGCGGTCGCGCGTATCGAAAATTCGCGGCTGGATGAGGTGGTGGTTACCGACACCATTCCGCTGAATGAACAGGCGCAGCAATGCAAAAAGATTCGGCAGTTGAGTATTGCCGAATTATTGGGCGAGGCCATACGGCGAATTGCAGATGGCGACTCAGTGAGTTCGCTGTTTTTGGAATGATGACGCATAAGATGTTTTGAGTAGGAGAGCGAAAGATGAGCGTACAGTTTGAACTGACCGCGGAGACTCGCGGACAGACCGGCACTAGTGTCAGCCGGAGATTGCGCCGTGATGGCAAAGTACCGGCGGTGATATATGGCGCCGGTAAAGATAACCAGAATTTACTGCTTGATCATCTGGAGGTGCGGCGTAATCTCGAGGTGGAGGCGTTTTACTCGGCAATCATCAGCGTCAAAACCGCTAACGGCAGTGAACAGGTAATCCTGCGTGATGTTCAGATGCACCCGTACAAGCCACAGGTACAACATGTCGATTTCCAGCGCGTCAGCGAGACCGAAGCCTTGCGTATCAAGATCCCGCTGCACTTCATGGGTGCTGACGTTGCACCCGGCGTTAAGGTCCAGGGCGGTATCATTTCTCATCTCGTGAATGAGGTGGAGATTTCGTGCTTACCGAGCCAGCTACCCGAATATCTGGAAGTGGATATTTCGGAACTCAATCTGCACGAATCGGTCAAGTTCAGCGACATCAGACTGCCGGAAGGGGTGGAGCTTCTTGCTTTGGCCCATGGCGGCGAGGATCAGACCATCGCCTCGGTGGTGGCGCCGAAGGTTGTTGAAGAAATCGAAGAAGCCGCAGAAGTCGAGGAGGCCGAGGCAGAAGCCGAGGCTGTCGAAGGTGAGACACCGAGCGCACCGGCAACCGAAGAAGGCGGCGAGAAGGAATAATTGCCCATTTTCGAGCGCCGTTCGAACTTGTGGTAGGGTCTGTTTGACGACGCCCTCACATGCGCATGGATTGTGGCTGACCCCATCTTACTCATCGTTGGATTAGGCAACCCGGGCAGGCGCTACGCCGGTACCCGGCATAACGCTGGGTATTCATTCATCGAAGCGATCACCGGTGACGTGGGTGCCGAGTTGCGGCGTGAGGAGCGATTCGAGGCGTGGACCGGGGCCGGTAGCATCGGCGGTGACACCGTCCGTCTCCTGGCGCCGCAGACCTACATGAATTGCAGTGGCTCATCGGTGGCCAAGTTTGTGCAGTTCTTTAAGATACCCGTTCATCAAATGCTGGTCGCTCACGACGATCTGGACCTGGCGCCGGGAATGGTGCGGCTCAAGGTGGGCGGGGGACATGGCGGGCACAATGGATTGCGGGATATTTTTAACCACCTGGGGTCTGCGGATTTTATCCGGTTACGGATTGGGATCGGTCATCCTGGCTCTAGTAGTCAAGTAACGAATTATGTGTTGTCACCGCCAACCGCGGAAGAAGGAGATGCCATACTCGACGCCATTCAAGCAGCGCGCAGGGAATTGCCGAGCATCGTACGCGGGGAAATTCAAATGGCAATGAATGTGCTTCACAGCAGGGAGCAGGATCAAGGCGACGGCGGATAGCTTGGGATGGGATTTCGCTGCGGAATTGTCGGGCTTCCCAATGTCGGTAAATCGACATTGTTCAACGCCTTGACCAACTCGGCTATCGACGCGGCGAACTATCCGTTTTGCACCATCGAACCCAATGTGGGGATCGTACCGGTGCCAGATCCGCGCCTGGATCGAGTCGCTGAATTCGTGCAACCACAACGAGTGGTCCCCACCACAATCGAGTTCGTGGACATCGCCGGATTGGTGGCCGGGGCTTCGAAGGGTGAGGGGTTGGGTAACAAGTTTCTCGCCCACATCAGGGAAGTCGACGCCATTGCCCATATCGTTCGTTGCTTTGAAGACGCCAATGTGACTCACGTCTCCGGTGCCGTCGATCCGCGCAGCGATATCGAAATCATCCACACCGAGCTGATGCTGGCCGATCTGGACACCGTTGATCGCGCTTTGGCGCGGGCGGACAAGGCCGCCAAGGCCGGTGACAAAGAACAGCTCAAGCAGCGCGACTTGTTGAACCGGATACATCTTCATCTTGACGGCGGACAATCACTGCGCACCATGCGGCTCGACGAAGATGAAATGGTGTTGGTCAAACCGCTGTTCTTATTGACAGTCAAACCCACCCTGTATATCGCCAATGTGGACGAGGACGGATTTCAAGATAACCCTTACGTGGAGGCGGTGCGCGACATTGCCGCCTCCGAAGCCGCCGAGGTGGTGCCGATTTGTGCGAAGATAGAGGCCGAGCTGGCGGAGTTGAGCGACGAGGAAAAAAACGAGTTTCTCGCCGAACTCGGGCTGGATGAGCCCGGACTGCATCGCGTGATTCGGGCCGGTTACCGGTTACTTGGGCTGCAGACATTCTTCACCGGAAATCCCAACGAGGCCCATGCTTGGACGGTACGCGAGGGGACGACGTCATGGGAGGCCGCCGGAGTTGTTCACACCGACTTCAAGCGCGGCTTTATCCGTGCCGAAGTCGTCGCGTACGAGGATTACATCGAATACCGCGGAGAGCACGGCGCCAGAGAAGCGGGCAAGCTACGGGTGGAAGGAAAAGACTACGTTGTTCAAGATGGGGACGTGATGTATTTTAGGTCAAATGTTTGACGATGTTGCAGCTCGGAAGCGGATAAAGGTTTTCTTTGTGCTTTAGGTTTTCGACTTTATACTTCCCATTCTCTTCCCGGTTGACAAGGTTGAGTACGGCACGCAAAATCCGCCGCCCGTTGGTGGTCTACTCAAACGTGGCTATGTAGCTCAGGTGGTTAGAGCACGGCACTCATAATGCCGGTGTCGGTGGTTCGAGTCCACCCATAGCCACCAAGTCGTGGCTATGTAGCTCAGGTGGTTAGAGCACGGCACTCATAATGCCGGTGTCGGTGGTTCGAGTCCACCCATAGCCACCAAGTTTATCAATAGCTTACGTAACATCTTTCCCTACCTTTTGGACACTCAGTAAAGGCATCCCTCGCCGGATACTTTAAAGAACATGTAGCTCGCGCAAACCGAACATAATCAACAAGGTGTCGCGAATCGCGTGTCCAAGCTGCTTTATTGGATCGGCTCAATCAACGAACCACTATTTGGCGGCGTCAACCTGCTGGAATACCGGTTCGACGTTTTGAAGTTCCCCCAGCGGGATGTGGCAAGAGATGACATGCGTCGGCGCCGCTTCCCGAAACGGCGGTGGTTCTTCATCACAAATCGGTCCGATCTTTCGCGGACAGCGGGTCGCAAAGTAGCAACCCTTTGGTGGATTCAATGCGCTGGGCACGACGCCCTCAAGCACGATCTCGCGTTTCTGGATGTCTGGATCGGCGATCGGCACCGCAGAAAGCAGCGCTTCAGTGTAGGGGTGATAGGGGGGCGCGAAAACCTCTTCCGTTGTTCCGCGCTCCATAATCTGCCCCAGGTACATGACGACGACGCGGTCGGCGAGGTAGTGGACCACACTGAGGTCGTGGCTGATGAACAG
>CAMYNX010000309.1 GCA_947259875.1 uncultured Gammaproteobacteria bacterium | reverse complement strand
AAACACGCAGATTTGGTGGGCCCGCCAGGACTCGAACCTGGGACCGACGGATTATGAGTCCGCTGCTCTAACCAACTGAGCTACGGGCCCGGCAAAAGCTATACGATTGCTATCAACCGTGCTCAGCTCTGTTCAAGGAAGCTGCGCAGATGATCGGATCGTGAAGGATGGCGCAGTTTACGCAGCGCCTTGGCCTCGATCTGCCGGATGCGCTCGCGGGTGACGTCGAACTGTTTGCCGACTTCCTCCAGCGTGTGATCGGTGTTCATACCGATACCAAAACGCATACGCAGCACCTTGGCCTCCCGAGGTGTGAGGGTGCTGAGAATGTCCAGTGTCGAACCCGACAATCCCGAACCGGTAGCGGCATCCAGCGGTGCGAGGACGTTCTTGTCCTCGATAAAATCTCCCAGATGTGAGTCTTCGTCGTCACCAATCGGTGTCTCCATCGAGATCGGTTCCTTGGCGATCTTCAATACCTTGCGGATCTTCTCTTCCGGCATGTCCATGCGATCGGCCAGCTCTTCCGGTGTCGCCTCCCGCCCCTTCTCCTGCAGAATCTGGCGCGATATGCGATTCAATTTGTTGATGGTTTCGATCATGTGCACCGGTATGCGGATGGTGCGAGCTTGATCCGCGATTGATCGAGTGATCGCTTGCCGAATCCACCAGGTGGCATAAGTAGAAAACTTGTATCCCCGCCGGTACTCAAATTTGTCAACCGCCTTCATCAATCCGATGTTGCCTTCCTGGATGAGGTCCAGGAACTGCAATCCCCGGTTGGTGTATTTTTTCGCGATCGAGATCACTAGCCTGAGATTGGCTTCCACCATTTCCTTCTTTGCCCGGCGAGCCTTGGCTTCGCCGATAGACATGCGCCGATTGACGTCTTTAAGTTCGGTAATCGGAATACCGATTTCTCGTTCTATTTGGGTTAATTTTGTACGGCAAGCGTTAAATTCGTCGGCATGCTTTTTGAGCGCCTTACCCTTATCACCGGCGGCTACTACCATCTTTTTGAATAGGTCTTCGTCCGTTTCGGCGCCGACGAAGGTTTTAATAAAGTTTTTTCGCGGGATACGAATTTGTCGCACGCACAAATCTATGAGCACCTTTTCTCGGGCGCGCACTTGCTCGACCAGTACACGAATCTGGTCCCAAAGCGCGTCCACTTGCTTGGGGACAAACTTGATCTCCATGACTTCGCGAGCCAGTTTTTTCTGTATTTTCTTTACCTGATCCGCGCCGATACCGTGACGGTCAATCGCGCGTTTGAGGCTTTGATAATTTCTCCGGATACGTTTGAATCGTTCAAACGCTTCTTCGGGATCAGGTCCGGTATCCACCTCTTCGGCATCTTCATCTTCATCCGAGCGTGACGCATCGAGCTGTGGCACTGGAATGGGTTCGTCCTTCGCGTCCAAATCGACAAAATCGACCAATAAGTCGGTGAGGCGCATTTCTTCTCTTTTGATCGCATCAGCCATGCGCAAGATTTCGGCTATGGTTGGCGGGCACGTGGCGACCGCCTCGGTACACTGACGAATGCCGTCTTCGATGCGCTTGGCGAGTTCGATTTCGTCTTTGCGGGTCAATAAGTCCACTGTTCCCATCTCCCGCATATACATACGCACCGGGTCGGTGGTACGGCCGAATTCGCTTTCCACGGCGGTGGTCAGCGCCGCTTCGGTTTCATCATCGTCAGGAGAATCTTCTTCCTTGAGCAGCAAACTGTCCGGATCGGGGGCCTTGTCGTGAACCATGATTCCCATGTCATTAATCATGTTGACGACCGCTTCGATCTGGTCTGTATCGTGCATATCCTCAGGCAGGTGGTCGTTAATCTCACGATAAGTGAGAAAACCTTGTTCTTTGCCTTTCAGGATTAACTTGCGTAATTCGGATTGCTTTGCTTCTGAGTCCATCGACACCTCAACAGCGGGGGACTGGGGATTTCGAAATAACATAACATTATAGCCCACTAGACCGGGAACCCCACAATGGCCGCTCAAGTCTGACCGCGGGCTAATAACTCGCGTAACTGGGCCTTTTCCTGGTCGTTCAGGGGCTCGGAGCGCGATTTATCGAGCAACACTTGGGTTTGTTGATCCCGCAGCCGCCCTTGGAGCTTGGCCACTGTAGCGCGGAATTCCGTCTCTACATGCTCATCGGGGATCATATGGTCCCAAATGGATAGTTTTTCAAGATGAACGGCGTGTTCGGTACCGCGAAAACGCTCCAGCAGGGCGGCTGTGGACAGCCCAGGATGCTCGGTAACGGTATGGACGACCTGGGCCAATAAATCGATGCCGGGTATCGATTCGAGGGCCCGGAGCGCCTCGACCTCTCCAGCGATGCGCGCCAGCCGTGGATGCTGGAGCAACAGGGCCAGAGCCACCCGGACCAGGGATTTGCGCATCGGTGGTTGGCTTGCTTTGAGGGTTTTGCGGCCGGATTTGGCCGCCGCCGCCGGTTGCCCCCCCGCCAACGCAGACAATGAAGCGCGTTGAATTTGTGCCAGCTCGGCGAGGCGATCCAGCAACAGTTCGCGCAGCGCCCCCGGGGGAATCTGGTTGATCAGCGGTTTGGCCAGCTCGATCAGCCGTGCCCGGCCGTCCAGGCGCGTCAGGTCCACTTGGTCGCTCAAACTCCGCAACAAGTAATCCGGTAACGGCGTGGACCTCCGCAAACGCTCGTTGAAACCCTCTGCTCCTTCAGCGCGGACCAGCGAATCTGGATCCTGACCGTCGGGAAGGAATAAGAATCCGACCTGCCGTCCGTCTCGCAATACCGCGAGCGTGGTCTCCAGTGCTCGCCATGCCGCATCACGCCCGGCACGGTCACCATCGAAGCAAAATATGACCTCGGGGCAATATCTAAACAACCGCTCCAGGTGGGCGCGAGTGGTAGCGGTACCCAGCGTCGCAACGGTGTTGTGGACACCAAATTGGGCGAGGGAGACCACGTCCATGTAGCCTTCTACTACGACCGCAAGTTGCAGTTCTTTGATGGCGCCCCGCGCCTTGAACAATCCGTAGAGTTCGGCTCCCTTGTGAAAAAGAGGGGTCTCCGGGGAGTTCAGATATTTTGGCTCGTCGTCACCGAGAACACGCCCGCCGAAGCCGACCACCCGGCCCCGGCTATCACGGATTGGAAACATGATCCGGTTGCGAAATCGGTCGTAAAACGAACCGTCTTCTTTCTTGACCAGCAATCC
>CAMYNX010000308.1 GCA_947259875.1 uncultured Gammaproteobacteria bacterium | reverse complement strand
GCCTACAATGACGCGATCCAGCTCACGGTCACGCGCGAGGTCCTGATCAACATCGTGAGGTCCAGATACTCCGATCCGATGCAGTTCTTTGCGGTCAGTGCGATCAACGCCCAGTGGTCGGTGAGTACGGATGCCTCGGCGGGTGTCGGCGGTATCGGTGAGCCGGGAAGCACCGGAGAAGTCGGGTCGCGCTACGTCTTCCGGCCGCCGCTGCACGCCAGCCCGGGATACGAAGACCCTTACGCTATCTGGGTCTCGCCGCGCTCGATGGCCGATGTCATCGGGCTTGCAACTCGCTTCGTCAAAGTGCCAGAGGCGCAAGCGGAAATCGTCTCGAGCTTGGAGCTTACTGTGGACGCCTCACGACTGCCCCTGGTGAGAATACGAAGCTCGAATGAGGAACCCCCGTTTCCGTATCGGGTGCAGCACCGCGGGTACTGGTTCTACGTGGACGACGCCGACCTCGAATCCAAGATGTTCCTGGAGGCGATGGTTGCCACCTACTCATCGCGGGTCGGATCGAAACGACCCGACTCCGCGCCACCCCAGATCGTGATCCCCGTCGGAGGATGATGGAGATCATGCAACGCGAGAGGGGGATATTTTGAACACTCAATCGGAGCAATTGAAATGAATACAACCCAAAACACCGATCCAACAACCGCACACGAAATGCAGCAGAGCATCGACAACCAGGTAAAGCCTTCACCAACCTGTTCAGCTAACCGACACGCTTAGTAAATGAGTGACACAGTCATGGTGACTACATCCATGAACCCCAAAGAGCGCTTCCGCAGGGGCTTCGTGCTGGTGATGACGGTCGCCTATGCGGTCGCCTTCCTGGCCATGCTCGGCGGCTTCTTCGAGGCGCTGCTCATGGCCGCGGTGTTGAGCGGCATTACCTATCCGCTCTATCGCTGGTTCGAGCAGAAGTTCGGTGGCCGTGAAACACTGGCGTCGCTGGCGACGTTACTGGCCACGGTGCTGATGATCCTGGCCCCGCTCATTCTTCTGCTGGGTCTGGTTGCGGAACAGGCTGTCAGCGTGGCCAAGGAGGTGACGCCGTGGGTCGACCAGCAGCTCGGTGAGGCGGACCAGCCCCTACGGGAATTGCCCGGCTGGTTCCCGTTCCCAGATAAGCTAGAGGCCTATCGCGACGACATCGCGTCCAAGTTAGGCGAGATTGCTCAGCAAGTTGGCGTGTATCTCGCCGGGAGTCTGGCGAGGTTGTCGGAAGGTACGGTCGCATTCTTGTTGCAGCTGTTCATAATGCTGTATGCGATGTTCTTCTTTCTCACAAGCGGTCCGGTGCTTGTCGAGAAGATCATGAGTTATGCACCGCTGTCGCGAACCGAGAAAGACCGGATGCTTGAGGTTGGGCTGTCGGTCAGCCGCGCGACGGTCAAAGGCACGCTTACCATCGGCCTCATTCAGGGGGCGCTGGGTGGTCTCGGCTTTGCCGCGGTCGGTATCGAGGGTGCGGTATTCTGGGGCGCGATCATGGCAGTGCTGTCGATCCTGCCGGGCATCGGCGCCACTCTGGTGTGGGCCCCAGCGGTGGTCTACCTGCTGATGTCAGAGCAGATGATTGCCGGGCTCGGCTTGCTGATCTGGTCGGCGGGCGTGGTCGGTACCATCGACAACGTCCTAAGACCCGTGCTCGTGGGCCGAGACACGAAAATGCCGGATCTGCTCATCATGCTCAGCACACTCGGCGGGCTGGCCCTGTTCGGCGCTACCGGTCTCGTCCTCGGCCCTGTCCTCGCCGCGTTGTTCTTAACTGTCTTGGCCGTGTACAGCGAAGTCTTCGCTGAGTGGTTGAGTCCAGGACAACGAAGGAATCAAAGGGGTCGGGTTTGATCTATTGTTGGCTACCAATAGAACCTGATCCCAATCACTGCCATTCACCGGAACCAAAGGGGGCGGGTCCGAGGTGAAAACCAACGTATCCGGCCTTGATGTGGGTCAAACATTAGACCGACGACTCTAGGGTAAGGTTGCACGTGATTTAAACGCATAGGCGGCTTCTTCCTCTCACGATAAATTAGTCAATACAACAGACCTGCTTGTGTATACTCGGCTACAACCAGATTCCGTACTCCGGACCAAGTTCTACGCGTCGCCGGTACCTGCTGATTGCATCTCTCGCGGCTGGCTCATCGATCCGATGGATTAACTCGTGTGTCGAGAAAAATCGAAGAAAGGAAACGTGATCGGAATTCGAACAAGATTGATCCGGTGGAACGACAAATAGTAAACCGTCAACAATCAAACGAGGAACACTTGATGGACAAGAAAGCAGAGCAGCAGAAATTGGCAGAAACACTCAATGAAGAACTTGCCAAGTGGCAGACAAGAATCGACGAAGCCAAGGTGCAGATGCATCTGGGAGCCAAAGAGATTCAGGATAAGATTCAACCCCACGTGGATGAACTCGAACACGAATTAGACCGAGCAAAGAAACAATGGGATAAACTCGAAGACGCCGCAGAAAGCGCGTGGAGTGAAGTAGAAAATGGAGTGAACGTTTCCATTAAAGCCATGAAAAAAGCATTTGATAAAGCGCAACAGCATTTTCCAAAAAAGGGCGAGAAGTAGTTCTTCGTCCCTAAAAACTCGTCGATGGTTGGCGGACAGGATTATTCCACCGGAATGGGCGGGGTAGAAAATACAGGCGGCTCAAAAGTTCGGTAGGGGCGTGACAATGATCAAGGCAACTGACCCCAAAGAGCGTTTTCACAAAGGCTTCGAAGCACAGGAACGGGGTCGCTCGATTGTCGGCTTTCGATGGGACCTGGCCTCCCCACTCTTACGCCTGCGATGCGCAAGTTGTGGGATAGTGTTCGTAATCACGATTTCCACAAATAAGTAAACTGTCCCCGGAATATCGCCCCCGGAATATCGCCGGGGTCAATCAGCGCGAGCGTCGCAACAAAAATTACAGCGGCTGACCACGATCCAGTCATGAAACAGGCTTTCCGTTTTACACTCTTTGCAGTCAGCCTCAGCGTGTTGACTGTGGCGCCGCTCGCTGCCGCCATCGAAGCTGCACCGGCCGCTTCCTTTCCGACGTCGGTGACGCAGGACATCCTCGACGCAAAGACCAAAGAGGTCGAGTCCGCTGCCGGTCTCACCGACGAGGCCAAATCTAAGCTTATTGAGCTGTACCGCAGGGCATCGAGTAATCTGCAGGCGGCCAGTGCCGACAGTACGCGGGCCGCCG
>CAMYNX010000307.1 GCA_947259875.1 uncultured Gammaproteobacteria bacterium | reverse complement strand
TTCGCCCTTATCCGGGCCGACGAAGCCCACGTCGGCGATGGGCCGATGCCAGAAGTCGTCGAACATGCCCTGGAGCTTAGGCGGCACCTCCACCACGACCGGGCCGTCCTTGAGGTCCAAGTAGCTCATAGCGTAGACCACGTCGGAATTCGGTGTCGTCACCCTGGTCTTAGTGTTCAGACGGTCTTTCCACACAGGTAGGATATGATTACCTGCCCCGAACACGGCCTCGGATCCTTGGCGCATGGCATCGATGTTCATCGCGGGTAGCGCCCAAAGATACACCTGCACCGCGCGCTGAAAGTCCAGCTCATCAAATAGCCGTGCTACGCTTTCCGCTGTCGGATACCCGCCTGGAAACTTCAGTTCGGACAGACCCTGCCAGTGTTCCTTGACAGCCTGTGCTGGCGCACCCGAAATCATGCCGATGATATAGAAGGAAGCGAGTAGCAGTCTCATCTTGGTTTTCAATGGTCATCTCCTCTGTGCAATGCCAGTTTCGTTTAATTGTCAACCAACCCAGAAAGCGGTTTGTGAGTATCAAGCATAACAACTCAAAAAAACACAAACCAAACGGGCAGCGATTCACTGTTAGCTTTGACTATCCAGCCATAAAACCTATCGAGCAACAGCCGTACAGGCCAAGATCATTGGTAACTCCGGCCACCTAGAAATCTGGGCAGGGTCTTTATAGGCTCTAACCGGGAGCTAAGTCAGGTTACAAACGCGAAATGTCTATCAGCCTTCTTGCGAAAGTCCGCGCTGGATTCTACAGCAGACATTAAGGGAACGTACTTGATTTGCCCGCTTTGGGTCGTAAGCACCAGTTCGACCAGATTCTCCGACTGTCGGCAATGAGTATATACCAGCCCTTTCGAGGTCGAGATTTCAATACGTCCGAATATCCAGAACTGGATGCAACGGGACTTGCGCCACGTATACCGGAGAATGTTTCGCGCGTCACTGCGGACGTCAGTCAGTAGTGACGCGCTCGGGAGAACGACGTGCCGCGTGAAGCGCTATGCGCTTATGCGCGGCGCAGAAACCGCGATTTTTTAGTGACGGAGTAATGATACGAAAATAGGAACTGCCGTTGCGGAGGCGACATCGTCAAAATCGGATGAACCGTATGGCTATTGTTCGTTACGTTTGAAAGGACTAAATTCAGCCCATCATCTCAGACGCTATATGTCGACGGAGATGATACGAAAGCTTTTCCAGCCGTTCGATGACCGGCGGCGCTCTACCTAAGAGAGCAAATGGGTCATCGCAAAGCCCTCATACTGGCTGAAAGGGGGCCTAGAGTTCACAAGAACTCGCGCCGGATTTCCTCCATTAAGTTGTTGGGACTTAGGAGCCCTTCAGCATCTTCTCCCATTAAGTGGAGTGGTATTGGTGGGATGAACCCGCCTCATGCACTTCGCCTGTCGAGATCCGACGTCGAGCGGACAGTGCCCGCTCGGGTCGGGAGACATTTAGATTCAGGATCGGAGTTCGGTCTTGGATCAGATGGTTTGGCAGACCTATCCGCCTGCACATCCGGCAAGTCGTATCGCCGTTTAGATCGCTTGCCGTCGCCTTATCAGGCGCCGTCGGGGATTTGCGTGACCGACGCTAAACATCCGCCTCGCCTCGTGGTTTGAGGGGGACTCGATTCCGCAAGGGGTCGTGGACCGCGGATTCACACTCACCGTTTTGAGACACGCAAACGACAGGGCCTACCGGTGACGGCGGGGAGAATTGAACGAGAAGTTCGGAGGATAGGTTATGACACCCCTTCAATGGGATATTCAAAAGCTATTACGCGTGAACCGGGATGGCTCGCGCACGACACAGTATCAACGGAAGATGATGGCGTTTCGATTCGCCAAGGACATCGACGGCTTGGGTTTTCGGGCTCTTAGGCTTCGGGGCATTGGTAACCGGCATGTCGATAAGGCCGTGAACCGCTGGAAGCAACAGGGATTGAGCCACGCAACGATCATGAATAGATTGTCCATGATTCGCTGGCTGGGTCAGAAGATCAACAAGCCGAATCTTGGGTATGACAGTAACGCCCGATTTGGTCTGAACGGACGATCTCAATCCAGGTTCAATCGGGCGCAGAGACTCACCGTCTCCGTCACAAGAAAGGTGACCGATCCCTACGTCCGGGTCAGTTTCAAACTCGAGGCCGCCTTTGGCCTGCGACGATCCGAGGCGATGAAGATCCAGCCCAGGTGGGCGGATCGCGGGACCAAGCTGGTGCTCAAAGGCAGCTGGACCAAGGGCGGCAGACCCCGCGAGATCCCGATCCGCAGCGCCTACCAGCGGGGCGTCTTGGAAGAAGCCAAGCGGCTAGCAGGGAATGGATCCATGATCCCGCCGCACAAGAGCTACAAACAACACCTGCACACCTGGGAACACGCAACCCGAAAAGCGGGGCTCTCGAAAACACACGGTTTGCGGCATGCCTATACACAAACCCGTTACTACGAGCTCACTGGTTGGAAGTCCCCGATGCAAGGCGGTCCTTCGAGGGACACGTTGACCGGTGACCAACGCGAGCTGGATATCCAGGCCCGGCAGCAGATTGCCGAAGAGCTCGGTCATGCCCGAATCAGCATAACGTATGTCTACTTAGGACGATGAGGGGGTCATGATGAATCCAATGAAAATGTCTGACTGTCCCAGATTCGACAAATGTTCCGCACCCATCTGCCCGCTCGATTCGGATTGGAGACTCCGCGTCTATCGCAAGGGCGAGCCGATTTGTTTCTATCTGCTCGAATACGTCAAACCGGATGCCAAGGCCCAATTTCAGGGGAGCATAGGGGTACCAATCTATGAGGCCATCCAAACGTCCATTGATGCCATGTCTCACCGCTATGCACCCCTCTGTAGGGCCTTAGAACGGGCAAAACGCACGGGGTCTCGGATGGAAATACCGGTGGCGGCGAACGGCCGCGCCGGAACCCGAAGATCGGCACTCCCGGGCGCATGAGCAAGCACGATTATCCCTATCCTCCGGAATTCCCGAATATCGGCGAGGCCGCCTATCTCGCCGGCATGACCCGCGATGATTTCAATCACAAGATCCGCCCGATTCTGCAGCATCGAAACCTTGAGTTTCAAATAAACGGAAAAATCCGGTTTGCCCGGGTTGACGTGGTCGCCGCGGCCCGCGAATACTATGCGGGCTGTGGGCGTCCCTCGACCATAGGAGACACACTATGCCGAGAAGACGCGAACACC
>CAMYNX010000306.1 GCA_947259875.1 uncultured Gammaproteobacteria bacterium | reverse complement strand
ACCTCCATGACTGCTCCGATTGCTTCCGGCTGGAGCAAAAGTTGCCGGGTGGGACTCGCACCCACTGAGAAACGCCGCCTTAGCACGGCGCACGCCAATACCAGGCATTCGGGCACCCGAGAAGACATTATTTCAAACGTCCGGTGTCGGGCGTGTCCCCGACGTGTCACCCGGCTGTCTAAACAAGCTACCCATGTTCTCCAAGACTCAACTCCGAGGCTAACCGCTGCAGGTATCTTCTAACCCTAAACAGCTCCTGCGATTAACACGATGCGGCCACAACTGCTGTTCGGAGAAGGATAAGCAGACAGTTGCACCCAGCGTTACTGGTAGCTAGAGCACGCGCGGACAATATTCATAGTTCCGCGGTTACCCCTGAATATAGTGTATAAGCTGTTCAATCGTGAACTCTTTATCAGCGATAGTGCTCTTGACGAGATCGCCAATCGAGACCAAACCAACTAACCGGTGTTCGTCAACCACTGGAAGATGACGTATCCGCTTTTCACTCATGATTGCCATGCATTCTTCGATTGTCTGGTCGAGTCGCACGCAGAAAACCCGGGTAGCCATGATATCTCGCACTGGTGTTTCAAGCGATGATCTACCTTCCAGAATGACATGTCGTGCGTAATGCCTCTCGGTAACGATGCCGACGATTTGATCGTCCACTAACACGACCAAGGATCCAATATTTTTTTCCGCCATTTTATTAATGGCATCAAATACGGAATGACGCGGATGAACAGACCACACTTCTTGTCCCTTTTTATCCAGCAACTGTTGCACCGTTTCCATTTGTCTTCTCTACTTTAGAAATTTCGATAAGCCAAAGTATAAGAAGATCATGCCACTATGACGAGCGGTGAAAACTACTACTCATATTGGTTAAATGCGTAACTGCTTTGAGTGAGTGGTTGCTTTGATTCCCGAGTGTTTTAGGAGGGTGAACAAAAAAACATTGGAGAGTAGAGTTTTTAACGACTCACCGAGTTGAGAGTGCGTTATTGCGGTGCAGCACGAGCGAAATTGTGCCGCTCGTACTGGCCCAGCCAAGAGGAGGAAAACATGAAAGTCGGAGATGTGACCACGCAGCATGACGAAGAGCTGTTGACCTGCGGCCCTGACCATAACCTCGAAGAAGCGTCGTCGCTATTGGCGGAACACAACGTCGGCGTCCTGCCGGTTCGCGACGCTGCGGGCGGACTGCTAGGGATATTGTCGGAGCGCGACGTCATTCGAGCCGTTGCGCGGCACGGACCGGCGGCGCTTGCTCTCAGCGTCGAGGACGTAATGACCCGAGACGTGGTGACGTGTTTGCCACAGGATACGATGATGGATGCGATGAAGTTGATGTCGGAACACAATATTCGTCATCTGCCGATAGTAGAAGATGGGATCTTGAAGAAAGTCATCAGTCATCGCGACCTAATGAAGGTGGCCATAAAGCAGTTCGGATTAACGATGCGGTTCGTAGATGATTACGCGAAGTCAAATGTGTAAATTAGCATGTAACGGCTTCATCCGACTCTTCGCCGACAGTTGCTCATAAATCTAATCCATTTAAGGAATACTATTAAAATTCTAAGCATTGCACTCACGTTGCTGGTGGCATTGAATTTTTTGTCAACTGCAGAGACTGGCGACAATTCCAAATATCCAAAACCAACAGCAGCGCACAACGGCCCATAGGTAGCGGAACCAGGGGAGATCATTACTGTTGTGGAGGAAACGTTCTAGCGATCGGGGTGACGGTGGGCGGAGCTTCTGGAGTGAAGATATCCACATAGGCAGTCTGTACATGGCAAATTATAGTTCAGGCTGCAAGGAGGAGTTGGAATAGATTTCGACAGCATGTTTCTCAGCGGAAATCACACCAGATTCTCGTTGTTGTGCATTAGCGAAAAGGTCTGCAATGTACACTCGCGAACTGATACCGGACGTTCAGGGTCTGACGCCCGAAAGGCAGTAACGGGTCCAGCCTGTGTAAAAAGTCCTACTCGATGGGACAATGCACCACATCAGGTGCGAAGTGATCTCAGGTTAGTTTTGATCTCCCATATGAAAGTATGAATATCAAAAACTAAACGTAAATTTACCACTTTGTTTTTTGATTTCGAGTTTTGACACAACCTAGGTCGACTCCGGCCCTGTGGGCATTCACGCTTAATGACCGCTATCTGCTTCGCTCACCGTATGCAAACCCGCCCGCACCCGTATATACGATCCGTATCGAAGTCTGTCTGGATCGGCAGCTTCCGCAGCTTAGGTGAGCAATTAACTCCGGTATCGTGGTCGAATCTGGATCGTTCTAATGCGCTGGAATGATCGCAATCGCCACAGTATGCGTAGATCGTGAATTTGTCCGGCTCGAAGTCAGCGAGTCTGTTTATCATTCCCTACTTGCTGTTATACATTACGCGATCAGCTCATCCGAAACTTTGCTCCCGTAGCGCCGCCGCATCTCCTCCCACAACTCCGCCTTAGTCATCTTACCGGCATTGTAATCCTCGGATCGTTGGTTGGCTTCCTCATCCCCAGCCAGCGCCTTCTCCAGAAAGGCATTGAGCATCGCTTGATGGTGCTGCGGCATCGCCAGGAATCCCTCGATGATCTTGGTCAGCATGTCCCGTTGCTCTGGATCGTAAGGGTCGATCGCTATTTTTCTGGGTTCTTTCATAACCTGTAATGCTATCGCAGGTTAGCACCGGAATGCCTCACGAATTTCGCCGAAATTGTCTTAGCGGAGGCCAACAAAAACCCGCCACTGAGGGTGGGGTGTTAGTGTTTTTTCTTTTATTCGGGCGGTATAGGGGGTGCTGCAAAATCCGGTCAGATCTACAATAAACCATATACATTGCTGAGTTGAAAAGCAGCCAATGGAACTATGGCGTTGACAAGATGTAAAGAATGCCGTCAAGAGTTAAATAAAAAAGCAGAGAGATGTCCGCATTGTGGTGCTCCAGCGCAAAAGAGAACATCTTTCTTGACATGCATCGTTACGATTGCTCTATTGATGTTGCGCCCATCAGTTTAGAGGTTTGGCGCTCGCGGCTTGCATTCCGCACGCACCACGCTCACGATCTAGCGCGGGTGTGGTTAAAAAAAGTATTGCGGTACGGCTGTGTGCTGTTTCCGTCGAAACGCGATCACTAAAAATCGGGATAGGGGCGATCAGCGCTGCTGATCGACCCCTCCCACACCACCCGGCATGCGGGTCCGCACCGGGCGGTTCGAGAAGTTGAGGTTCATAAGA
>CAMYNX010000305.1 GCA_947259875.1 uncultured Gammaproteobacteria bacterium | reverse complement strand
GATTGGAAAGGAGCGCTGAACCGTTTTATGATCGAGTTCCCGGATAGAATGCCGGAAACTCTATAACAGGGCAGTTACACAGAATCGTTTACAGTGTCATCGTCACCGATGTCTATTTTCTTATCACCTCGTCGATGACGTCGTGTACCTCTTTTTCGAGCACTTCGGATGGGGTCACGATGATCTCCCGGTCGGCGATGTTGAACGTAAAGCGCTCAGTCGATCGACTACGGTGATACGCCTCGCGTAGATGTTCGATGATGCGTTCCAAACGAATTGGATTTACTCCATGATCTTCGACTAAGGTCTTGAAATTGCTGGTACGTCCATCGTGTATCCAGGCAAGCCCAAACTTCTTAGGTGGTTTGCCGATGAACACGTAGGCTGCGTGTTCCGAGGGCACGACCTCTAACCGGTCCGAAGTCTCCGCCATGAGTGCCTTTAGTTGGTCTGTCACTTCCTGCAAACGGGCGTTCGCGTAACTGTCGGGAGGGAGCGGCCCGTGGCTCTCACTGCCGCTGAATAAACCACTCAATATACCCATGTCCGCACCTCGTGTAGTGTTCTTGAATTGGGTTACATAATGAAACATGCACTCGCGGATCTGTCAAATCAGCATCCGGGCGCCAGCCAGTCCACCCGTTTCAGTCCATGGTTTATGGACATATCGTCAACCAAATAATGGTACACCACGTTCGCCTGTGTTGGTGCGACGCTTCAGCTCGACTAACAATAGAATTTCGTAGCGCTATTAAGGCCCTAATCGCCAAACACCGGCGTTGAGCAAACACAGGTTTCGATATCGATCTTGAATCCACACCTTCATCCGATGCAGACGTTGAAACATTTGTACCTTGAAGGTCTGCAGTGGGTCGCGAGCGGAAATAGCCGTTTTTGAACGGCACTTGATCTGACCACGTACGTAACATTAATTCTTAACTATCACAGCTACACGAGAATCAATTGTTATCCGATCCCCTTTTACATTCACGGTCAGCGAGTGAAGACGGTTTCCATTACTTTCAGTGCGAAACGTGCCGATACTGTCGCGGGACCTCCTCCCATTTCTATACCGATTTCAACTGCTTCCAATACCTCTTCGTAGCTTGCGCCCGCTGTTGCTGCCTGTTCGATGTGCCACTGCATACACGCTTCGCAATCGATACGAACCGAAATGCCGATTGCGATGAGTTCTTTTTGCTTCTTATTGAGCGCGCCATCGGAGAAGGTCGCCCGCTCCATTTGAGTGAACGCTTGATATACCTTCGATCCCTTGTCGATCAGCTTCTGATGCGCCCACTTCCTTGTTCTCGTGAGTTCGTCCAGTTTGTCTTTAATCATTACAGTACCCCTTTACAACAAGCTTCCGTACCAGTCATTACAGCACGAAATGTAAAGCTAAGGGTTCGCAATAACCGGTACATTTCTGACGGTCCCGGCTTAAGCGCCTTGACGCGCACTGTTTTATTTAACTGAAGTATCTATTTGCATTAAGCCAAAAGTATTGCCTTCCGTATCTCGACACATCACAAGGAATCCTACACCAGGGATCGCCTTTTTCTCTTCTCTTATTATTCCACCGGCCTGTACTACCTTTTGTTCGGCTTCATCAACGGACTCCACATCAAAAACAACTGCCGTTGTGTCCTCAGACTTTATTCTTCCCGCAATGCCTCCCGTTACACCCAGATCTTGTTCGGTTCCTGTTTGTATTAGCCAATAGTCTTCGGGGCCTTTCCATTTAATAACTTTCCAATTAAATACACTTCGATAGAACTTTGCCGCTCGTTCTGGCTTGTCTGCGCTCAGATCAAAATGTATTACGCGTGACATGTCTCTCGACCTCTGTTATTCAGACGCCTAGCGATGGAAATAACGCGCCGCTGTTAAATGGTCACTGTTTTTTGATGTATCAGGCGGGCAGTCGATCTGCATATTTCTGTATCCACTCGTTCACATTTCGTATTGATGAAGCGGTTGGTTCTTCTTCTATTTCCTTAATGAGATCATCCTCGAACAAATATCTTGCCTCGCCTTCCACCACAAGATCCGGCGATCCAGCAAGCGTATAGGTACAGCGCCACCGCCGAGATAACCGATTTCCATCAGCGATAGCCGGTGTAAGCGCTACGAGGGTCCGTGTGTCGAACCGCCGATCAACATTTGCAACATCTTCTTTCAAATAGGCAAGAATCGCGGCGCGCCCGTTACATTTCGGATCCGGTCCACCAACGTTCAAGTACGTAGCGTCCTGCGCGAGGTACTTCTCAAGCCTCAACCAATTGTCATCTTGCACAGTGGCCTCGAAATCTGCCGCAAAATTCCTGAATATGTCGATGATTCCCATACCCACGCGTAACTATCTTTGTTGAGCTCAAATGCGAGAATTTGTTTTCCAACTTATGGGCAAGTTTCTATCGTGCCATTCCAAAATTCTATGCGTAAGATCAAACAATCCGCTGATACAACGCAACCTGCTCATACTCCAGACCTTCTAGCACTTCCTCAGTCGGTGACTTCGTTGCAGCTAGGATGATGTATAGCTAATCATCACGCACATCCCAATTCTCACCGGTATCTTTTGATTTGTCGAAATGTCGATTTCTCGCACGTAGATCGGGTTGCCGAGCGCAACTCACGGAGATGATCATGAAAAAGCCGGTCTTTCAGACCGGCTTTTCTTATCGCGCAGCGTGCGCAGGATGTCTGTGATGTAGCGTTAGATCTTCCAACGAATGGATTGTTTCAACTTTGTGACCAGCGGTTCAATTTGCTCGTCCTTCGGCGCGATGACAGCGAGGTTGCCGCTCCCGGCCGGGATCAATACGCCCTGATGGCTATCGTCGTTGATCGGCGTGTCACCGCCGACCCGCTTCCCGGTGATGTATAGCACAGTCACCTGACCGCCCTTACCGGTGAAAATGTGGGCAATGGGTCTTTTATCCATGACACACACATAGGCACGGACAATCAAAGGTTCGATATCCTTGTTGACCACCTCGGCGCCGAACGCCGCCATCACCCGCGCGAATTTATCGGAGGGCACCTTGCCTTGCACCGATATGAAGTCCGGCTCGCTGTTGACATGATCGATCACCGACGCCTGGAGCTGCGCGATATACTGGTTGGCGGAGTACACCTGTAAACCAAAAAATCCACCGAGCGCGACAGTGACGAAGATACTCGCCGCCAGCGCCCACTGCCACGGACGTACTCGCCGCTCGTGTTCTTCGCCTATGACTTGGCGGAGTTTCACGCGAGTCGCCAGATCGTTCGGAACCGGCACTTGCATCGCATCGAGCAGTTTCTTGTCAAACGCAATGACACCCTCGGCG
>CAMYNX010000304.1 GCA_947259875.1 uncultured Gammaproteobacteria bacterium | reverse complement strand
TGTGGTCTGGGTCGGCGGCTGGCTGAGCGGAAGGTACACGCCACTACATATCTACGGGCCTTCAGGCTCGAAGCCTGAGCTCGGGACCGCCGCTTACGTGGAGGGGCTTAAAATGACTTATGCCTGGGACGTCACGGGTCGCTCCGGCATATTGCCCGACGCCGGCGGTGAAATTATCGCGCACGAGTTCGACTACAAGCAGGACAACGGCGTGGTTTATGAGGAGAACGGGGTCAAGATCACCTCCTTCCCCGCCGTTCACGTTCTCGACGGCTCGGTCAGCTATCGCCTGGAATGGAACGGCTTGAGTTTTGTTTTCGGTGGTGACTCGGCGCCTAACAAGTGGTTCATCGAGCGTGCCAAGGATGCCGACTTCGTGATCCACGAAATGTTCTATACGCCCAAGGGGCTGGAGGAAGCCCTGGGCTTCCCGCCGCGTCAGGCGACCATCGTTTCGTCTTATATCCACACGCCACCGAGCGGTTTCGGCAAGATCATGGCTGAAGTCAAGCCGCGACTGGCAGTGGCTTACCACACGCTGCGACAACCCGAACTGGACCTGATGATGATCGAGGAGGTCCGCAAGGTCTACGACGGGCCGCTGGTGATTGCAGATGACTTGATGGCCTGGAACATAAGCAAGGATCGGATCGTGCAGCGCGAGGTGGTGAGCGCGGAGCGCGTCCAGGCGCCGCCAACGACGAAGGGCTACGCTGAGGCGAAGCGCAGCGGCCAGGCCAGCTATTCCAAGTACATCGATGACGGCAAGTGGGAGGGCTATACGCCGCCACCGCTCCCTGAAGAATAGGCAATTGTCCGACGAAGGCCACCATCATTTGCCGCCTTAACCAGATGGTTTGATTCGTGTGGTCGATTCGGAAAGAGGGGTGACCTATAAGTGAAAATGCGTAACGCGGTTATTGCAGCAGTTTTGTAGTGATCCGTCAACGATAGGAACACGAGATGAAACAATTACTACCGATACGATTCTTTACCGGCTGCGCCGTAAGTCTCGCCATTGCTTGTGCACAGGGGGAGTTGGTGAATCCGGCCTACGGCGCACAGGAAGCTTCGACTATAGAACCCGAAGCGGTCCAGGTTTTGAAACAGATGAGTGATTATCTGGGTTCGCTCGAGCAATTCACGTTTCGTGCCGACAACACCATCGATCGGGTGATGCGGTCGGGACAGCAGTTACAGATGAGTGCTCACGTGGGCATCGCGATCCAACGGCCGAACCGGTTCCGCGTGAACCGCCAAGGGGATATTGTCGACCAGGAATTCTATTTTGACGGCACAATGCTGACGTTGTATGGAAAGCGAGTGAACTACTACGCGAGCATGACGGTGTCGGAGACGGTGGACATAAACACCGCGCTGGATTTGGCCAAGGAGGAAGTCGGGGTGATTGCACCGGCCTCCGACATTTTTTATCAGGACGCTTACCAGGGACTGATGGAAGATGTGGAGTCCGGGATGGTGGTCGGTACCAGTACCGTCGGCGGGGTGGAAGTTCACCATCTGGCGTTTCGGGGCAGGGAGGTGGACTGGCAGATCTGGATCGAGAAAGGCGACAAGCCGTTGCCTAGAAAGTATGTGATTACGTCGAAATGGATTGCCGGCGCGCCACAGTTTACCGCGGTGTTCTCGGACTGGGACACATCGGCTCAACTGGACGATGCGCTGTTCCAATTTTCACCGCCGCCGGATGCCGAGGAGATCGGATTTATTCCGCTGCGCGGTGGCTCCGTTTCTGCCGACTAGGAGGAACCCAATGATGAAACGCATGAAAACCATTGCCATAGTAATTTCAGTTTACCTGCTTGGGCCCGTCGCACTCGATATTTCCAGCGTAGATATTTCCGGTGTGCCGCTACTGAACATTTCCTTCATCGACGCCGCGCACGCCGGGCGTCGAGCGGCACACCGCAGTGCGCATCGGACGGCGCGGCCTGCCAGAGGGCACACCAATGTCGACGTAGATGTCGATGGCCGCGGCCGAGTTCGTGATGTCGACGTCGATGTCGATCGCCACGGTCGCCATCGCAGCGTGGATATCGACGTTGACCGCGGTCCTCGCGTCGGCGCGGTCGCCGCAGCGGTTGCGGTGGGGACCCGGGTTGCGACGCTGCCGCGGACTTGTACCACGGTGGTGACCGACGATGTGACCTACCATCATTGTGACGGCGTCTACTATCGCCCCTACTATGAGGGCACGACGGTGGTTTACGTTGTGGTGGACACGCCCTAGTGGGTAGGCCCTTGTGACTGGGAGTGACAGTCATCGCGGGATGACGCAACTCTTGGGCCTTGTATTGCTATGCGTTGGCCTGTTGCTGCCGATGGTTTCTTTTACAAGCGAAGAAGGTCATGAACGTCGTCATCACGTAGCGGTATTCGTTGGCGCGACACACGCCGAAGGAGAAGACGAGCTAACCGTGGGCGCCGATTACGAGTATCGGCTTACTCCGGAAGTTGGCGTGGGGGCGCCGTTGGATCACGGCGGCGGCGACTTGGATGCAGAGATGGTGACGGATGTGCCGTTTTTCCACCCGCGTGAGGACTGGATGTTGCTCGCTACAGCCGGTGGTCAAAACAAGGATCACCAAAATGAGGCCACCGCCGGGACCGGCGAGGCAGGTAGTGAGGGCGCACACGGCGGTGAAGCGCATCATGCCAAACATACTTTGGCTGTGTTCGTGGGCATTACACGTGAACACAGTGAGAATCTCGAGACCCTCGGTATTGAGTACGCCTACCGCATCAACAGGTTGTGGTCGATAGGCGCGGTGATCGAACGTGCAGAACGAGAGAAAGATTCCACGCTCGCAAGCGCGTTCGTCCGTTTGTGGCCGTACAAGGGCCTGTTCCTTGGGGCGGGCGTTGGCCGAAAAGATCCCGGTGGCGAGCGGGAGAATACGTTTCGGGCGACGATTGGTTACGATTTCGAACTCGGCGGGGGTTGGGTAATAGCGCCCCAGGCCAACCTCGACGTCATTGAGGGCGAGGAGAACGAAGAGGTGTACGGGATCGCCTTCGGCAAGCAGTTCTGACGACTTTGGTCGCTTTCATGTTTGGATAAATACAGAGGTTAACGATAATGAAAAGACCGATCTTAGTATTGACAGTTTTCATCACTCTGATTGTCGCTCCCCATAGCTACGGATCTGAAAACGCCTCGAACCCGTTGGCAGCCGTTAATAATACGGACGTACGCTTGCAGTACTTTGATCTCGACGGACCTGAACGCTACGATTTTTGGGTAGCGGATGGGGCATACATGCTGACTCCAAAGCTAAAGTTAAAATATGAACTTCATTATTGGGATACCGATGTGACCGGATCCAGTGAGAGCGACTGGGAGTCGCTGCA
>CAMYNX010000303.1 GCA_947259875.1 uncultured Gammaproteobacteria bacterium | reverse complement strand
ATCCTCTACGCATGTGTGCAAGTAGAATATTTTTTAAGAAATAGAATAAATAGTTAAGGGGAGCTACGTTCCAGAACCGCATGTGCTAGATTGATTCACATGGAGGTAAAATTAAGGTAGCGGGGCCGGGAAGTCAAAGCGCGTGAGGTGGCGTTTGCACAGGCCCTTATCGCTGAAGATCCTGGGGCGAGCCGCCGGGCGTTATCGAAGAAGCTGTGCGAAGCGTGGAAGGGGGTCCAGCCCAACGGAGCGTTTCGCGATAGGCTGTGCCGCGGCCTGATGCTGGAGCTTGACCGGGCCGGGCTCATCGAGCTAGCGCCGGTAGGCTGGCGGGCACCGAACAACGTGCTCAAACGCGGTGTTCCTGGCGCAGTGCCCGTGGAGGCGAGGCCGTTACGCGCACCGCTGGTAGAGTTACAACCCATAGCGTTTCGCCAGGTGCGCCGCACCGAGCAGGAGAAGGTTTTTGGCGCATTGCTGCAAGCCCATCACCACCTCGGTTACACCCGTGCGGTGGGCGAGCAGCTGAAATACTTAGTGTACGCCAAGGGCCGGCCCGTCGCGTGTTTGGCGTGGAGCTCGGCACCCCGCCCCCTTGCGCCAGGCGATCGTTTCATTGGCTGGTCGGCGTACGCACGGTGTCAAACTATTCGCTTCATCGCCTACAATTCACGTTTCCTCGTGCTGCCGTACCTGCTCGCCCCCCCCTTGACATTAGTTTCAAGCCTACGCCCCACTCGAGCGGCAATAACGGCCTGATCAAAAAGTGCTTGACAACATAGGCTGCTGATACTAGGCTGTTGATCCAACACATCGAAGTGGATCGACAACCATGGGCAGCTACTTTGGCTCAAAGGCGACCTCGGGGTTATGCCAACCCATTATCGCCATGATGCCACCGCACGACACCTATATAGAGACCCACCTCGGCGGCGGTGCGATCATGAAGCGCAAACCACCGGCGCGGGTTAACATCGGCGTGGACATCGACCCGCGGGCCTTGGCGGGGTTCGAATGCGACTACCCCGTGCAGCGGATCAACGCGTGCGCCCATCAGTTTCTGGCCGCGTATGATTATCAGGGTCGTGAGTTGATCTACTGCGATCCGCCGTATCTCCAACACACACGCAGCTCGGCACGCAAATACCGCTTCGACTACGAGGAACACGATCACATCCAATTGCTGGCGCTGCTCAGGCGCGTGCCCTGCAACGTCATTGTCTCCGGCTACCCCTCGGCGCTCTATGAGCAGTGGCTGCAGGGGTGGAACAGGCTGGAACTGCAGGTCATGAACCAGGGCGGGGTACGCACCGAGAAGCTATGGTTCAACTTCACCCTCGAGCGGGTGCACTGGGCGAGCTTTGCCGGCAAGAACTTCACCGACCGCCAACGGATCAAGCGCAAGGCGGCGAACTGGGCTAAGCGTTACCAGGGGTTGCCCCGGGCAGAGCGCGTCGCGGTGCTAGCGGGGATGATGGCGGTAGAGGCCGAGCAGCGCTAGGCGTGCATCGGTGCGCCGGGGATTTCAACGGATCATGGCCAGCGTCAACAAACAATCGCTGCGGCAAGCGTACGACACCCTGAAGGGGCAGTTCGAGACGCTGTGTGCCAAGGGCAAGATGGGCAGCGAAAGCCGCGCGCTGTTCCAGGCCCGCGACTGGGAACACGTCTATGGGCATCGCGTATACTACTTGGAGAGCTTTGTGGACCCGGAGCGTTTTCAGGGTAGGTGCTACCGGGCGGCCCATTGGCTGTTTCTGGGACGGACCACGGGACGTGGTAAGCCAGAGCGCTCGCGCAAGGCCATTTTAGCTTATCCGCTCACGCAGCATTTCCGCCATCGACTGTGCCGATTCGGATGAACGTACACAAGCCCATGGCCCCCTCTGGTAACCTTAAGCAGCAGGGTGCTTTGCCGCTGTGAGTATCAAAGCCATTATCCAGGCCGGGTATCGCTTCTTTTTTGGGTTAACGAAGAAAAAGCTCGTCGATGTTATTGTGAGCCTGCGAGAGGAATACACAAAAGCACAAGCGCAAATAAAGAAGCTCAAAGAGGAAAATGCTAACCTCAAAGACGAAAATACTAAGCTCAAAGAAGAACTAAAACAACAGAAGATCAAAGGTGTTAACAGCGCGGCGAATAAGCCCTCATCGAAGAAAGCGGAATGGGAAGAGAAAGCAAGCACGACGGATCAAAACAACGAGGACAACGATAAAAAGAAGAAAAAGCGCACAACAAAACCCAGAGCCGGCGCAGGCAATAAAGCAAAGAATCGGAAACCGGATCGGACGGAAACGGCCACGGTGGATCAATGTGATTTGTGCGCAAAAGATTTAACAGATAAAGCCCCCCTCAATAGCAGTAATGAGCGCATTATAGAAGACATCCCCGATCCTGTAGAGAAAACGGACGTTGTCAAGATCATTCAGGAAAAGAAATACTGTGATGAGTGCAAAGCAGTCATCACGGCGAAATCAGAACTGGCGTTGCCGGGCGCGGATATTGGGCTCAACGCGAGCGTATTAGTATGCTACCTCTGGGTCGCCCTGTGTTTGCCCTATCCGAAGATAAAGGACTATCTAAAAGCATTTTTCGGATTAGAGATATCCACGGCGGGCTTGTCACGTCATGTCATATGGATTTCCAGACTCATGAACGATGTTTATGAGGACATTCGTCAAGATATCCAAGTCGGCGTCACCCTGTTTGCAGATGAGACAGGTTGGCGTGTGCGGGGTAAAAATTGGTGGTTGTGGGTATTTGGAACCGAGCGATCCGCCTACTACACGGTTGACAAAACACGGGGTTCAGATGTGGTCCGGCGCGTCCTTGGAGAGATATTTATCGGGGTTTTGGTCGTCGATGGGTGGAGTGCGTATTTATCGCTCATCTGCGAACAACAGACCTGTATGGCTCATGTATTCAGGAAAATAAGGAAATTCCGAGATGCGTTTCCTCATCTGGTCGATATTGTGAAATTCTATGTGAAATTACGTCGAATACTGCGCGACGGAGAGCGGCTTCAGAACAGCCGTGACGAATTAGGCGAAGAGGTTTTTCAGCGACGCTTGAAACGGTTGCAGGAGCGCTTGGAGGCATTGGTCAATTGGCCAAATCCGGATGCAATATTAGAAGAAATCATAAAAAAAGTAAAGCGCCAGCAACCACGTATTCTGACATTTGTTGAACATCCCGGTGTACCTACCCACAATAACTATGCGGAGTATCTGATTCGAATCGGTGTACTGAAACGAAAAATATCGGGCGGGAGTGTATCTGTGGAGGGTGCGAATGCCTATGCTATATTATTGTCCATTTACACCACCTGCCGTTTACGCGGTATTTCCTTTCCCAAGTATTTGAAAGCGAGCTTGAAACATCACATAAGAACTGGCAAGCCGTTGTCGATTGACGC
>CAMYNX010000302.1 GCA_947259875.1 uncultured Gammaproteobacteria bacterium | reverse complement strand
GTCGCCGATGGACCGCAACTCGTCGCCGGTGGAGAAAAACGCCACGCGCACGCGGCGCGTCACCAAGACTTCATTGGTGCCCAATGAGGCCAATAGCCCCAGATCGGCGGGGATCAAGCGGTGACCCGCGCGCAGCACCGTGTCACCCGCGGTGATATCCTCTCCCGCATTACGAACGTTCTGACCCGCCTTGTGGCGGGCATCGATGCGAATGCCTTCCGGCGTTTGTTCTACATGCTCCTGCATAACCACGGTATCGGTGCATTCCGGCATCACCGCACCAGTCATGATGCGCACGCATTCACCGCCCTTGACGGGTCCCTGAAAACGATGGCCGGCCCACGAGGTGCCGACGACCTTGAGTTCCCGAGTGCCGTCATCGGGCAGCGCATCTGCATGCAATGCATAGCCGTCCATCGCGGAATTGGTATGGCTGGGGACGTCGATCCGGGAGCAGATATCTTGTGCCAACACGCGATCAAGCGCCGCACGCAGATTGATTTTCTCGAAGCCGGGGACCGGCTTTACGGCCGATTGGATGCGTTCCGTCGCCTGCTCCGACAGCAGTGATGCCGGATCGTAGTCATCCATGCAACTGGATGAGGTGTTGACCGTGGATTGGGTCATAGTTTGGCCTGTAGCGGATCCAAGACGCAGGGATTGTAGCATTCTCCTAAGCTGATCGTACGGAGCTTGGCCGCCTGACCCCGCGGTGACGCTACCGGTATCCTCGAGACGCCGAGCGTGTGTGGACAATGCCCGGTAGCGCAGGAATGAGAGGGGCGAATGGAGGGCAGTGATACTCCGAGGCACCGCTATCCGGGTGGGGCAATGGCGGCTACCCGCGCTATTACATATCGTCGATCAATTTCGGTTCGCTGATAAAGTGGCCTTGCGCGTAGTCGACACCGAGATCGTGCAGCATTTCCAATGTTGCTTGGGTCTCCACAAATTCGGCAATGGTCTGCTTGTCCATGACTTTGGCAACATCATTGATCGATTTCACCATTGCCTTGTCGATGGGATCGTCAACGATATCCCTTACGAACAAGCCATCGATCTTGATGAAATCCACCGGCAACTGTTTCAGGTAGGCAAACGACGACAGGCCGCTACCAAAGTCATCCAATGCGAATCGGCAATTTCTTTCCTTAATTTCCTGGATAAAACGGGAGGCGCTGGACAGATTCGCGATGGCAGCGGTTTCTGTCACTTCAAAGCAGATCTTATGCGCAGGCACCCCCGTGGTGTCCAGTATACTCAATAGGAAGGCTAAGAATTCCTCGTCACCCAGCGAATGACCGGAAAGATTAATCGAACATAGAAATAGTTCTTCAACGTGACGGGGCTTGCTGTGCAGCCATTTCAACGCGGTGCTCACCACCCAGCGGTCTATGCGAACAGAATACTTATAGCGTTCGGCAGCCGGCAGGAAATTCGCCGGCTTCACCAAGCGTCCTTTTTCGTCCTCCATGCGCACCAACAACTCGTAGTGTTGTTGTCCGGAATCATTGTCGCCGTCAACCGGCACAATAGGCTGGTAGCACAGCTTGAACCGGTTCTCCTCGAGGGCACCGTTTATCTTTGCGATCCATTCAATCTCGCGATAACGCCGCGCAAGTTCGGCGTCGTTTTCTTCATAGATGTGTATTCGGTTACGGCCGTCGTCTTTCGCCGCATAGCAGGCCGTATCTGCTGCGCTCAGCACGCCGGCAATGCTTTCGCTGGTTCTGGTGATGGGCACCAAGCCGATGCTGACTGCTATGCTGAAGCTGCTTTCTCCCCACAAGAAACGATAGTCCACGATCGCCTGCCGCAACGCGTTGGCGACCCGCGCGGCTTGATTCAATGTGCAATTCGTCATGAGCACCGAAAATTCGTCGCCACCAAGTCGCGCCAAGGTATCTTCTCGGCGTACGCAATCTTGAAGCAGCGCACCCAGCTGTCGTAATAATTCGTCGCCCGCTACATGACCGCACGTGTCATTGATGATCTTAAACTGATCAAGGTCGAGATAGCACAACGCGTGTTCAGATTCCTCAACGCGTGTTTTCTCCAGCACTGTCTGCAGACGCACCTCGAACTCGCGCCGGTTCACTAATCCGGTCAGCGCATCATGTGTGGCCTGATAAGAAAGTTGCTCGGACAGCGTGTGGGCTTCGGTGACGTCCTCGCACACCAATAACATCGCTTGGGCATGGCTATCGGGTTCGTCGCCGTCGATCACGCTTGCGGAGGCGCGTATCCATATCTGGGTGCCGTTCTTATGATTCTGACAGCTTTCCCAGCGGTGGACGATATCCGGGGTGGTGAAACAGCTACTGATGTGCTCTAAAGCCAACGGCCTTTGTGGCTCGATATACAAGTCGATAACGTTTGTGCCGATCAGTTCGCTGACCGTATACCCAAGATGTTCCGCGCCAAAACGATTCACCGACAGGATCTGTCCTTTTTGGTCTAACGTAAAAAACATGGACGGCGTGTCGTTGTACAAAATGCGGTAACGTTCTTGGCTGCGCAGCGCTTTTTCTTCCGCATGTTTTCGTTCAGCGACCTCAGCCCGTAACGCCCGGTTTGCATCCAATAATTCTCCGGTGCGCTCGGCAATGCGTTGCTCGAGCAGCTTTTGGTCCTTGCGGATTAGGTCCTGGGTAGTCTTGTGCGAGATGTGGGTCTTGATCCTCGCGACCAGAACGGAATAGTCTATAGGACGCGTGATGTAATCGTTGGCGCCAAGCTCCAGTGCCTTGACGACGTCATCGATATCATCCTTGACCGTCAACATAAGAACCGGAAGCTCGGTCTCGGAATAATCCTTGCGAATCGCTCTCAGTACATCGATGCCGTTCATCCCTGGCATCAGGACATCGAGAATAACGAGATGAAACTCTTGGCCCGCAACGCAGCTGAGCGCTTCCTTGCCGCTCGCCGCCTCGGTGACGCGGTATTTTGGGTGGGTGAGCAACGATTTCAGTACCGACCGGTTGGTCGGGACATCATCCACCACCAGGATATTACAGATCTTATCGTCTGCGGGTCCCCCTTCAGACAAATCGATCTGTTGCAGGTGGCTGCTCATTTCGATAGTCGTATACGCTACGCGAAAAACAAAACACTAACCCTGTGAGGAATCAGAGACATACGCCGGATTTCTCAAGTTAGCGAATAATTCTTGTTTATCTGTTGGAGTATAGCGTGTAAACGTAGCCACGCAAGCGCTGTACCGCCTCTCCTCCACCCAGTCTGAGGCCGCTCACTACTCCCTGTTACGATAGATTTCGCCGTCAGAAGCGGAGACAACGTACAGCAGCTTTCACGCTAATATGATTTCCCGGCGAAAGCTTAGGGCCGAGGCTGAGAGACTAAAGGATCGTGAGCTAGTATATCCGGACCACAATAAAGAAAACGGGCGTTAACGATTGTTAACGCCCGG
>CAMYNX010000301.1 GCA_947259875.1 uncultured Gammaproteobacteria bacterium | reverse complement strand
GATGTTGCTTGGCGGCGTCACCGGCCAGGACATGCCGGGCGTGCATGATTGGCACAATATCTTGTCCGATCTCGGCTTGTTGCACCACGATCACCGCATCGCCGCGGGGTTCGATATCTCCGGCGAGTTGTTGATGTGGCTGTCTTTCGTATGGGGCGGCTATATCCTAGTTCTGCAGCGTCGCGAGAGCCGAAGTTAAGAATCACTGGATTGTGATCGATGCGCCCGGAATCACTGATATTGAATTGAGGAACTAGCCCGCATTTCTCACCAGGATCTCGGATGCTGGCGCAGGACTCGTGCAGCTGAGCGCAGTGCCTGGAGCGAGACCCATAGCGGGCTATGGGTCGAGTGGAGGCCAAGCGCAGATGTGCGAGAACCAGCCAGGGCCGGGATAGGCGTGACTGCAGCAACACCCTGTTATTTGTAACTTTGGCTCAACACCTTAAGTTCTGTCGCGGATTCGAAGTTTGGCGCCGACTGGTGAGAAATGCGGGCTAGTAAAACTCGACGGAAACCGAGGAACCAAGCCGCATCGAGTGACGTAAAAAAACGATGAGAAGAATCGTCATCCCGAACATCTCCATAACCTCTTCAATAGACTTCGAAAAATGCTCTACCGCCCGTTTGGACCAATCGGTGTTTTCGAGCAACAGTATGTAGCCGTCATCCAATCCCTCCAAGTAGTCCAAAAACACCGCAAAGGCCAGAACACCTAGCGCCGCCACCACAGCGTAACGCTCCATCGGTTTCATCAATTCATTCCACAAAAAATACAATATGAACAACCCGAGGACTATGAATATCGGACCCACCACAATCTGCCACGCATAACTGGGATAAGCGCGCAGCGCGCCACTCATGAAGTCAAACGACTCGGAAGCGGTGCCGAGGCGTTCATGTATCTTGGCATCGTCATCCGCCGACATGTAAATAAATGCAACCGCCAACAACAGCCAGCCTACTTGGCGCCGGGTGGACGAATCGATCTTGCTCACCAGGGCAACATTAATTAAAGCAATTACGCCAATCACAAACGTCTGTATGACGCCGAACCATGACGGCAGGCTTCCTTCGCGTGCGGTATTGAATATCCGGCGTATAGCCCTGATTTCAGAACCACGCTGATGATTAATAACTAGATCGAGAATAAAAAATAGAATCTCTGCCGAGACACAGGCGACGAACACGATAATCAATACACGCCGAGAATCGATCGCAAAACTTATCGGCCTTGTTGTTGTTTCGTACGTCGATCGCTCTTGAGGAGGATCCACTATGTCCGAATCAGTCATAACAATCCTGGGGAAACTTGTGCATCAGTATTCTTCTATCTCCCACGTAGGTCCAATCACCGTCGTTGGCTTTGCTCGAGTAGTCGTTGATATTATCAATCTTGCCAACCCGGTCAACTTCACTTATACAAAGTCCACGTCCAATAAATAGTTTTAGCAGGGTTTATTGAAATAGAAAGCGCCTCCAGAGTTTGCGTCACCGCGATCTGGCGGCAAGATCGCCAGGGGAATGCGGCAGTCCCAGTGTTTGCAGCCCGGGTTAGATGACGCTTTTGATCCAGGCCTGAAATTGAGACAGGTTCATCGCTCCCATTTGGCGGGCCACTTCACGGCCGTTCTTGACAATGACCATGGTCGGAATACTGCGCACGCCGAACTGACCGGCCAGTTGCGAATGGGCTTCGGTATCCAGCTTGGCAAGGCGCACCTGCGGTTCGAGTTCCCTCGCTGAGTCAGCGAATATCGGCGCGAACATCTGACAAGGACCACACCACGACGCCCAGAAGTCGATCACAATGGGCACATCCGTATTGTTGATGTGTCGGTTGAAGTTCTCCCCCGTGAGCTCTATCGGTTTACCGGAGAACAAGGCGCCCCGGCATTTGCCGCATTTCCCGCCCAGGGCCAGCTTGTCGCGGGGTACGCGATTAGTCGCCAAACAGTTGGGACAGGTGATATGTAACGCTTCCATGATCTTGCATCGCGGAATTCTTGAGTGCTTATTGTGTTGGGTCGGCAGGGCCGAATTTCAACGGCGCCATCGGCTGCGCTACGGCGAGGCCCTTAGCCCGGCTACCAGACCCAGTCGGCGATAAAGATGTTGGTTTCACCACGCACTTTGCCGTTGCGATTCGAGGCAAATACCAACTTCTTTCCATCGTGCGAAAACATCGGGAAACTGTCGAACCCAGGATAGTTGGTCACGCGCTCCACCTTTCGGGTGTTGACCTCGAGTAAGAATAGATCGAAGTTGCGGCCTTTGGGATTTTCCATGTTGGACGAAAAAATTATATGTTTGCCGTCTGGATGCCAATACGGCGCAAAGTTGGCCGCACCATTATTCGTCAGTTGGATTGGCTCGCGCTCGGCAAGCTTCATGATGAATATCTCCAGGTTGCCGGGCCGGATCAGCCCCTGAGCGAGCAATGCTTGATAGTCTTGGAGTACCTTGCCCTTGGGACGCGAAGCCCGCCATACAATCCATTGCTCGTCCAAGGAGAAAAACGCGCCACCGTCGTAGCCGGGCTCGTGGGTCAACTGTTGGAGACCGGAGCCGTCCGGATTCATGAGGTACAGTTCGAGGTCGCCGGAACGTACCGACGTAAACAAGATCTTATCCCCGCTGGGGGAAAACACCGCCTCGGCATCGTAGCCGGGGGTGTGGGTCAAGCGTTCGAGGTCATCGCCATCCGGACTCGCCTTGAAGATGTCGTAGCTCTCATACAGCGGCCAGATGTAACCGCGTGAGTAATCGGGTTTCGGCGGACACTTCTCTCCGGACAAATGCGTGGATGCGTAGATGACAGAGCCATTGTCCGGAGCGATAAATGCACAGGTAGTCACGCCTTCGCCTGAGGACACCAGACGCTGATTAGCACCGTCTATGTTCATGCGGAAGATCGCATCGCAATCAAGCTCATCCCGGGTGGATTGAAAAATCAGTTCGCGCCCGTCATAGGAAAAATACGCCTCGGCATTTTGACCACCAAAGGTCAGCTGCCTGATGTTCTTGAGGTGCCCCTCACCGAACTCGACGCCTGTCGGTTGTGCCCCACCCTTACTCTCAGCGGCTACCTGGGCACTTGGGATAACGAGCAGTATCGAAATAAACAAAATGAATTGACGAATCATAGTTACTTTAATCCTGGTTAATCTCAACATACCATGTGGTTTCGCGATGACCGATCCGCCAGCACGGTCCTTAGAAAAACAAATTCTGGATTCCAACCGTGAGTCTTCATCGGGCCACCATGGTGGTGACAACGGTTTGTTCAATTCCGTCGCGCACAAAACGAATCATCACCCGTTCGCCGATTGTCAGCGCCTTAAGACTCTCGGAGAAGCCTCTCAGGTCATGGATGACAGTCTCGTCAATACCAACGATGATATCCCCAGATCTCAGCCCTACCTTCTCCGCCGGCGTATCTGCGGTCACCCCGGTC
>CAMYNX010000300.1 GCA_947259875.1 uncultured Gammaproteobacteria bacterium | reverse complement strand
GTCTGGTCGTCAATGTAGAACGTGTCGTGCATTGCACGTGCCGGATGACCCACTGGAATGTTCAGGGCCTCGAAGTTATGAAAATCATCTTCCAGCTCAGGTCCGTCGGCAATCTCGAAACCCATGCGAACAAAAATATCTTCCATAGTCTGCATGGTGCGAGTAACAGGATGCAGACCACCTATCCCAATACCACGACCAGGAAGTGTAACGTCGATGACATCATCCACCAGCTTCTTGGCTACCAGCTGTGCTTGCAGTTGCTCACGCCGATGCTCGATATTTGCCTCTAGCGTTCGCTTGGCTTGGTTTACTGTGTTACCGAATTTTGGCCTTTCTACGGCGTCTAGGGCTCCTATTCGTTTTAGTTGCTGGGTGATGAGACCTTTTTTCCCAAGGAACCGCACCCGGACTTCATCTAGGGCATCTAGACTTGCGACCGAGTGTATCGCTTGCTGCGCTTCGCGCACCAATGCATCGAGGTCTTGGGTGCTTGCTTCGTTCATGAAATTGAAACAAAAAAGGGAAAGGCAAAAGCCTTTCCCTGCGTGCGTGTTTAATTCATTTACTGTTGATGCAATGAATCCGCTATAAATCCATCACATAGTCAAGGCCGTTTTCGCCTTCTCGGCGAGGTCATTGAACGCCTGTTTGTCCTTCACTGCGAGGTCAGCCAGAATCTTCCGGTCGAGAATAATATTCGCTTTATTCAGCCCATCTATAAACCGACTGTAATTCATACCGTTGTCCCGGGCCGCCGCATTGATCCGTATGATCCACAGCCGACGAAACTGGCGCTTTCGCTGGCGGCGATCCCGATAGGCGTACTGCTCGGCGCGATTCACCGCTTGATTAGCGACTTTAAATGTCTTGCTTCGCGCCCCGCGATATCCTCGCGCGCGTTCTAACACCTTCTTATGTCTTGTTTTAGCGGCGACTCCGCTTCTAACCCTTGGCATGGCAACTCCTCAACTATACGGCAACATACGTTTTACCTGCGCTTCGTCAGCAGAATGTACCAAGAGCCCGGAACGTAAATGACGCTTTCGTTTTTGCGACTTCTTGGTCAAGATATGATTCAGGTGCGATTGTGACCGCTTAAACCGGCCGGTAGCGGTTCGTTTAAACCGCTTCGCAGCACCTCGATTAGTCTTTAATTTGGGCATGTTTACTCCGCAAAATCTATTTCTTCTTAGGGCCGATTACCATCACCATCTGCCGGCCTTCCATCTTCGGACGTTGCTCGACGAGGCCTAGATCAGCCAGATCGTTCTCTACCCGTTTCAGTAACTCCAGGCCCAACTCTTGATGCGCCATTTCGCGGCCACGGAAACGCAGGGTGACCTTGGTCTTATCCCCGCTCTCCAAGAACCGCTTCAACTTTTTCAATTTCGTCGCGTAATCGCCGGTATCGGTCCCTGGCCTGAACTTGACTTCTTTGACGTGTATCAGCTTTTGCTTTTTCTTTGCTGCCGCGCGCTGCTTGCTATGCTGATAACGAAATTTGCCGTAATCCATTACCCGGCACACCGGTGGCTCAACATTTGGCGAGATTTCGACAAGGTCCATACCCGCCTCTTGGGCACGTTCCAGGGCATCTCTTATCGATAGGATACCCACCTGTTCTCCATCACTGCCGATCAAACGCACCTCTGGTGCGGTGATTTGTTGATTAACGCGCTGCTGCTTTTCTGATGCGATACCTATTTACCTCTGTTGATGGATTATCATACGACAGATCACCAAAACCGACGGATTGTAATGCCGATTCAGCAGATTCTCAAGACACAATACCGCGTGAACCCCTGTTCTAGAAGGATTTTTTTGGCGATTTCGCGACCCTGAGCAACCGCGGGGAATGGTAGGCGCGAGTGGGATCGAACCACCGACCACTACCATGTCAAGGTAGTGCTCTACCACTGAGCTACGCGCCTGCCGAACGGAGGAAAAATACCATACCTATTCACAGCGGTTCAATTTGCCGTCTCCACCAACGCAAGATTTCCCTTGCGGATCGCATCTATCTGGTCCCGGATCCTCGCGGCCTCTTCGAATTCAAGATTGCGCGCGTGCTCGAACATCTGTTTTTCCAGCTTCTTGAGCAATTTTCCTATCTGCTGCGGGGTTTTCAACCCATACTCCGCCTCATGTTCCGCGATCGCGCCTCGTAGTCGCTCTTCGCGCAGATACATCTGCCGGGCGGGTTTCAGTTTGTCCGGAATCCCATCAATGATATCCCGAACCGCCTTTTCCACGCCCTTGGGCGTGATCCCACGTCGTTCATTGAATCCCCTCTGCTTGTTTCGACGTCGCTCAGTTTCACCGATAGCGACACGCATGGACTCGGTGGTCACGTCGGCGTAGAGAATCGCGGTACCGTGGATGTTACGCGCGGCACGGCCTATGGTCTGAATCAGAGAACGCTTAGAACGCAGAAATCCTTCCTTGTCGGCATCAAGCACCGCAACCAGAGACACCTCTGGAATGTCAAGGCCTTCGCGAAGCAGGTTAATGCCGACCAGCACATCAAACTTTCCACCACGCAGGTCACGAATGATTTCGACGCGTTCGACGGTGTCGATATCCGAGTGTAGGTAGCGGACGCGAATATCGTGTTCGCTGAGATAATCCGTCAAGTCCTCGGCCATGCGCTTGGTCAAAGTAGTGACCAGTACCCGCTCATTGACGGCCGCCCGCTTGTGAATCTCCGACAACAGGTCATCTACCTGAGTGACGGCAGGCCGCACGATGATTTCCGGATCCACCAGTCCGGTGGGACGCACCACCTGATCCACAACCGTGGATGACCGTCGTTCCTCATAAGGTCCAGGGGTCGCCGAGGTAAAGATTGTTTGCGGTATCAATTGTTCAAATTCATCAAATCGTAACGGCCGATTATCCAACGCCGACGGTAGCCGGAAACCATAGTTAACCAGGGTATCTTTCCGCGAGCGATCCCCTCGATACATCGCGCCAATCTGGGGTATCAACACATGGCTTTCGTCCAGGATCAGGAGCGCCTCCTTCGACAGATAGTCCATGAGTGTCGGCGGCGGCTGGCCAGGCTGCCGACCGGAAAGATAACGCGAGTAATTTTCAATACCATTGCAGTAACCCAACTCCTGCATCATCTCCATGTCATACAGCGTGCGCTGTTCGAGGCGTTGTGCCTCGACCAGTTTCTGTGCGCCGCGCAGCTCGCTAAGACGCTGCTTAAGTTCAAGCTTGATGTCATTTAAGGTATTTAATAGCGTCTCTCTGGGCGTGACATAATGGGTCTTGGGATAGATAGTAGTTCGTTTCAGCTGCTCGTCAACTTCACCGGTCAGCGGGTCGAAGCGCGACAATTTATCGATTTCATCGCCAAATAATTCTACCCGAACTGCCATGCGATCGGATTCCGCCGGGAAGATGTCGATTACATCACCCCGGACGCGGAATGTTCCACGGCGAAGTTGCATGTCATTACGTGTGTACTGTAATTCCGACAAT
>CAMYNX010000299.1 GCA_947259875.1 uncultured Gammaproteobacteria bacterium | reverse complement strand
GGGTCCTTCCAGTGGGCCATCAGCATGACGTCCCCGATGGAGTTGGTGTAGCTCGCGTCTGCCACGTTCACCGTGCTGCCAACGTCCCTGAGACAGCGATATTTGCCAATCATCTTCTCGTTCCAGCGGTCATCGGAACAGGCAACGTCGTAAACGCGCTCGTGTGTCTTACCGTCCTTGTCGAGCCAGCCCTTGACGATCTGGATGCGGTCGAGGTTGGCACCGTCGGGATCACGGAGCGCCCGAACCATGAACGATGGCGCCTTGCCTGCAGGGCCGTTCGTGAGGTCGCCGCCCATCGGCACCCCACGGGCGTAGCCTTGCGCTGCGAAATCGGGTCGCAGGACTTCGTCGGGCTGGAAATCCCAGCCGCCGAAGACCCGTACGGTCATGCGGGTACCGGTGGTGGCGTAGACCTCCTTGCGGGCCAGGGCGTCGAAAATCGCTTCGCGGGTGTTTTCTTTCGCCCAGACCGCGGCCAGCCCCGCGGCGCCCAACTGCCAGGTGCTGACGAGAACATCGCCGGTCTTCTTGTCCTTCAGGAACGGCAATGAGGTCCGCTTGGCCGAGGGCTCCTCATTCGGAAGCTTGCCGAAGTAGTTCTCCTCGCGGGTGGTGGTCAGGCTGACGTGGCTATCGGTGCTGCCGACCATCCCGTACTTGAAGGGATTGACGCCAAGCTTGTCCTCCAGCCGGATCCCATTCTTAAGTGTCGAACGGGCGTATTCGTACTGCAGCATCCCATTTTCCTTGGGGTTCCCAAAGGAATCGCCAAAGTCCCAGGTCTCGAAGTCCGCGAACTCGTCTTCCGGCGAAAGGAAAGGATGCGTCTCTCCGTCGCCCTTCTCCTGGGTCGCCTCCATAAGAGGTTCCCAGCGAGCGCGGCGCTCGGCGTAATCTATGGTCATTTTCTTACCCTTGATGAGCTCGGCGTACATCTGGCCGTTGCTGATGTTGCCGTTGTGGGGGATCGCCAGGACCCGGCCGCCGGTCTTCTTCTCGTATGAGGCCATGAACTCCCAGAGCTTCTCGGGATCCCCGCTATCGAAGGCGCTGAAGGGGAGGATCTGTTTCACCCGATCGGGTCCGTCGCGAAAGATCACGCACCGGTGCAGGTTGGCGCCTGCCGGGCCCGAGCCGTCTCTCCCAGTGCTGATCGTTGACCATTCGTAGCCGTTGAGAGCCGTGAAGGTGCCGGGCTGGTTGTATTTGGAGGCAATGTCAACGACTTCGTCCCAGACGGTACGTGCTACCTGGGGATTCTCGAATCGCGGTACGCCGGAAGCGAAGTCATTCTGTATGGAAACGACTGCTTGCCAGGCTTCCTGCGGGCTCCCCTGCATGTCCGCGTACCACTCCTTGCCAATGTCGGTTGCCAGCAAGGCGGGGTCTGCCTCAGCGAGAAGCTTGGCGATGCCGAGATATTCCGCGTGATCCGTGACCACGAGGAAATCCAGCGGCCGGACCAGTTTTACCTGCTGGCCGCTGTTGGATGTGACCACCTCACCCCGGGCCAACCGGAAGCTTACTTCCGGGCCGCTTTTGTTCCCGATCAAGCCGCTGTCCACGGACAACGAGGTATGGTGGTGCATATCACCAAAGAGCACCTTCTGTGGGAAGTGTTGATCCACATAGGGGGAATAGGGTTTCGGCTGTTCGACCATCTTGCCTTTATCCAGCGTTCCAGTATCTTGCGCCAGCGCCGGGCCACCCGGCAAGGCCAAGAACGAGATCAAGAAAACAATGTGTTTAAGCCATTCCGTCTTTGTGTTCATGGCTTGCTCCTCATTTCTGTTGTTAAGGCGTGTATCAGCCAAATCAACTGAAAAACTATAAGTGATCAATGAAAAATCAGTGCTCATGATTAGTCTTTCACTTTTCACTTACTCCGGCGTATACCAAATCGGTGAGGTATAGGCGCGGCCCTCGCGCAAAATCGGTACCTTGTCGGGCGTCTTGACGTCATAGAGCTCCAACTCGCAGACCTGAAATATATGGAACATATAGACGTCCCGTTTTTCCGAATAGAGGGCTACCATCCAGGATGGATACATCAAAGTTGCACGCTAAAACAGTAATGGGGAGAAGTCTATGAAACAATATAGTCTGCGTAAGGCTTGATGTCGAAGACGCGCAATACCATGGTTCTACATTGGACAAAAACACTGGTGAGGTCATTCATTTCAAATGTCGGCCGACATTGAAGGGATTGCTCGGCCAGCTTGATAAACTCAGCCAAGTAGGATGGGTACGTTTTATATGCCCACGCATGAGGCTATTACACATTAACTCATGCCAGAGTCAACGAGGTGTAATTGTTAAAATTGAATCTGCCTAGGGCCTGTTAACACTAATTTCAAAACAGCGCCGGTGGCCATTTTTTCGCAGGGCAAGGCGCATTGAGCGGCAGTATACTTGCCGTACATAAGCGAAATGCAACGCAGTCCTGTGGAAAAATGGCCCCGTCCCTTCGGGTTGCGCCCCAAAATGGGCTATGCGGCGTTGCTCGTCGTTCATTTGGAATAACCAAACCTCTCTCCTCGCGCCTTGCCTAGCCCATTTTGGGACAGCAACGCTGATTTGAAATTAGTGTTAACAGGCCCTAAGTGACGAAAAGAGTTATCGTTGCTCGGCCAGCCATGTTTGGATAATCAATTCAGCTGCTACCTTGCTTTTCCTTTAGCTAGTGTGCTCGGGAACCCGCGTTGCCGGTCGAACATTAGGGGAGGGAACACCCTCCGGGACATACGGCGGCGAATAGTGGGGTAACGCAAGCAGATTGTCGGCCGGGTTGCCGTCGGGGCGATCTCGATAGTAGGGCGTTTCAGTGCCATCGTCAGCTCTACGGACAATGATTTCCACCGCGTCGAGGGCCACTATCCCTGCTCGCTGCAGTGCGACCATCTCCTCTGGTGCGAGATCGAAACGCAGCACTTGTGCAATCTCCTGCTCCAACAACTCGGGGAGAGTGTCGGTGACGAAGTCGGGCACCCGTTCATCCACCAACTCCTCGAGCCGGCGATCAACCTCCTTCTCCAGCTCCTCTGGGGTTGCCGGACGGCCTAGCTCGGTTTCGAGGTCAAGCGCTGCCTGATCCTCTATGTCGGCGCCGACGTCGGCACGAATCTCGGCCTTGGCTTCTGCCCGAAACGCGCGCACCAGACGACCCTGTAGTTCGCCACGCTCTCGCCGGCTCAAGCACAGCAGCTGATCGATCTGGTTATGAACCAAATGAATGCGCTCGGCGGTGTAGTTCACTGGGGCGAGAATCCGTCGGGTCGCGGCACGCTCGACGATCTGGTCAAGCGTGAGCGTCACCAGTCTCGGCTCGCTCGGGTCGCCCACGGCGAACGGCAGCCGGTCAGTCCCCGGCGCTATCTGATCAGTCGGCACAACTCGGTCGACATCACGCACTCGGTAGCGCAGCGCCTCTACCTGCCCTGAGGTGTTGCGCACCTCCTCACGCACCACGACATCGCGCCGCGGGGCCGGTTCTTTGTCGAGCTCTAAG
>CAMYNX010000298.1 GCA_947259875.1 uncultured Gammaproteobacteria bacterium | reverse complement strand
GAGTTGTACACCGACGACTCCCGGAATATGGTCCTCGCGAGCCTGCACCAGCTGCGGCAGCAAACGGCAAAATCCGCGGCGCAGCCCAATTACTGTCTCGCGGATTTTGTTGCTCCCAAGGATTCGCGAATCGAGGATTATATCGGCGCATTCGCGCTAACCACCGGCGTGGATATCGAAGCCAAAATCGCAGCGTTTGAAAAACAACACGATGACTACCAGAGCATCCTGCTCAAAGCGCTGGCGGATCGGCTTGCCGAGGCATTTGCAGAACACATGCACGAACGGGTGCGGCGGGTGTTCTGGGGTTACGCGCCACATGAGTCGCTGTCCAACGAACAGTTAATCGCTGATAAATACCCCGGCATTCGGCCCGCACCGGGTTATCCCGCGTGCCCGGATCACACCGAGAAACAAACATTGTGGTCACTGCTGCAACCGGATCAGCGCATCGGGCTCTCGCTCACGGAAAGCTTCGCGATGTGGCCGACTGCGTCGGTGAGCGGCTGGTATCTCGCCCACCCACAAGCACGCTATTTTTCGATTACCAAAATCCAGCGTGATCAGGTTGCGGACTATGCACGGCGTAAGGCTATAGCCATATCTGAAGCCGAACGCTGGCTTGCGCCGGTACTCGGCTATTGAACCTGGGTGTGGTTGCGTCGATTAAGCGGTGATATCGGGAATCAACGAGCTTTTCAATCTTGTAATCTCATCCTTGAGTTGCAGCTTTCGTTTTTTCAGACGCCGCAATTGAAGTTGATCCACGTAGACACCATCTTGCACTCGCTTAATAACGTCGTCCAGGTCACGGTGCTCGAGTTCAAGCTGTGAGATTCGCTGCACGGTCACCTCGTTATTCTCGTCATTCATGTGCCATACTATTGACGCTCGATCTACCGCGATCGCCCGCCAACCCTGTCACTGATATAGTAGCGATATTCGAAAATGGAGTCACCGAAAACCTGGGAAATGCTCTTAGTCGGCGCGCTGGCAATCCTCCTGATCTTCGTGTTCAGACCAGGGCTGAAGGCCGCATTCGAACAGAGCCGGCGCGCGCCAAGAGACTGGGCCGGATTGTTGCTCCCGCTGGCACTGGTGACTGCGTTCGTCATTCTACTACTAATCCTGGCGTAGACCCCAATTGGCTGGTTATACTCCTATCCCAAGCAGGGGGGTGGGGAATCCAACCGCCAAATTAGCCAATGGCTACGGGAGGATTGTCTGATGACGTCTCATCATGTGTTCCGGTACCTGGCGATCGGGTGCCTGGTCTTACTCCCCTTCGCCGGTCACACCGCCCCGACGGCAACCTCCCATGAGTTCCTGAACTTCAACAACCAAGTCCACCTCACATCCGTCAACGTGTTGCCGGCATGGAGCGCGGGCCTGAGCGGCGCGCCGGTCACCGTGGCGGTGGTGGACTCGGGGGTTGACCTGCAGCACCCGGATCTCGTGGGCAGCTTCGCCGGCGGCGGACGGGACTTCGTGAACGGGGGCGGGGTCCGCTCCGACGACTTTACCGGCCACGGTACCCTGGTCAGCGGCCTGATTACCGGGAATTTCAACGAAGCCGGCATCGTCGGCATCGCCTACGATGCCAAGGTGTTGCCGATCAAGGCCTTCGACGGCTTCTTCGGCGGCGGCATCGAGGTGCTACAGGCAATCGATTATGCCGCCTCCCGGGCAGATGTTCGGATCATCAATCTCAGCCTCGGCGGACCGCTACTGGGGCCGATGGAAATTTCCACCGTGCACGGCGCCGCGGCGCGGGGCAAACTGCTGATTATGGCGGCAGGTAACGACACCGCCGCCGATCCGGATTTTCCCGCGCGTCTGGCGCCGCAACTCAGCGGCCACGGAATCGCGGTGGGGGCACTGGGTGCCGACGGGAACATCGCCACGTTTTCCAACCGTGCCGGGGTGACCCAGGATTATTTCTTGCTCGCCCCCGGTACCGACATTTGGTCCACGGTCGCCAATGGCAGCTTTGCGCCCGTTAGCGGGACCTCGTTTTCCACCGCATACGTGTCCGGTGCGGCGGCCTTGCTGGCGCAACTGTTTCCCAATCTTGCGGCCGGAGAAATCGCTGAGATCTTGTTGGTATCCGCCACTGACCTCGGTCCGCCGGGTCCCGACTCGACCTATGGACGTGGCCGCCTGAACATCGGCGCTGCGCTGCAACCGATCGGCATGTTGGCCGTTCCCACCAGCGGTTCCGGGGTTGTGCCGTTGACTCGCCAAAGCGCGTTGGTGGCGCCCGCATTGGCGGCCGCGTTGCGCAATCCGGAAAACGCGCTCGATCGAACGCTGGCGTTGGATCGGTATGACCGCGCCTACACGGTCGATCTGACCCGGTTGCTGCGCACGCGCGCCGCCCATCGCAGCTGGGCAAGGGTTTTTGCCCGCGTCCACGACGCGGACACGGTGCTCGCGATCACCCCCACCCAATCACTGAGCGTGGGTTATCGTATCGATCAGTCTGCGCGATCGGCGCTGGATTCGACGCCGGGACCGACCCACGACGCGATGGAATTTTCGTCGGCGGCGGCAAGACTGCGGCTGTTCGGGACCTCCGGAAATTGGGACTATCGCCTGGCCTTTAACGACGATGCGCCTTGGGGGCCCGGCTTTGGCACCCATACAACCGATAGCAGCTGGTTTCTCGGTACCCATACGCTGCGTTCACCGTACCTTGGTTTCTCCGCGCGCGAACATCGTTTTCAAGTCGGGTGGCCGGTCGGCGCGGGGGTCAGCCTTTACGCTGGGGTGGTAGCGCAAGACGACGACACGGACACCGAGGCGGATAGCCGGGCGTCGTTCGTGCAGGCGGAGTGGCGCATCGGCGAGCTGGCTCGGATGCAACTTCGCGCCAGCCACCTCGAAGAACACGGTTCTTTATTCGGTGGGGCGGTGGGCGGGAGTTTTGGCGTTGACCAGGCCCGCACTCGCGCCTTCGGGGTGACCGCCGAATTTCAGTTGAGTCCGTCAGTGACGCTGGTAGGCAACTGGGACCTAGGTGAGACGCACATCGACAATGCCGCCGCCAGCCTGTTGCGAGACTTCGACGGCTTGCGTAGCGACGCGTTTAGCTTAGGATTACTCGCCGATGACCTATTACAAGCAGATGATCGCTGGGGTGTCGCGATATCCCGACCGCTGCGCATGCGCCGGGGCAAGGCACAACTCATCGTACCCCGGGGCATGGATCTGCAAGAGAATATCTCGTTCACAGAAAGGTCATTAACGCTGGAACCAGACGGTCACGAAATCGACCTCGATATGTTCTACCAGTTCTCACCGCACGCAAACGCACAGATCGCAACGCATCTTTTTGTACGCCGCAATCCAAACCACAATAACGAAGGCGATGTGGAGGTGATGTTCATGGGAACTCTAAAGTGGTCATTCTAACTGCGCACAAAAAGAAGTGATGTCGGAAGTAGACGCTGCAACTCGTCCTCACAATCACAATATCTATCTCAAGGACTATCGGCCCCCTGACTTCTTTATCGACCAAGTCACTCTGCATGTTGAGCTCGGCGAGCAGACCACCCAGGTACACTCAAAGCTAGACATACGCCGTAACGGCGACCATTCCCGCCCGTTGGTTTTACATGGCAAGACCCTCACCCTATTGACGGTGCGCATCGATAACGTTGTGCTGGATAAGGCGCGTTTTCGATTGACCGCAGAGCACCTCACCATCGACACTGTTCCGAATACGTTCCGCCTCGAGATAGAAAATCACGTGCACCCCGACCGGAACACCGCGTTGACCGGGCTGTATCTTTCTGCTGGAAATTTTTGTACCCAGTGTGAGGCAGAGGGATTCCGGCATATTACTTATTTTCTTGACCGCCCAGACGTGCTTTCGCGTTACACGGCGACGATTTGTGCCGACAGGCATCGATATCCTGTGTTGTTGTGCAACGGCAATTGTGTACACCGCGGGGAAACCGACGATGGACGGCATTGGGTGACATGGGAGGATCCACACCCCAAACCAAGCTATTTGTTCGCGCTGGTCGCTGGCGACCTTGCTTGTCTCGAAGATGGGTTTGTAACTGTGTCCGGTCGCAAGCTGGCGCTGTTGATCTATGCCCAGCGCCACAACATCGATAAGTGCGAATACGCCATGCGATCACTCAAAAAGGCGATGCGATGGGACGAGCAGCACTACGGGCGAGAGTACGACTTAGATGTCTACATGGTGGTCGTCGTCGACGACTTCAACATGGGGGCGATGGAAAATAAAGGGCTCAATCTGTTCAATTCACGTTATGTGCTCGCCAAACCAGACACCGCCACTGACAGCGACTACCAACATATCGAGTCGGTCATTGCTCATGAGTATTTCCACAACTGGTCCGGAAACCGGGTCACCTGTCGCGATTGGTTTCAATTGAGCCTCAAGGAAGGTTTCACGGTATTTCGCGACCAACAATTTAGTGCCGACATGGGCTCGGCGGCGGTGAAGCGCATCCAAGACGTGAACGTATTGCGCACCCTGCAGTTTCGCGAAGACGCCGGTCCAATGGCCCATCCAGTG
>CAMYNX010000297.1 GCA_947259875.1 uncultured Gammaproteobacteria bacterium | reverse complement strand
TCGCTTCGACATTAAGTTAACCTGCGTATGCAATAAAAAGCCGCTGTCTCACGAGTGGGACAGCGGCTCGTTATAACTAGAATTCTTTAATCAAGCGGTCGCGTGGGCCTGTATGTAATCAATTGCCTGTTGGACCGTCGTGATTTTTTCCGCTTCCTCATCAGGAATTTCGGTATCGAACTCTTCCTCCAGCGCCATAACTAGCTCCACGGTATCCAAAGAGTCAGCGCCCAAATCATCGACGAACGAAGCTTCGGGTGTCACTTGTTCTTCCCCCACGCCGAGTTGTTCCACGACGATTTTTTTTACGCGTTCATCGACACTGCTCATCGGTATTATTTCCTCCGTATATTGGCGAGCCTTGAAGGCCGCATAGTTAACAACAAACAGGCTGACAAGTCCAATCAAAACACGAACATAATGCCCCTAGATAATGCCTAGGAATAATCGGTAACAGCTTGATTTATATAATCTGTTTAACTGGCCATATACATTCCGCCGTTGACGTGCAGGGTGGCGCCGGTGACATAGGCGGCAGCCGGTGAGGCCAAGAAAACCACCGCGTATGCGATGTCTTCGACGGTTCCGAGCCGCCCCAGCGGAATCTGTGTCAACAGCGTCTGACGTTGGTCGTCATCGACTCGGCGGGTCATATCGGTACTGATAAAACCTGGTGCTACCGTGTTGACGGTGATATCCCGGCCCCCGATCTCCCTTGCCAGGGACTTGGTAAAACCGATCATACCGGCCTTCGCCGCGGCATAGTTACATTGCCCCGGATTGCCCATAACGCTCACTACCGACGTAATGTTGATGATTCGTCCTCTGCGCAGCTTGGTCATACCGCGAAGACAAGCCTTCGACATATGGTAGATAGATTTTAGATTGGTTTCTAATACCTCATCCCATTCCTGCTCTTTCATTCGTAGTAACAGGTTGTCACGGGTAATGCCAGCGTTATTTACGAGTACCGTCGGAGGGGCCAATTCGGTGTTGATACGCTTGACCAAATTCACGCCAGCCGTTGCATCGGTCACATCTAAAACCGCCCCAAAACCGGTTATGTTTTTCTCCTTCATATAACGAGTAATTGTCTCTGATCCGCTCGCAGATGTAGCGGTCCCCACCACGGCGGCACCGTGCTCTGCTAAAGCAAATGCAATGGCTTGCCCGATGCCGCGTGTTGCACCAGTGACTAAGCAAATCTCATTTTCAAGAGAAAAAGCGCGCATGTCCTGTTCTCCGGCTCAATCTACTAGCCCGTATATTGCACCGAGGATCCCGGATGATGGCGAAGGGATCGTGCGGCTGAACGCCGCGCTGGAGCGAAATTCATAGCCGTAGCTATGGGTTGAGTGAAGCGCAAGTTCAGGCGTTCGAGACCAAGCCAGCGCCGGGATAGGCGCGTACTCGGACACAAAAATGTCACATCTGGCAATGATCAAATTCTCTATTCCAAACACCTTTTTAGCTCTTCTCTTGGCCGTCTTGGTGCAATATACGGGTTAGGGTCTTATTCATTAGGATCAACAACCCGGCTTGGCGTGATTACCTTTGATTCCAATGCTACATTCGAAGCAGAACCGAACCCCAGGTAAAGCCACCGCCAAATCCCTCCATGATAATGGTGTCACCTGGCACGATACGGTGCTCACGCACTGCTTCATCGAAGGCCAATGGTATCGATGCAGCGGATGTGTTGCCATGCCGATCAACGGTTACAATGACTTTATCCATGCTTAAACTTAGTTTCCTCGCCGTAGCTGCGATGATGCGGCTGTTCGCTTGATGCGGAACCAACCAATCGATATCTGATTTATTGAGACGATTAATGGAAAGCGTCTCGTCCACCACATCTACCATACATTTCACCGCAAACTTAAACACTTCGCTGCCCTGCATCTGGGTATAGGCCTCCCCTTTCAACACCTGCTTGTAGTTGATAGACACTCCCGTGGGAACCGCCAATAGTTCGTGATAACGTCCATCAGCGTGTAAATGCGTTGACACCACACCTGGTTGCTCTGCGGCTTCCAAAACCACTGCCCCCGCACCATCGCCGAACAATACGCAGGTCTCTCGATCAGTCCAGTCGATAATGCGGGAAAACGTCTCGGCGCCTATCACCAGCGCCCGCCCGACCACGCCGCATTGAATAAACTTATTTGCCAAATCCATCGCGTAGACGAAGCCGGCACATACCGCCTGGACGTCGAATGCCGGACCTCCGTTGTGAATGCCCAACCGGTCCTGGAGCAGACACGCCACACTGGGGAACACCTGATCTGCGGTTGTGGTGGCAACCACGACCAGATCGATGTCGGCCGGTTGCAAACCAGCACTGTCGAGTGCACGCCGCGACGCATGCTCTGCCAGGTCGCTGGTCTTCTCGTCATCGGCGGCAATGTGTCGTTCGCGAATACCGGTGCGCGAGAATATCCACTCGTCGGTGGTATCCACCATGCGCTCGAGTTCGGTGTTGGTTAGGGTCTTTTTAGGCAAGTAGCTGCCAGTGCCGATGATTCTGGCGTACGTCACGTGACCGCCGCCTTCATCATATCGGTAAGTTCTTCGCTGATGTGTTTCGGCACTTTATTTTTCACTTCGGTGACCGCCTCCAAGATTGCCTGGCGAAATGCAAAAGGATCAGCGCTTCCATGGCTTTTTATCACCGTGCTGCGCAGCCCCACGAGGGTTGCCCCGTTATACCGGCGATGATCCACTCGTTTGCGCAAAGATTTCATCACCGGTAACGAGATCAGCCCGGCCAATCGCGTCAGCAGGTTACGTCGATACTCCTCGCGCATGAAATGCGTAATCATCTGCGCCAAGCCTTCACTGGTTTTTAACGCAACGTTGCCGTCGAAGCCATCACAAACGATCACGTCCACATCCCCGGTATATATCGCATCGCCTTCCACGAAACCCTTGTAGTTCAAACTGCTTTGGCGCATGAGCTCCGCTGCACGCTTAACTATATCGTTGCCCTTGATGTCTTCGACCCCGATATTCAGCAACCCGATGCTCGGATCGGATTTGTGTTCCACATATTTCACCAATATGGAACCCATTACCGCGAACTGCAGCAAAAGCTCGGGAGGACTGTCCACGTTCGCGCCCAAATCCAGCATGTGTATGTGTCCCCGCAGCGACGGCAGAGCGCTCACAATCGCCGGGCGGTCGATGCCGGGTAAAGTCTTCAACACGAAACGAGCAGTAGCCATGAGGGCGCCGGTGTTGCCGGCGCTAACACAGGCGTCGGCGTTGCCACTCTTTACCAAGTTGATGGCGACCCGCATGGACGAATTCTTTTTCGCACGTAACGCCTGTGCCGGAAGTTCATCCGAACCGACGATTTGGGTTGCATTCACCAAACTCAGACGATCGGGCAGCGGATTACCGAGCGCGTCAAGCTGCACTTGAACGTCTTGTTCCCGGCCAACCAGAATTAGATCGAGGTCCGGTTCTCGTTGTAATGCGGTCAACGCGGCGGGTACGGTCACCTTGGGACCATGGTCC
>CAMYNX010000296.1 GCA_947259875.1 uncultured Gammaproteobacteria bacterium | reverse complement strand
ACCAGCGAGTTGCCCGGCATGTGTCCGCAGTCGATGTAGTTGCCTTTGCGAGGACCTGTCTTCAGCGGGTAGACCTTCAGGTTCTTGCGATACCACTCGAAGGCCTCGTCACCGGTGCCGATCACGTCGGTGTTGGCCCGCACCAGGCCCCAGTTACGATAGGAGGACGAGCGGGCGACGAAATAGCCCTCGGGCACCTCGCCTTCGTAGTCCGGCGGCAGAATCAGGTACTTGCCGCCTTTGCCCTTGTCGGGACCGGTGGCGCCGAAATCGACGACGAAACGGAAATAGGCGCTGTCCAGCGGCCCCATCACATTCGGTGGAATCTCCATGACGGTCGGACCCTCGGCCTTGAGGTCAAGCGTCATCCAGGCATAGATACTGTCGGTATTGCCTGTCAGGAAAAGAGGCGTCGAGTTCATCTTCTGTGGCGTAATGCAGATGTCGGATGAACTGCGATGGCCAAAGTCCCGGACCTGGGCCTTCAAGATACCGTGTAATGAGAGCGCCGGGAACAGATCCAGGTACAGCTGGTTTGCGCGCTGCAGGTCGAGCTCGTCGTAGACCTTCTGCACGGTCGCCTCGGTCGGGTAAGCGCCACCGGTGAATTCCAGGGTGCCGAAGTTGGTCTCGATCTTCGACGGGGCCGGCTTGAAGTCCTTGGATGTCTGTTTGGCTTCCGCGGCACCGAGTTCGAAGATGCTCTGGTCTGCCGCATATATCGGCGCCGTGAATCCTGTCGTCAATAATCCGGCCACGGCCAGGGCGATGAATCGTTTCGTTTTCATGTCTGTCTCCTGTATCGTTGCCAGGCACCGCTGGCGTTCAATGCTAATTAATCTGTTGGGTAAATTAGTCCTGCCCGTCCCACTTACTTGGGAAAAAGGAACTGCAGCTGCAGGCGCAGCTGCCAATCGGCGCCGAACTCGGGCTTCTCGACGTTGTAGAACGCCTGGGCCTGGGCGTTGACCGGCTGCTTGCCGATCTTGAACACCCGGCCGGCGCCACCGCCGATGGGGACGGTCCACTTGTTGCCGCTGTCGGCTTCCCAGTTGGCGGTGTTGATCGGCGCCGAGGTGAGATACCAGCCGCCGCTATCCGGGATGTTGTAGTTGACGAAGTATTGAAAGGTGAACGCGTTGATGTCTTGCTCTCCCGAACCGCCCACCGACCAGATATTGCTTATCAACCCACCGACGACCCACTGCCCCGGCATGGTGAGCGCCACCAGCGATGCCCCCAGGCCCCACTTGTCGGACCCCAGCCGGTCGTCGGTGGCGGTCGGAAGCAGCACCACCGGCCCGAGGCCCCAGGTCCACTTGCCGGAGTCTTTTGGCGAGAAAAACCCGGTGAATGCCGTGTCCCCCAGCCCCGTTTTGCGGTCCTGGCCGGGCACGAGGCCAGGCTGCGAGGTCACCGGGACGATGGTGCGCGTGATCAGGTTCCAGTTCTCGCCCACGGAAACCGGCCACACCGGCTGAATGTTCAGAATGTTCTGGGTCTTTTCCAGCGGGCCGAAGTCGAAGTTGGTGTTGTTCTGCAGCGGCAGACTGATCAGGTTGGCGATCGGGTTCTGTGCCGCCTTCGCCAGGTCGGCCTGGCTTTGCTCCGCGGCACCGGCCGTGGGCGCGGTCAATCCGAATACCATCATTCCGGCCACGGCCAGGGTTGTGAATGAGTTTGCCCTCACCTATTTCATCCTCCTTCTTTGCTCGGCCGGGGTGCGGGTTGGTACCGCCCGCACCCCGGCTAATGACGCTCGTTACTTGACCAGTTCGATCTCACCCTGACGCCAAGCTTTGTCATACCAGACCTGGGTTGGGCTGTAGATTCTCCAGAGTACGTTCCACCCTTTATTCGGAATGGTTTGTATCCAGTTGACCTTGCCTTCGGGCTTTTCAGGGCCGAAATAGACGTCGTAGGAGCCGTCGGCATTCTGTACCACATCGCTCTGGATACTGGTGATACCCGGGAGGCGCTGATCGGTCTGCAGCATGCTGCGGGTCTGGTTGTCGTAAACCGTAAGTTCCCAGAAGCGTTTTGCGGGAACGTTGGCTGGAATATGCACCTTGTAGGTATTGGAACCATTCAGGATCTCACCCTCTGAATCGCGAAGGCCGATCACATATTGAGAGCCTGCTCCAACCGGCGGTTTCACCATGACCGGTGTGATACCGGTGGCGTAGTAATGGAAGCGGGTGCGTTCATTGATCAGACGAACACCATCATGATCAAACGCATGGCTGCCGCCGGCAAAACCAATTTCCCAGCTTTTACTATCCGGCCAGAGCTTGACATTCTCATTGCGGTTGCGCCAGATGATGGAACGCTGTGCCGCGGTGCCGACCACGGCCGCTTCGCTCAGGATCTTCGTCATCCGAGCATCGGGCTTGAACTCTTTGCCTTTTTCGATGCCGATGGAGGCCAGCATGCCAAGCACTTCCGGGCTGAATGCCTGGTTATGTTCTTCCTGCACCACCTCGTTTACCTCATGGAAGAAGGTGATGTCCTGCGCATGCAACGTGTTGATGTATTTGTTGGATATATCGTGATACACGACCGGCTTGGGATTGTTCTTTTCAGCCAGCGGGTAGACCTTCAAATTATCCTTGATATTCTTTACGACACTGGCGTTGTCATCCCCGGTAGGGAAACCTCTTAAGGCAAGCCAGTTTCCATAGGTGTTGGACTGGCTGACGAAGTAACCTTCAGGCGCTTCGCCTTCGAAATCCGGTGGAAGAATCAAATATTTGCCACCCTTGCCACGGTCCGGACCGGCGTTGCCAATGTCTGTAACGTAGTGGAACCAGAAGTCATCCAGAATTGCCAGAACATTGGGTGGAGATTCAATAACAACCGGACCATCTGTCGTATCGATCCACATGAATAGATAGATCACCGACGTATTGCCGGTAAGCAGGAGACCCTTTGAATCGAGGCGCTCCTCCCAAATCATCGCTGCTTCATTATCGGGACCAAGTTCTCTGAGCGACCGCCGGAAGCCGCTCAGCGATGCAGCCGGCGTGGTGAGAATCATCGATTCGACCGCACGCTGGAAATCGAGCTGATCCCAGACTTTTGCAGCGGTCTCTTCCGTGGGAACCCCGTCAAAGAATTTCAGCGTGCCTAAACGGGTATCCACCTCATCTGGAATCAGTACGTTGTCCGGAACCTGTGTGGTCATTTTGTACTTGGGCATATCGGCCCAGGCCGGAAGGGTCAGGCTGGCCGCGAGCAGCCCGGCCAACGCTGTCGATATTGTCTTGTCGTATCTCATGTCGTGTTCCCTCGTTGGTTGATTCGTTCAATCTGCCCTGTGCACGGGCTCGATACAGTTGCTTTTCTTCCCTCTGGTTGATGCAGAGCCCTGGTCGATGTCAGGTTCATTTCACTAACTCCACATCATTGGGCACCCAGGTTTTGTCGTTGAATGCCTTGAGTGGACCGTAGTAGCGGATGTAGCTGAAGAACCCCTGCTCAGGCAGCGTCGGAACCCAGTTCTGCTCCGTAACGCCCTCAGGCTTTTCGGGGGCAAAATAGATA
>CAMYNX010000295.1 GCA_947259875.1 uncultured Gammaproteobacteria bacterium | reverse complement strand
TCTCGTCGGCGATGTCGATCGTATCGCCCTTGTCCTTATACGCATAATCGGTAAGCGCGGCTTGCACCACCGAACGAAAGCGATTATTCCAACCGAGGATCCACACTGCGCGGCCATCAGGTAACTCGTTAATCTCGTTATCGTACTTCACGTCGATCTGCGACCGGCGTTGCTCCGCCCATGAACGCGCCAGGGCTCGGTAAGCGTCGCGGATAGGACCAGAAGCCGCCGACGGTAACACGATGAGAGCGCGGCTGGCGCCAAACGCCCGGGTTAGCGCCGGGGGGATCTCGTTACGGTCGAGACGCCGGAACACGTCGAATTCGGGATCCACCTCGAGCCGCACGGGCCGCGCCTGCAATCGGAGTTCGAAGCGCTGCTGTTTACTCGTCATGGTTATTCGGGTTTGATACGTGGCGTGTTCGCCCGCCAGGTGTACGGCGATCGGTACTGTGAGCAGATACCCGTCACCATCCTGGGTTTGCTCGATCATGGCCGATAACACAAATTCTTCGTCTCCATCACTTTGCGGTGTCACCTGCGCATTACCTACTCGTAAACTTGGTGCTCCGGAACGTGTTACCCATTGTTGGAAAAACCGACCAAGTGGTTTTTTACTCGCGTCCCCAAATACCGTGGCCACATCATCGAATGAAGCGACCTTAAAGCGGTACCGTCGATACAACTGACGCAAGGCGTCGGTAAACATCTCGTCACCAATCTCTTGGCGAAGCATATGGAACAGCATCAAGGTCTTGCCGTACCCCACCGCTTCAGTGACCGAACTGTGCCGGCCGCGAAACTGCGTCAATGGAAAGTCTTTTTGATCACGTACATAATCTGTGTACTTCTGCAGCACCTGCCGCCGGTAGGCGACGCCCTGCCCACGTTGCTCCTTGATTAAATGATCGGCGAGATAACTGGTCAGCCCCTCGGCCCAATTTCCCCGCTGATAATCAACATAAACGCCGTTGCCCCACCAATTGTGCAATATTTCATGGGGATACGACGAGTGCAGAATGAACGGAAAGCGGATTACACGTGGACCCAGCAGCGTGAATGAAGGCATGCCGTAGCCGGTCTCCCAGAAATTTTCCACCAGTGCAAATTTGCGATAAGGGTAAGGACCGATGAGATTTCGATAGAGTTCAATGTATTGCTTCGTAGCATCTAAATATTTATTGGCGAGAGCGGGATCCGCTTGACGTAGAAACACCATCGCGTCCACAGCACCGGCGACATCTTTATATTCCTCGAACACTCCGGCGATGAGATAAATCTCTTCCTGTGGGGTATCGAGCACCCACGTGTCGATGACTTGTTCGGCGCGATGTTGCCGATCCGACCGCGCGCCCTGAGTGACCGAGTGCCAGCCCTTCGGCAACGTCACTTTCAGGGAAAAGGACTGCGTCGTCTCGTTGAACTGTGGTACCCAATGACTGACACCGGACAGGTATACCCCATTTTCGGATATCAACCCTGGGGATACGCTAAAGCTGCGTGCGTATTCCTCGCTCAGTTGTTGTATCGGGTGGTATATCTCGCCGCTGTATTCCAGCACAAATTCACGCTGCCCTTGAACCAACTCGATGGTAATGCGTTCCAACGGTACGCCGTGGTCACCTGCAGGTGTTACGGATATCAATTTGGCGCCGCCGCGCGCCGTCGGGTTCATCCCAGCATGCAATAAGAACGACTGTGATTTCGCACCGTCTGGCGGTAGAGTAATCCGGTCGATCACGCTGAGGTGATGAGATGAGGGGCTCACTGTGACCGTCAGCTCGTGTCGTAGACCCGCGTGCGCGGTGAGCCCCCATCCAAGCAGCAGGATGAACACCAAGCCCCATACATACGTTCTCACGATATTATCCACCATCCCACGTTCGTCTCTGCATCACCGACATCTACGTAGGACGCTATCGCCAACCGTGTGAAAGACGCGCGAAGGCGTTCAGTGTCCCAAAACTCGCTTCATCATGGTGCAACGTAGTGCACGGATGTGAAACGGCATCCGATTGATACAACCACCCACTTCTATGTTTACAATATTCGCTTACCATACATTTTCACCCGTTGCGATTACAAGAATTGCCGCCGTTTGAGCCACGACGTCAACCTCGCGATACGCCTGGCATCAGGCGTTGGTACCGCTTTCGCGTTACGCAGCATCGCCAGCGCGGCAGTCTTATATCCAGACCGGCGGGGGTCGAGTTTGTTGGCGCCCTTGTACAACAACGCATAATCACGCGCCATTAATGTATACGCATAGGCATTGTCCGGATTCACATCGATCGCCCGGTTCAATACGTCGACGGAGTCTTGATAGTCGCCTAACCGATAGTGGAGGAAACCCTTCATGTTATAGCCGAACGCATCCTCGGGACGCTTGTCGATATACGCCTCGATGTCCTTGAGCGCGGTTTTGTACTGGAAAAACGTGTTGACATTGTAGATCGCAGAATACCTGTAGGGGTCCGGGTGATCAGGGTCGAGCTGCTTTGCCTGTTTGAGCAACGGTTGAACATGATTGGGTCGCCGGCCAATGATGACATTGAGACGGGCCAGCGCCATGACGGCTTCGAAGTCGTTTGGACGCCGTTTGACGTCGTTTTCCAAAATACGGATCTGCCGCGCATATTCCTCGTCACGCGCACAGGAATAAAGATCCTCTGCGGACAAGGGTAGATCCTTGCCGGTTGATTGGGGTACCTTGGACAAAAGGTGCACATAGGGATAGTTGCCCTGCTCCACCATCCAGGTGGGATTGGGACCCATCACCACCAACCGGCGTTGATGTACGATATCGAACTTCCAACCACTCGGTGTCTTACAAAATAAAAAAGGCGCGTTGTTCCACCCTTTCTTGTTGCCGAAGTAAATGACCGCATGATCGCCGTGTTGCAGTATCTGATATGGCGTAGCTTGCCAGTGGCCGAGGGCCGCCTTGGTGCGCTGATCCGGGCGGTTCTGGTCGCCCATGGCCAATTTTGTCATCTCGGTGTAGATATCGGCCTTGCCGTGTAATCCCTCACCCGCCCACTTGCTGAGCATGATCCGCCAGGCCTGATCCGGGGTTGATGCGCCGGCGCCCGGTGTCAAAGGGGTTGTGCTCGGGGATGAAGCTTCGCGTTGATATCGGGTGAGTTGCCTTTTGGCGCCGGCACCGCCGGCCAAAAGGTTCTCATCGAGCTTCGCGATCATGCCCGGTGTGTAGTCTCCTTGATGCTTGATCTGTGCGCGGCGTTCGAGCTCTTCCAGTACCGCGATCAGACCAGTGCCAATGTCCCGCGCCAAAAAATAGGGCTTGAGTTGGAGGTCCTCCACGTAACCCGTAAATGCATCGGTGAACACATCCTCCAGTTCATAGCCCACTTCGAGTTTTACTTGCTTTTGTTTGTCTACTAACACCAACAACAAACCGCGTCCTTCGAAGTCGCGGCCGATCTCCCACTGGTTCACTATATCAACTGCGAGTTCTTGAATGGTTCGCGCTGCGCCCAGACCCGGCAAGGTCACTATCAAGGCTTCGATGTGGAAGCGTTCGGCGATGCGGCGCAGATAGCGA
>CAMYNX010000294.1 GCA_947259875.1 uncultured Gammaproteobacteria bacterium | reverse complement strand
GGTCAATGGATACTGGCATATATCCACCAGGGTCGAGTGGGTCAATGCGCTGATCGGATTGAAGCTGAGATTTCCCCAAGCCTTGAGCCATATCTCCGACCGTATATCGGGCAGGATCGGCGACTTGAACCCGGCCTCAATGAACATCTCGGATATCATCTTTGCGCGGTCGGTTTCCGCACCGTCGAGCTCACCGATGGGGTACCGTATACCTTCAATATGGCGAATCACTCCCGGTTCCGCGATCTCCGCCGCCGGATAGGCGATGCATCCAATAATCCGTTCGGGCTCAATGTTGGCGGCTATCGCGCCGTCAGGATCGACCACCGCAATGCGTTTACCTTCGTGCTCACCGCCGTGTCGTTGAAAATACCACCACGGAATCCCATTCTGGGTGGTTACCACGACAGTATTGGGCTCAAACAGGGCCCGTAACTGGTGGGCTATAGGTGCGATCTGATGCGCTTTTACCGCCAGGATGACAATATCTTGCAGACCGGCCTTTTCGATATTATCGGTCGCTTTCACGTTTGTCGCGACATGCTTCGTATCATCATTCATGATCAGCGTAAGGCCATGCTCATTGATGGCCTTGAGGTGCACACCACGGGCAATCAGGGTGACATCCTGTCCCGTCAACGCCAATTTGACACCCAGCATTCCTCCAATGGCACCGGCACCGACAACGCATACTCTCATGGCTGTTCCTCGACGTTATAAAGATGGTTTTCGAACAAGCATACCCAGGGGTTTGCCTCGTTTCCCAATCAAAGCGTTGCCGCGATTGGACACAGCATCATTCTAATTATGTCAATTTTTTTAAAATAATCAGTTTTTCAATGTTCAGTATTAAAATAATTGATGTGATAGGCCGTCTAATCGTATTGCGCATAAAATTAGATGTTGTTATCCGACCACGACTCACGAATCGAATGCCCGCGTTTGTGGTACCAGTGGTGGCGGTCGCCGTCCGCGTAGGTTGGCAATATATCCCCTTCAAGGGACTTATACGCTAACTAGTGACGGCTGTGTTCCTGTCAAGTTCCCGGTCTTCCGGATAGATATGTAAACGCGGCACTTTCCCTGCTTTGAGATCGCTCTGGATTCGTTCCCAGTACTCTGTGGTGAGCAAATCTCCATGAACTTCACGAAACAAACGGCCCAACATCCTGTTCGGAATTCTCAACCCTGATTCGATTTCTTCCGGGAGAAAGACGACACCATCTTCAAAGTACCAATCGGGTATGTCTTCCTCGCCATCAATCCTGTCTTGATTGGTACGTATCTTAACTTCCGTCAACGGTTCCAGGGCGTCGTAATCGAAAAGATACACTTTCAAGAATCTGGTGACGCCATAGTTTCTCGCATCAAGGTCTTTGTTGAAAATATTTGCTGCCATATTATTTTTGATGGAATATCCCAGATTAACGATTACTGTCTTCGCATCGTCATTGGAAGCGGTTTCGAAAAACACTGGCAATGGTATGACCTTGCGTTGAACAATGAGGGTTTTAAAAATAACGTAATTCCCCTCCAAGAAAACACTTTGACCGGCCTCTTTTAGCAACTCATCGAGTAAACATGCCTGGAATAAATCTTTCTCCAACCTTAGGTTAAAGTAAATAATATTATCCAACATGCTTCCGGTTCGGTTAATTTCATGTACTCGTTTGTATTTTTTCAAAACCGCATCAAGGCCTTCATATTTTCCCCATTTATATTGTGCTGTGGGTTTGTCGCGGATCACTTTCAGATTGTAAGATGAGGAAGGTGCCGAAAATCCAATGGTGACGGTGCCTCTAAAACCAATCGCTGTGCTTAATACCTCTTTTGAAATTTTCAACTCATGTTTCAATTCGGTCATCACCGCAACTTTACCGACGTGATTAAAACCAACCGTGGAATAGTGGAGACCTATCGGTCTTCGCGGCATGATGCTATGCAGAAACGCAGATAACTCGTGATAGTACTCAGTGGTGACGTGAAAGTTGGCCAAGGTTGAACTGAAAAGGTTATGCGTATCTGCCTCAGAGATCAGGACCGCATCCACATAAATGCCTTCCTCCCCATTCAGGAGCGCAATAATCAGGGGCACGATACCGCCTCGCTCGAGGACAAACCGTCCCACGAGATACGCTCCCCGGTTACGATAAAATCCGGCATCGACCATGACGATGGTTCGGACAGAGTCCGGTTCTTCCCCGTCCAAACCCAAAACATTATTGGCCCGTTCAGCAATCAAAGCGGCATCCGCATCAAGACTTTTATAGGGCGTCGAAAAACCGGGGATTCCAAGAATATCAATGATTGTCTCGCGAGATACTCGAGGACCCCCGGGGAAGGTGCGGCACACCTCAGGACCGGCGACCGCTTTTTTTTCAATTGACTCGCCAAACGCATACTCCACGGGCTTCCACTCACCCTGATAAATCTTTCGTCGTACCGAGTGGATATAAGCGAATGCAAAATCGGCTTCGTATCTTCCTTTGATAAGAGATAAATAACACTTCACCACGTTATCCCAAAGATGTTCATTTTCAGCCAAGTGCTGAAAAGTTTCCTTCAGCCTCGGACCAAGTTCATTAATACTTTCGCTGTACATGGACAGCCTGCTTTTGCTCAATGCAAGGGATGTCGTTGGATCCCGATTCTCAAATGCCTGTTTGGCCAGACGCGGGATGTGCCGGAGTTCGGAATAAAGGGAATCGAATTCCTGTAAAATCCACATCGCCGTCAACTCGATCAATTCATCTTCTGACGCGGTTTGCATGATCCGCGACCTATAGTCGAGATTCTGGGAAGAACGACTTGTTGCAGGCAATGGAGATTCAATCATCGGTTGCTGTTCATCCTCCATACACGATAAGCACTTTGAATAACATCCAACGCATAAGACTAGCGGCTCGTCTCACGCACAATGCGCCATTGATCGCTTTCGCGTATTAACTCGAGCGTCTTCAACACTTGGTCCTGGTAGCGATCGGCACGATAGGCTTGGCGAAAAGTCGCTTGCGCGCGACCCAGGCCTGAGAGCGTGATTTCCAAGTCGGCGATGCTTACCTCGATGAAAGCAGGCCGCATTAGGCGGTGGCGGCGCAGCGTTTCCCATGCCTTACGGGTTGCGCCGCCAGAGGGTCGAAATTCTTGAGAATAGAACGCCAGGTAGGCGCCAACGTCCTGTTCCGACCATGCAGCACCCCAGGCGTAAACCAAGGCATCGATATCCGCGGTCACGTCAATTGTGGCAGATTCCGCTTTCAGTGGGGGCGTGGTTGCGGCGAGTGAGACCTTGGGTAGTGGCTCTGGGACCGTCGGCCGGCCTGCGCTTTGGTGCTCGAGCTCCTCGCTCATCGCGATGTCTCTACTGTCGGCTCTAATTCCCTGATCTTCAAGTTCCCGGACTCGCGAACGCAGCCATGCGAGTTCGGCAAGCTCGGTACGAGCGGCGTCGAGTTCGTCGGTGCTTTGCTTGTGCACAGCATCAAGACGCTCGAGCCGCTGGGTTTGGGTCTGACGTTCTTCGTTCAAGCGCATCAGGTCGGCGGCCAATGTCTGCTTCGCGGTCCGTTCCTGCTGCAGCGCCTGCTCGAGCTCGGAAATCTGCGCAT
>CAMYNX010000293.1 GCA_947259875.1 uncultured Gammaproteobacteria bacterium | reverse complement strand
CGCGATGATGCAACGCAAGTCGTTTCCCGATGTTGATTTGGTCTATTTAGCAAACCTGTGCCATGGGTGCCGTGCCTGCCATTACGCCTGCCAATACGCGCTGCCCCATGAGTTCGATGTCAATCTACCGCAGACCCTTGCCGCACTCAGAACGCAATCCTACCGAGATTATGCCTGGCCCAAACCGCTGGCACGCGCATTTGACCGCAACGGCTTGGTCGTCGCATTGATCAGCGTACTGGTGATCACCTTGGTGATGCTGCTAACGTATGTGATGCAAGATACAGGGGCGTTGTTTGCAACGCACAGCGGTGAGGGGGCGTTCTATCAAATCATGCCGCATAGGGTGATGGTGATCCCGTCGGCGGGTATTTTTCTGTTTGCACTGTCGGCGCTTACCATCGGGTTCACGCGCTTTTTGCGCGATACCGGCGTGCGCGTGCATCAATTGCTGAACCCGCGAACGATGTGGCGCGCGGTCATCGACGCGGCCCAACTCAAATTTCTTACCGGCGGCGGTGACGGGTGCAATTATCCCAACGAGCGCTTCTCCCACCTGCCCCGCTGGTATCACCATGGAATGATGTATGGATTCTTGTTGTGCTTTGCAGCCACGTCGGTGGCGACGTTTTATCACTATGGATTGGGCTGGGAAGCGCCCTATCCACTCACGAGTTGGCCGGTGGTGCTCGGCACCGTGGGCGGCATCGGCATCTTGGTGGGAACCGGGGGTTTGTTGCGGCTCAAGATACAAAGCGACCCGGAGCCCCGCGACCGACAATCCACGGGCATGGACGTGGCGTTTCTCGTATTGTTGTTGTTGACCAGCCTGACCGGACTCCTATTGCTGGTGGCGCGTGACACCCCGGCGATGGGCGTGCTGTTGGCGATTCACTTCGGTGTTGTGCTGGCGTTGTTCCTCGCTCTGCCCTACAGCAAGTTCGTACACGCCGGCTACCGCTTCGCGGCGTTGATCAAGTATGCCCGTGAACGGCGCGTCCCACCTGGTAACACCGAACCAACCAGCGATTATTAGTGTCTATCTTCTAGCGCGTTACCCAATTTAGCGCGGCAAGCGTAATCGAGAGTCATAGATCAGATGCCAAATAAAGCAACGCACAAAGCGTTACACACGCCGGAGCCGTCGGTTCCCGGGATCGACGTCGTGCGCACCGCGTGGGCCACGATCAAAGGCCACTTGGCGCACCGAAGAGACCAGATCCATGAGGAAATCAGGAACTATCCACCACCGATTCCCGCCTGCGATCAGCAGTACAATCACCTTCTCGAACAACGCACGCAAATCAGCCGCGAGTTGACGCGATTGGACCGAGCAATGAATGAAAGTCTCGCTGACAAAGACCCCACCGGGCGCATCGAGCGGTTCATGCAATCATCCAACTACGTCGACGCCGGCACCGCGCAACGAATCAGCGCGCTACTTACTCAAGCCTGTTGAGTGGAGCGCCGCCCGCCAGATAGCTCTTAATCACATCGACCATGCCGGTGTAAAAAACGCGATAAGTCTGTTCCGTCACGTAGCCGATGTGCGGTGTACAAACGGCGTTGCGTGCGCGCCGCAGCGGATGATCCGGGGGCAGCGGTTCTTCATCGTAGACATCGACGGCCGCCCCCGCGATCTGCTGAGTGTTGAGCGCGGCGAGCAGTGCGGTTTCGTCGATGATCGGACCGCGCGAGGTGTTGATCAAGTAGCCACTGGGTTTCATCATCGCCAAGGCTTGGGCATCAACCAACCCGCGGTTGCGGTCACCCAACTTCAAATGAATGGTCAAAAAGTCTGATTGCGAAAACAGCTCTTCTTTACCGACGCGACGAACGCCCACCTCCTGCGCGCGCTGCTCGGTCAAGTTCTGACTCCAGGCAATGACGTGCATCCCAAATGCCTTGCCCAATTCAGCAACCCGCGATCCGAGCCGCCCCAGTCCGAGGATGCCAAGGGTCGACCCATGTAAATCGCGGCCCACACCTAGTTGCCAGCCGCCGTCGCGAAACGAGTCGATTTCACGCGGCAACCCGCGGGCCAGAGACAATATCAGGCCCATGGCGAGCTCCGGTGTCGCATAAGCTGGCGACTGGGTGCCGCATACCATGATGTCCAACTCCCGCGCGGCGACAAGGTCTATCGCAGCATTGCGGGCCCCCGAGGTGATCAGCAATTTCAGATGCGGCAGCCGGTTGAGTAAGGCACGCGGAAACGGTGTGCGCTCCCGCATGATGCACAACACCTCGAACGGCTCCAATCGCGCGACCAACGCATCGCCATAGGGCAGGTGATCGGAGAAAACGGTAATCTCACAGGAAGATGGCAATTGCTGCCAATCGGCGAGTGTCAATGCCACCTGCTGGTAGTCATCCAGGATTGCAATCTTAGTCATGGCTTATTAACCGAATCACTTTAGATCAGCTATGTCCAATACCGGTGCTGGCGCCGGTCACCAACGCGGTTCGATGGTCGAGTTCAAGATTCATTGTTTACAGGCGTATTTCCAAGTTCTATCTGAACGGCCACGGCAAATCAAACAGGCTTTGCATCAGTCCGGGAGGAAAATCCCGATGCAGGGCGCCGGCAATAACAAGCAAGCCGCTCAGCGCGCACCCCGTGAGCAGTAATGTTTGTAACCAGCCCGTTGCAGCCCTGATGCGCAGAAACATGACAAAGAATACGACCAGCGCGATAACAAAACCAAACAGTGCGGTAAACGCGAGCAACAAGACCAACCAGCTCAATGTCGACCACACGCCGCGGGGCGCACCCGCATCTTCGCCTATCATCTCGTGATCGACGACCATGACATGATCGGCGGGTACCATCGACGAGCGAAACAGGAGTATCAACGTGCCGAGCAAGGTCAGCCCGACCACTGCAATCGGAAACACCTTGTCGATGAGTACCGACACGTTAATTGCATCCACCAGGTTCACCGCCAGGAACACGGCAATAATAATGGTAAACACAATGGGCGCGACCTTGGACTGCTGCGTGAGTGCGGTCTTGACGGGTGGCTTGAGGCTCGCCGACTGCCGCGCACCCAGCCACACGGAGACGATGGTGATCGTCAGTAGAATCAGCGTTGTCGGTGAAAAAATATATTCCAGCATCGGACCCCAACCAAGTTTGAGTCTGCTGAGCGCTATTTGGGTTGCTTGATAGGTGTACACCTCCGCCTGGTCGGCCAACACGAAGCCAATCAAAAACGCGGGTCTCGGCCATTCGAAACGGCGCATAAGAATACCGAGCATCCCGATGGCAACCAACGCAACCAGATCCCACTGAGTCTGCTTCGATTGAAACGCCGCGAAACTGATCATCATTAGAACAAACGGCGCGAGCAGTGAAAAACGAATGGTGGTCAGGCGTGCAATGCCGCCCGAGAGAAAGATACACAGCCCGGCGCCAAACACATTCGCCAGGGCCAGCGACCACACCACGGTATACGTGATCGACAAGTCATTGGTGATCATTTGCGGGCCGGCTTCGTAGCCAATCAATATCAACCCGCCGATGAAGATCGCCATCGAACCCGAGCCGGGGATGCCGAACAACAATGTCGGCACCAGCCCGCCGCCTTCCTTGGCATTGTTGGAACTCTCCGGACCG
>CAMYNX010000292.1 GCA_947259875.1 uncultured Gammaproteobacteria bacterium | reverse complement strand
CGCGGGTGATCGCGTAATAGCGTACGTGGTTGTTTTGAAATGTGTTATGCTCGAAGTCCCTGTAACAGAATGAGTGTGACAACGCCTTCACACGGCAGAAGTCGCTGGTTCGAACCCAGCATCGCCCACCATTTCAATCAATGACTTATCGTCACTCCGACCTTCCTTCTTCCCGTACCGTGACAGAATCGTGACAAACTTATAGTCTCTAAGCTTCCCGAGTATCCTCAGGGATAGATGCGCATAATGCATCGTCGTTCGAATATCTTGATGTCTAAACAGCTGGCCAACGGTACGTCGGCGAGTTCCGGGGACAGTTTACTTAATTCGTACCTCGATGTTCCAAAAGCCCCGCGGGCAGTGAGCTGAATTAGTTGTGATAGTTGTCCGGAATATAAGTGAGAATTAAGTAAACTGTCCCTAGAACTGTGCAGCTTGCGCATGGATCAAATCAAAGGTGCTTGGCCCGCTCACGCAACACGAATTTCTGTATCTTTCCGGTCGCGGTCTTGGGCAGGGGTCCGAAGACCACGGTGTTGGGCACCTTGAAGTGAGCTAAATTGGCGCGGCAATATTCAACGATATCCTGGGCCTCGGTGTCCTCGGCCGCGGGTTTCAGGGTGACAAAGGCACAGGGCGTTTCTCCCCAGTGTGCATCCGGTCTGGCCACGACCGCGGCTTCCAGTACCGCGGGATGTTTGTACAGCACGTCTTCCACTTCCACGGTGGAGATGTTCTCCCCGCCCGAGATAATGATGTCCTTGGCGCGGTCTTTGACTTGCATGTACCCATCTTCGTGCCACACCGCGAGATCGCCGGTGTGAAGCCAGCCGCCGGCGAAGGCCTCCTCGGTGGCCAAGCGGTTTTGCAGATAACCTTTCATCGTGATGTTGCCGCGAAGCATGATCTCGCCGATGGTGTGACCGTCTTTGGGCACGGGCTTCATGGTCTGCGTGTCGGCGACCATATAATCTTGGACCATGAACATGTTGACGCCCTGCCGCGCCATCAGGCGCGCGCGTTCCGCAAGGGGTTTCTCGTCCCATTCCTGGTGCCAGGCGCACGCCACCGAAGGACCGTAGGTCTCGGTGAGACCGTAAAGATGGAGCACCCGCATACCGAGCTGTTCCATGCGGCCAATCACCGCCTCGGGCGGCGGTGCGCCGCCCGTTGCCACGTGCACCACCCGGTCGGGTCTTTGCGTCTGCTTGTGTGACTCGTGCAATAACATATTCAACACTACCGGCGCCCCGCAGAAATGGGTGACGTTGTGCCGTGATATGGCATCAAAAACGGGTTGGGCGTCGACCTTGCGCAGGCATACGTGGGTCCCCGCCACGGCGGTCACGGTCCAAGTGAAGCACCACCCGTTGCAGTGAAACATGGGCAGCGTCCACAGATACACCGGATGCAACGGCATCTCCCAACTCAAAGCGTTGCTCACCGCATTCAGGTACGCGCCGCGATGATGGTAGACGACGCCCTTGGGGTTTCCGGTGGTACCCGACGTGTAATTCAAACTGATCGCTTGCCACTCGTCCTCCGGCCCACTCCACGGGAACTCCGGGTCGGCGTCGTCGAGCAGCGACTCGTAGTCGAGATCGGCGAAATGCTCCCCGCTGGCCGCGGGATCGTCGATCTCAATCACTATCGGCGCAGTGTCGAGTTCCGCCAAGGCGGCGCGCACAACATCGGAAAAATCGCGATCCGCGATAAAAACCTTGGCACCGGCGTGTTGCAGTTGGAACGCGATGGTCTTGGCATCCATACGGATATTGACCGCGTTGAGCACCGCCCCGGTCATGGCGACGCCAAAGTGCGCCTCGAACAGGGCCGGGATGTTGGGCGCCATGACGGCAACGGTGTCCCCCATCCCGACGCCACGCTGATGCAGGGCGGAGGCCAGGCGGCGGCAACGCGCATAGGCCTCGGACCAGGAATAGCGTTGGTCGCCGTAGATTACGGCGGTGTGCTCCGGGTAAACCCGAGCGGTACGCAACAAGAAGCTGAGCGGCGACAAGGCCGCGAAATTGGCACTGTTCTTCTCCAGGCCCAATGCATACGGGTTATTCGTCATACACGTGTTAGTTTCAGCAGCACCTATCTTAAAATGCGTCTCCGCCGCCAATACGGCATTGTGAACCCTGCTCCGATGCTCATCGAGTTCCGGGGACAGTTTACCTAATTCGTACCTCGATGTTCCAAAAGCTCCCAGGGCAGTGAGCGGAATTAGTTGTGATAGTAGTCCGGAATATAAGTGAGAATTAAGTGAACTGTCCCTAGTATTCATCGCAATGGTTTACTTAATCTGTGCATAAATTCCGCGACGGTCGACTCACCGATCACCGACGGCATCAAAAAATATCAGTTCAAGTGAACTACCACCCAACATCTCCACAGACTAAGTTAATCGTTCCCGGAACTCGGGCAACATATCCACAGATACGTTAACTGTCCCCGGAACCGAATGCCCGGAACCGAATGATTGAACCCGGAACCAACAATCTGCCGACCACCTTGTCTATTCTGCCCGCAACGCCTCGACCGGGTCGAGGGCGGCTGCGCGCCGCGCCGGCATAATTCCCGCTACAACACCAATCAATATGGCCAAGGCCAATGAAAATAAGACAAACGGCCATGTCATCTGCACCGGTAACGCGGGCACCAGCAGTTTCAGTAACTGGGCGATTCCAAACCCCGCGGCCAATCCCAGCACGCCGCCGAGCCCCGACAACGTCACCGCTTCTCCTAGAAACAGCACCAACACCTGTGTTCGTTTCGCACCCAAGGCACGCAGCAACCCAACCTCTGAGGTCCGCTCATTCACGGCGATAATCATGATCGTCAAGATGCCGATGCCACCGACCAGCAGCGAGATACTCCCGAGTGCCGCCACCGCGAAGGTCAGCACCTCCAATACGTATCCCAGCACATCCAGCATCTGTTCTTGGGTGACGATGGTAAAGTCTTCGCGTCCATGCCGGACGATGAGACGTTCTTTGATGCGAGCTTGCAGTCGCTCTACGTCGGCATGCTCGGCGTACAGGACATCCACCTCCATCAGACCTTCACGGTTAAACGTCTCTAAGGCCCTGCTGGTTGGAATGTAGACCGCGTCGTCTAGATCGAATCCCAGAAATTGCCCCTTGGATTCCATCACACCGATAACGCGGAACGACTCGCCACCGACGCGAACCCGGCTTCCCAATGGGTTACTGGTCCCGAACAATTCTTTCTTAACCTTGGCGCCCAACACTACGAAGGCGCGCGCTGCGCCAGGATCGTCGGCAGGAAGAAACCGCCCGACTGCGACTTTTAATTTCCAGATAACAGGGGCGTCATGGCTGGCGCCGATGACCGTGGTTCGGCGCCCACGACGGCCAAACTCGACCTCTGCATTACCTTGCATCACCGGTACGACGCCGAGCACGTGCTCGATGCTGCGCAAAGACTCACCGTCTTCAATGGTTAGTAACCATCAACAGGTGGGTGCCAAACTGGGTAAACTCGGACAACACATAACGTTGCACCCCCTCTCCGATGCTGGTCAGCAACACTACCGCAGCGATGCCGATACCAATGCCCAAGGCGGTCAGAGCGCTGCGTAGACGGCGTGCGCGCAACGAACTAACCGTTAAATTAATTATGTCGCCAAGGATCATCACGCAACTCGCTAACGCCGCGATAACGCCGTTACCGGATCCAGCTTTGCCGCGCGCATTGCAGGCATAATGCCGAACAGCACGCCGGTCGCCAGGGCAACGCCGAGGGCCGCCAATACCGCCCATGCAGGGGCACCAATGGGCACTTCTGGATACGCCTGCGCCATCACCCAAGCCCCGAATTCGCCCATCATCCAGCCCACTACTGCCCCGCTCATTGATAGCGTCGCCGCCTCGCTCAGGAACAATAAGGTAATTTGACGGGGGGCGGCACCAAGCGCTTTCAACAGCCCGATCTCCGCGGTACGCTGCGTCACGGCAATCAGCATGATGTTCATGATTAACACACCAGCCACCGCCAGCGCGATGGCGGCGATACCCGCCACGGCATAGGTCAACGCGCGTAGAATTTTATCGAACGTCGCGAGCACGGCGTCCTGAGCGATTACGGTCACGTCGTCCTCACCTTCGTGGCGAGCGCGAATAACATTGAGAATAGCGTTCTTGGTCTGCTTAAGGCGATCCCGTGAACGTGCCTCCACCAGGACGCGAAACAAGGATTCCTTATTGAACATCGCCAGCGCCAGCGCTACCGGAACCAGAACGATTTCATCCATCGAAATACCCAAGGAATGCTGCTCGGTGCCAAGGATACCCACCACACGGCAACGCCGATCCCCCAACCGCAACCATTGGCCAAGCGCTGCCTGGATCCCAAACATTTGTTTGCGAACCTCAGCACCAAT